>CAWUWH010000065.1:0-17485 GCA_963926035.1 uncultured Rhodospirillales bacterium
GCTGAGACTCATAAGGTCGGTCAGGATTTTCATATTGAGATATTTCGTGCGGCCAAGAATAGATATTTAGTTGAAATTTATGAACCGCTTCGCCTAAGGCATCGGGTCACACTCGGACTGCCAAGATTTTATAATCATGAACGGGTTCGAGAATCAGTCAAAGAGCATTTAGCTATTCTTGATGCGATTGAACGTAGCGATGGTGCCGAAGCACGCCAGCTAATTTGTGATCACCTTATTAAAGGGCTTGATGTCCGGTCGCGGATTTTCGAACAACTTGCAGCGGGTCATCAGCCAGACCTTAAGAAAAAGGTCGCTGGGTGATGGTTATGCATAAAACTAGAGTTTTGGTTGATGCCTTCGATGGCGCTAGACCAAAAAAGGAATGCCTGAGGTCCTTCACGGGATGCTTGGACATTGACGGCATTAAATATAAATCGCGCGCCTTGCCGTTAGCGCACTTTTTAAACGCATTAGGGAGATTTATGCGATGAGACAAACAATCAAATCACTGGCAGTCCTTGCCGTTGCAGGTACGGCGGCATTTGCTGCAGCACCAGCAGTAGCTGATGATGGGCCAACACTAAAGGCCGTTAAAGAACGCGGTGAAGTTCTTTGCGGTGTGCACCAGGGCCGTTACGGCTTTGCGATTGCAGACAGCCAAGGTAAATGGAAAGGTCTCGACGTGGACTTTTGCCGCGCTGTTGCTGCAGCCGTCCTAGGCGATTCTGAGAAAGTTAAGTACATGCCTTTAGGTAGTGTGCAGCGCTTCCCAGCTTTGCAGTCAGGCGAAGTCGATATGTTGTCACGTACAACAACGATTACGCTGACACGTGATAGCGCGCTTGGCCTCAACTTTGGTCCGCCAACGTTCTATACAGGTACTGGTTTTATGGTACGTAAATCTATTGGTGCTACGAAGGTCGACGACCTTGCCGGTGCTGCAGTTTGCGTTTTCCCAGGTTCCACAACCGAGAAAAACATCGCAGCGTTGTTTGCATCTAAAAAGATGGACTACAAGCCAGTTGTGATCGAAAGCTCCAAGCAGTTGGTTGGCGCTTATATGTCCGGTCGTTGTGACGTGCTTGCAATGGATCAGGCCGGTTTGCCTGGTCACCAGCAGTTTGATGCTAGCAATCCTGCTGATCACATGATCATTCCGGGTGTTTATTCTAAAGAGCCTCTTGGCGTTGGCGTTCGTGCTGGCGATGACCAGTGGTTCGACATCATTAAGTGGGTTACGCATGTAACTTTCAATGCTGAAGAATGGGGTATTTCATCGAAAAACGTCGATGAAATGAAGGCTTCAAACGACATTAATATCCAACGTTTGCTGGGTGTTAAGGGTGATCTCGGCGCCAAGCTTGGTCTTGATAAAGAGTGGGCTTACCGCGTTGTTAAGCAGGTCGGAAACTATGGTGAGATCTATGATAGCAACTGGGGTCCGCCACTTAACCTAGAGCGTGGCATCAACGAATTGTGGACTAAGGGTGGCCTAATGTACGGCTTCCCAATGAAGTGATATCCACTAAACGATGATGCGTGTTGCTTAATTATTTAAGCAACCGTGTAAATTGGACGGTCGGCGAGAGCTGAGATGATTCAGATCTCGCCGACCTCATCCATTTAAATTCAAGCTGCTATCCCTGCCACTTCAAGCTGAGTATTGCTTTGACCATGGAATCTAAGAATAAGACCGACGAGTCTATTTTTTACAGTAACGCATTTCGGAGTGTCGCCTATCAGGCAGTCCTGTTTGGGCTTTTGACGCTCCTCGGATGGTATCTGTACAGTAACGTTAATGAGAACCTGGCGCGCCAAGGTATCGCGACGGGTTGGAACTTCTTAACGACATCCTCTGGTTTTGATATCGGCGAGTCGGTGATCAGATATGATGCCGGTGATACGTATGGACGCGCGCTGCTCGTCGGGTTTTTGAACACCCTTCGCGTCGCGATTTTGGGTATTGTCTTAGCGACGTTCCTGGGCGTGTTCATGGGGGTGGCACGTGTCTCCAGTAACTGGCTGCTCTCAACGATTGCGTCCTGGTATGTTGAGATATGCCGGAACGTCCCCGTTGTACTCCATGTGATTTTCTGGGGGACAGTTATCCATCTTTTGCCAGCGCCCAAGCAAGCGATCATACCATTTGAAGGTGCGTTCATTATGAACCGCGGCGTCGTGATGCCGTTCCCGGTTGCAAATGATACCTATGTTTGGGTTGGTGTTGCATTGCTCGTCGGAATTATTGGCGTTGTGGTCCTTAACAAATGGGCGCAACGCAAACGTGAGCAGACGGGTGAATATATTACGACACTTTGGAAAGGTTTGGGCGTTCTTATCGCGCCGCCATTGTTAGTTTGGCTTGCGTTTGGTGCACCTCTTGTATGGGACGTACCATCCTTACAAGGCTTCAACTTTAAAGGTGGATTGCAATTTTCACCGGAACTTATTGCGCTTTTAGTCGGCATTACATTCTACACTGGTGCATTTATTGCAGAAATTGTGCGCTCAGGCATTCAATCGGTTGCTTCTGGCCAGATTGAAGCTGCACGCGCACTTGGTTTGCGGCCTGGTTTCATCATGCGTTACGTGACGATGCCACAGGCATTGCGTGTGATCGTACCGCCAACAACCAGTCAGTATCTAAGCCTGACAAAGAACTCTTCACTGGGTGTGCTTATCGGTTATCCCGATTTGGTGAACATTGGTAATACCACGTTGAACCAGACCGGGCAGTCCGTCGAAGCTATCGCCGTCATGATGATGGTATATCTATCGATCAGTATCGTAATCTCAATCTGTATGAACATTTACAACCGCGTTGCGGCAATCAAGGAGCGCTGAGGGATGAACGATCAAGCCACATCCGAGGTCGCCACTAGCGGTTCTAAACGGACAGCACCTCCACCTATTGAACGTATTCCGGTGCTGCGTTGGGCGCGAGAAAACCTCGTTAGTACGCCATTTAATACGGTTGTTACGGCGGTATGCCTCATTGGACTTATTTATTTTTTGCCAGACTTTATTCAGTGGGCACTTTTTGACGCCGTTTTTGTTACGAGTGACCACAAAGTATGCCGCGCGGCGGAGGGTGCTTGCTGGGCAGTAATTGGCGAGAAACATCGCCCTATGTTCTTTGGTGTATATCCTTATGAAGAGCATTGGCGCCTCATCTTTGCGGTATTTATTTATATTTCCGCCATTGTTATGACGATGATGCCAAAGTTCTGGAGCTACAGCATACTTGTACCGGTCTGGATTTTTACGTTGGTGTCGACGCTGACGTTAATGTGGGGCGGTTTCCTCGGCTTAGCTGAAGTCGATACATCTCAATGGGGTGGCCTGCCACTTACAATGATCCTGTTCTCAGGCACATTGGTAATCGGATTTCCATTAGCCATTCTGTTGGCACTTGGCCGGCAATCAAATATGCCTGCGGTCAAAGCAGTTTGTGTCGTTTTCATTGAAAGCCTGCGCGGTGTACCATTGATTACGATCCTTTTTGTCGCAGTGAACGTATTCCCTCTGTTTCTTCCTCAAGGTCTAGAGTTTGATAAATTGCTACGTGTCGTCGCTGGCATGGCAATTTTCTTCGCCTGTTATGAGGCTGAGGTTATACGTGGTGGACTTCAGGCTATCCCAAAAGGTCAGTATGAAGCAGCTGAGGCATTAGGTCTTGGTTATTGGCACATTATGATACGGATCATTCTGCCGCAGGCTCTGCGGATCTGCTTGCCTGGAATCGTCAATCACATCATTGCCGCTTTCAAGAATACGTCATTTGTTCTGATTATCGGGTTGTTCGATATTCTAACGGCGACGACGGCCGTTATGCAGGATCCTGAATGGCGCCGCTTTACACTCGAAGCTTACCTTTGCGTTGGCCTCGTCTATTTCATGTTCTGTTTTGCCCTTTCCAAGTACAGCCAGCTCGTCGAGCGGTGGCTTGGCGAAGGTAAAAGATTTTAAAGTTAAAGTCTGGAGAGACAATTATGAGTGATCAATCAACCGCTGAACCCGTTATACAGCTCGTTAACCTAAACAAATGGTACGGCGACTTTCAGGCACTTTGTGATGTGAATATCACAATCAACCGTGGCGAACGTGTTGTTGTTTGCGGACCTTCCGGGTCAGGCAAATCAACAATGATCAGATGTATCAATCGTCTTGAGCACCATCAAAAAGGTGAAATTATCGTCGATAATATTGAACTGACGGATAACCTTAAGAATATTGAGGCTGTACGTAGTGAAGTTGGCATGGTTTTCCAGTCGTTTAACTTATTCCCGCATATGCGCGTGATCGATAATTTGACCTTGGCGCCAATGTTGGTGCGTAAGATGCCAAAGGCCGACGCTGAAGAAATTGCAATGCAGTATCTCGAACGTGTGCAGATTCCAGAACAAGCCTACAAATATCCAGGGCAGCTATCTGGTGGTCAGCAGCAACGTGTTGCGATTGCACGGTCCTTGTGCATGCAACCTCGTATCATGCTTTTTGATGAACCAACATCTGCTCTCGACCCTGAGATGATTAAAGAGGTCTTGGATGTGATGGTCGAGCTAGCTGATGATGGTATGACAATGATTGTTGTGACCCACGAAATGGGTTTTGCGAAGACAGTTGCTGATACCATGGTCTTTATGGATAAGGGCGAAATTGTTGAAATTGCGTCACCTGATGTGTTCTTCACGAAACCAAAGAGTGAGCGGACGCAACTTTTCCTTAATCAAATTCTTACGCACTAGAATAATCTGACGTGCACATTTGGGGGCATAGTTAAATGCAAGAAGCATCGACAACACCTGTTGATTGGGTAGCACTGCGCAAAGATTTTCCAACAGCAGAAAATTTTTGTTATTTGAATTTGGCGAATAAAGCGATTTTACCCAGAAGCGTTGAGCAGTCGATGCAGTCCTGGATGAAGGATATATACGAGAACGCTGGTGAGTTGGCCTTTTCTATGGGGGAAATTGAGAAAACCCGTGAAGCCGTTGCAGATTTATACGGTGCGCCACCGGAATGCATTTCATTGCTCAAGAATACATCTGAGGGTGTGAATATTGTTGCGCAAGGATTCCCATGGAATGAAGGCGACAACGTTGTCATCAGCGAGTTCGAACACGAAAATAACACCTTCCCGTGGCGTCACCTAGAACGACGGGGCATTGAAATTCGTATGGCAAAGCCTGGCGAAGATGGTCGTGTCACGATAGATCAGTACCGCGACTTGATTGATTCGAAAACCCGTATTCTCGCTGTAGCCTGGGTTGTTTACGGCAATGGCTACCGCGCAGATTTAAAAGCACTTTCAGCATTTTGCCATGAGCAAGGCGTCAAAATCATGGTTGATGGTATTCAGGGTGTGGGTATTCTTTCCACGCCGTTTAGCGACCTTGGTGTAGACGTTCTCATCTCAGGTGGGCATAAGGCACAGTTCAGTCTGGCTGGTGCAGGTTTCATGTATACGACACCGGAAATGACCCAAATGCTGATGCCACCGTATGCTGCGAAATACAGCTTTAATACGTTAGATCGTACGGTGCAGGCACCTGAACTTGAAACTGATGCGCATCGGTTTGAATATGGAAATCCAAACTTCTTAGGCACCTGGGTACAGAGACGATCCGCTGAGTATGTGAAATCAATCGGCCTGGAGAACATTGAGGCGCGAGTTTGTGAATTAACAACGTATCTCATCGAAGCTGCTGACAAGCATCAAGTGCAAGTTCGCACACCGAGGCCTTGGGCTGAACGTGCAGGAATTGTCAGCCTCGATTTAGGACAGCACGCAGGCGATGCGGTGAATGCGCTCAAGGCTCAAGATATCATCGTTGCCGAGAAAGACGGGCACCTACGAACATCCATGCACTTCTATAATAATGAAGAAGATATCGATCGCTTTATGTCCGCATTACAGGTGGTGTAATTAATAATGGCACCGACACTTCGTATTGATCTAAGCAGCGATACATCGACCAAGCCTTCAGAAGGCATGCGCAAAGCGATGTATGATGCCCAAGTTGGCGACGAGCAAAAGCACGAAGACAAAACAACAACGACCTTGTGTGAGCGTGTCGCTACTTTGCTCGGCAAGGAAGCAGCTGTTTTTTTACCCTCCGGTATTATGTCAAACGTGGTTGCGTTGCTGACGCACTGCGCGCCTGGTGATGATATCATTTGCTCATCAGATGCACATATCATCGGTTCAGAAGGCGGTGGTGTGGCGATCTTTGGTGGTATTTCGATAACACCTATTGATACGGCGCTTGGTATTTATTCTGCGGATGAACTGAAAGCTCGGCTTCGACCTTCAAGATCGCGCTTTCCTCATTCGAGGCTCGCTCATATCGAGCAGACAACGAATAAGGGTGGAGGTGCCATATGGTCGGTTGATCAAATAAATGACGTTGCGAAGGCTGCGAAAGATGCCGGCTTATCTGTTCATATGGACGGTGCTAGGTTGATGAACGCAGTTGTTGCATCAGGTGTATCTGCAAAAGAATTCGTAGCGTCATGCGATAGCGCCTGGACTGATTTATCTAAGGGGTTAGGCGCACCCGTTGGAAGCGTTCTTACGGGCTCAAAAGACTTTATTGATGAGGCGTGGACGTGGAAACACCGACTTGGTGGCGCGATGCGTCAATCTGGTGTGATTGCGGCGGCCGGTCTGTATGCGCTGGAGTATAATATTGAGCGACTTGCGGAAGATCATGAAAACGCTCAGGCGCTCGCAGAACGCATTGCCGATATTCCTGGTGTGAAACTTGACCCACCCAACGTAGAGACAAATCTTGTCTTTTTTGATGTGAGTGAGACGGAACTTTCTGCGCCTGAGATTGCATCAAGATTACTTGAAAAAGGTATTCGCATGGGTGCAATAAATGAACGGCGGATGCGCGCTGTGACGCATTTAGACGTTTCTAAATCTGACGTTATTGCTGCTTCAGATGCTATCCGGGAAATCCTGGAAAACCATAAAGCTTAAACGTTACTTCAATGCGGCACAGGCACGTTGTATGCGCTCACAGGCTTCCGTAAGTTCTTTGATGTCTGACGCATAGGAAATACGGAAATACGGAGAAACGCCATAAGCACCACCGTGTACAGTTGCGACGTTCTCTGCCTCAAGCAAGTAAGCAACAAAATCCTCATCTGTTTTGATAATCGCACCAGAAGGTGTTTCTTTCCCAATCACACCAGCACAGCTTGGATAGATATAAAAAGCACCTTTGGGTGTGGGGCAGGAAAGTCCTGTCGATTGGTTGATCATTGAAATAACCAGATCGCGGCGCTCTTGAAATGACTCTGCGCGTTCGGTCATAAAGTCCTGAGGACCATTTAAGGCGGCGATCGCGGCGGCTTGGCCGATGGAACTTGCGCCAGATGTGATTAAAGATTGGAGTTTGTGCATCTGCGCAATCATTGATGCCGATGCACCTGCATATCCAACCCGCCAACCTGTCATCGCATAAGCTTTTGAAACGCCGTTAACGGTTACGGTGCGAGACTTTAATGCCGGTTCGACAGCTGCAATCGTAGCAAACTTCAAGCCATCGAACGTGATATGTTCATAAATATCATCAGCGATAATACCAACATGCGGATGTTTTAATAGAACGTCTGCAAGCCCCCGCAAGTCATTTTCCTCGTAAACGGCGCCGGTAGGATTGCTGGGCGAATTGAGCAAAAGCCAACGGGTTTTTGGGGTGATTGACTGTTGAAGTTGCTCAGGCGTGATTTTAAAATCCGCGTCCGCGCCACACTGGACGATGACGGCGGTGCCGCGCGTAAACTTGATCATATCGAGATAGGCGATGTAGTAGGGTGCTGGTAAAATAACCTCATCGCCAACTTCGGTGCTGGCCATAAATGCATTGAAAATGACTTGCTTAGCACCGTTACCAATAATAATTTCGTTGAGGCTGAAGTCCAGGTCGTTTTCCCGTTTAAATTTTGCAATGGCGGCGTCCTTCATCTCATTGGAGCCACCAATGCTGGTGTATTTCGTTTCGCCGCGTTTTGCAGCGGCGTTTGCAGCCTCAAGGACATGTGCGGGTGTTGGAAAATCAGGTTGGCCTGAGCTCAATGCAATCACATCAAGGCCCTCAGCTTTCATTTCGCGTGCGCGTTGCGACATCACGGCACTTGCTGATGTTTCAACAAGGTCCATGCGGGCTGCGATTTTTTGGTCGGTCAAGTTGATACCCCCCTATCTGTTCATGTCGCGTTTGATGCACGCCATTCTTTGGTGAGTGCGAGGACATGATCAACATCATCCATTGAGTTATAAACGTGGAATGCAAACCGAAGCATGCCACGACGCACTGTATGAATAACGTCTGCCTGTGTGAGATGCTCGGAGAAAGACATCAGTGCATCATCATCTGTCAAACTTTGACTGTCAGTCATGTTGCCAATGCTGACAATGTGGCTTGAATGAGCCCCAAATGCGCCACCGGATACTGGAAGGTCATACTCTAACAATCCATCAATAAAACGGTGTGATAAGTTCATGACATGCTGCTCAATGCGCTGGGTGCCAACGTTGCTAAGGACGATCAGTGATTGTTGTGCAACTGTGGTGGCTGGAAAATTGTAATTTCCTAAATCAAACCGACGTGCATCTGGTAACAGGCCGTAATTATCATCGCCCATTGTCGCTTCATGCGCATCCGGGCCCAGGTCGACACTGAACCGTGCAAGATAAGCCGGCTCTATGCGTGTTGCCCATTCAGTACGACAATACAGGAATCCCATGCCGTAAAGGCCGCACATTCCTTTTTGTGTTGATGTCGCAAGGCCATCAACAAGCATGTCTTCAACATCTGTATGGAGAACGCCAACAGATTGGACGGCGTCAACAAGCAAAAACACACCACGTTCCCGGCAAACTTTGCCAAGACGTTTTGCATCACTTCTGAACCCGGGAGAGAAACTCACCGTCGGTAACGTCACAACTTTGGTTCGCTCGTCTATCGCGGCTATCATTGCATCGATATCGATGTGGCCATTGTTGTGAGGAATTGTTTTAACATTGACGCCGCGTCGTGCGCGTTGATTGAGCCATGGATAGACATTGTTGGGGTGTTCCAGGCTCAAGGTTACAACAACATTGTCGCCAGGCTCCATTGCAATGGAAGCTGCGATCATGTTGAGGCCATCAGAGACATTCTTTGTGAATGCGATTTCCTCTGACTGCGCGCCAATAAGGTCAGCGAAACGCTTGCGCACGTCCTCCTGCATTGTGAATAAGCCGGCCTTGTTTGTGCGCCCGTTTGTCAGGTCTTCAAGGTGAGCGTCGAGTGCAGTTCGTGCAGAGGCAGGCAAAAGACCACGTGTACAAGCACTTAAATATGTACCCTGCGCGGTGCCAGGAAATTCCCCAGCAATTTCTTTTGAAAGGTCATTATCGATAGTGTTGGTTGATGCATCCATGGTGGGTCTCCTTTTGGGAGTGTATAGTCTACTCTTTGATAAGCGTGGCGCTAGACAATAATTGTTAAAATCCTCTCTTAAGGATAGCACGCGTGACAAAACGCGCAGATACCATTTGCTTCATGAACAAATGCACCCATATCTTCATGTAACCGCCAATGATTGGAGCCATTATGTCAGACGTCTTAATCCAGTTCTCGAACAGTTATGCACGTCTGCCAGAGCGATTTTTTGCCCATCAAAATCCCGATCCAGTGGCGCAACCCGAATTGATTAAATTGAACGCAGGGCTAGCTGAAAAATTAGACTTGGATATAGCTGTATTATCATCAGATGAGATGGCTAATGTGTTTGCTGGTAATCTTGTGCCGTCGGGTGCGGAGCCTATTTCTCTGGCTTATGCAGGACATCAGTTTGGTGGTTGGTCACCTCAGCTTGGTGATGGCCGTGCTGTGCTTTTGGGTGAGGTTGTTGATCGAGACGGAGTCCGCCGTGATATCCAGTTGAAGGGGTCGGGTCGCACCCCGTTTTCTCGCGGTGGAGATGGTCGTGCTGCTTTGGGGCCCGTACTGCGGGAATACATCGTGAGTGAGGCGATGCATGCGATGGGGGTTCCGACGACGCGGGCCCTTGCTGCCGTTAAAACGGGTGAAGAAGTGCTTCGAGAAGGGTTGCTTCCGGGAGCTATTCTAACAAGGATTGCATCGAGCCATGTGCGCGTTGGTACATTTGAATTTTTTGCTGCCCGGCATGATGAAGACGGTATCAGAACGTTGGCAGACTATGTGATTGAACGCCACTATCCGGAAGCAAAGAATGCAGAGCAGCCTTATATAGCATTGCTCGGCGCTGTGGTCTCGCAACAAGCGGTTCTCGTATCAAAGTGGTTCCAGCTTGGCTTTATTCACGGCGTTATGAATACCGATAATACGTCGGTGGCGGGTGAGACGATTGATTATGGTCCGTGTGCTTTTATGGATGAGTATCATCCAAGGAAGGTATTTAGCTCCATCGATCAGCAGAGCCGATATGCGTTTGGGAATCAGGCGTCCGTGTTGCAATGGAATCTGGCTCAATTGGCACAGTGTTTAGTATCTATTGTCGATCTTGATATGGATGAAGCGGCTGCCTTGGCCCAAGTCGAAGTCAATGCGTTTCCAGAAAAATTCGAAGCTGAGTTGGTCACAGGCCTGCGGGCGAAGCTTGGATTGTTGAGTGAACAGGAAGGCGATCTCGCGCTGGCATTCGAGCTGTTGGAAGCCATGGCCAACGACAAGGCTGATTTTACGAATACTTTTCGTGACCTTGCTGACGCCATAGATGGTGATGTGGCTAAAGTACGTGGCCACTTCGAAGATATGGAAGCATTTGAAGCATGGTTTACGAAGTGGCTTCCACGCGTTGAGCAGGAGGACAGACCTCTGGCCGAGAGTTCCGCGGCGATACGTTCGGTCAACCCAGCTGTAATCCCAAGGAACCATTTGGTTGAGGCGGCGATCCGCGCAGGCGAAGACAACGACGACTTTGGTCCTTTCAACGCGTTGGTTGATGAAGTGACGCGACCATTTGATACGCGGTCAAATGATTCAATATATATATGCCCACCGCGCCCAGACGAGATCGTTCACCAAACGTTTTGCGGCACTTAATTACCGCGCCATCAGGGTGAGAGACTACCACCCGCCTCAACGGTTCGGAATTTTGGTGTCGGGAATACGGGGACTGACTTGAGTCCAGAGCCTGTCGACATGATGAGTGCTTTTTCGTCTGATGTGACCATCCCTTGTGCCAATGCTTTACGAAGTCCTTCGATCGATGTGCCGACTTCGGGGCAGGGGAATAGGCCTTCCAGATCAATGGCTTGGGTGGTTGCAGCGATCGCGTCTTCAGTTGTCACAGAAATGGCCGCACCGTTGGTTTCTTTAATGATCTTCAAGAGTGCTTGGTCGCCAGGTGGGCGTGTTGATTTGAGACCGCCTGGCGGCACATCCAAATCTTCCCAAAGATCCGCATGATCTACGCCAGCTTCGAATGCTTTCACGACAGGCGCGCAACCGGCGTACTGAGTGACAATCAGTTTTGGCAAAGGACCTTTTGGAAGCCAACCCAACGTCATGAGCTCACGAAAAGCTTTATAGATAGCAACAGCACCAAGTCCACCGCCGGTTGGATAAACAATGACATCAGGTAGCGTCCAGCCGAGCTGTTCGGCAATTTCTAAACCCATTGTCTTTTTGCCTTCAAGACGATGCGGTTCTTTGAATGTGCCGACATTGAACCAGCCCATTTTTTGAACAGCCTCAGCAACCATAGGTCCTGAATGTTTCCATTCACCATCTAATAAAATTGTATCTGCTCCTGAATAGACGCTTTGGCAAAGGCTTGCAGGCAGGACATCATTCGGGAGCAGGTTGACGCAATTAAGGCCCGCACGCTTTGCATACATGCCCCATGCACCGCCTGCATTCCCGGAACTGTTATGAACGATTGTCTTGATGCCGAGTTCACGTAACCGGGTTGCTGCAACACATGCACCCCGATCTTTGAATGTGCCAGATGGATTGCGTCCTTCATCTTTGATGACGAGTTGAGGGCTTCCAAGTGCTTTGCCAAGTGCGGGCGTTTGTACGATCGGCGTCCAGCCTTCGCCAAGTGTTGCGGCATTATCTGGATCGTCTACGGGCAAGAGCGGCCAGTATCGCCAAAGTGAACTTGGTCCATGCGCCAATTTGTCGCGATCAAATTCTTTTGCTAGTCGGCTTCAGTCATAATGAACTTCGGGGAAATCACCAGGTTCACAAATAGCTGGCGTACCATCCGTAACGGATGCGCCAGATTTCCAGCAGATGATGTCTTTAACATAGCTCATTTTGATATCTTTCAATTTTTTGTAGTCGGCACGTTCAACAATTCGACAATATTATAGACTGACTTCATTGAGTACGTCACACTGATCAACGATTATTAATGCTTAAATGGGGAAAAGTGATGCAACCATGTGATTTGAACGCGTCTGATGCCGTTCGAAAAATGACCACGCGTGAACTTTCGCCGATTGAATTACTTGAAAGCTGTCTGGCCCGGATCGAATCCGTGAACGGAACGATCAATGCAATCACGGCGATGGATATTCCTCGCGCACGCGAAGATGCCAATGCGGCAGAGCAGGCATATGCAAATGGTGGGGAGCTGCCTTCGCTCTTGGGATTGCCGGTTGGCATCAAGGATTTGAATAAAACGCAGGGCCTTCGAACGACTTATGGTTCGCTGCTGCACGCGAATGATGTGCCGACAGAAGATGAAGCGCTTGTCGTGCGATTGCGCCGGGCCGGTGCGATTATCCTGGCGAAAACAAACACACCTGAATATGGCTCTGGCTCAAATACAAACAACAAGGTCTTTGGCGCAACGTGTAATCCTTATGATTTGGCGCGAACGCCGGGTGGCTCATCAGGTGGATCTGCTGCTGCACTTGCAACGGGGATGTTACCACTTGCGCACGGCAGTGACACGGGCGGGAGCCTCCGCAATCCAGCAACATGGAGTGGGGTGGTTGGATTTCGTCCGACGCCGGGGCTTGTCGGCCGCGAAGGACGTACGCTGAATTATACGCATTTTAGTGTTCAAGGGCCGATGGGACGTAATGTCACGGACGCTGCATTGATGATGACGGGGCTTGCTGGCAATGAAGACCGGGATGCGCTCTCGAGTTTTGTTGATGCGTCTGCGTTTAGGCATCTTGCCGATGTTGATGTTTCGAAATTGCGCGTTGCTTGGTCGACAGACTTTGGAGGAACAGCTCCAATCGATGATGGTATTCGCCAATCATTTGAAGGTGTCATAAAACAGATAAGTTCAGCATTTGGCAAATGTGATGAACGTCATCCAAACTTTGAAGATGCCCGCGATATATTTTGGACCTTGAGGTGTGTCTACTATCTAGCCAGCCATTCTGAGCGTGTTGCCAATCACCGGGATATTCTATCTCCGAATATTGTTTCAAATGTTGAAGCGGGGATGGGTATGTCGCTCGCGGATGTAGCGCGGGCAGAACGGGACTGGGCAAGGCTGTACGCTGAATTTCAAACATATTTTGCGGACATTGATCTTCTGATTGTGCCCGGCAATGCGGTCTCTCCATTCCTTATTGCTGATGGCATTCCAAAATCTGTTGGCGGCAAAGTTATGGAGAACTATGTCGATGCATCTTTGGTAAGGTCCGCGCTCACGTTGACGGGGCACCCCGTGATCGCAATTCCAGCGGGGCTTGATGAAGTTGGGATGCCTTTTGGTGTGCAAATCGTTGGTAAGCGACGTGGCGACTTCGATTTATTGTCCGCTGCTAAAGCTATTGAAACGATGATACAGGCCAACCCCGCGCTTGCGTTCGGTCGGCCTGATATTTCAAATTATGGGCAATAACCTCATCGTCTAGGCATGCTCTTAAGCATGCGAATACATCGGCCGCCCGGGTACAGGCATGCGAGCACGGGCCACTGTATTCGTGTCAGACACAGTGATGAACAAATCGCGTTGGTCGTCGCCACCAAATGCGAGATTGGTAACGGCTCGGCCTATATGGCTGCAATCTACTGTTAAGAAGTCATCGCCATGTGGATCATAGGCAAAGATGCGGCCTTTGCTCACATGACATACATAAAGGTTTCCAGCTTCATCGAGCGCCATGCCGTCGGGGCCGCCGACGCCCGCAGGTAATCTTGCGAACAAGCCGACTTTAGTTGGTCCTTCAGGATAAAGGGGCACCCGCCATACTTCACATGCGCGGGTCATTGCGACGTAAAGAGCGGTCTCGTCGATATTTGTCACAAGGCCATTTGGGCTTGGTCCGTTGCCAATCAGGCGTTCAAGCCGGCTCGTGTCAGATGGCACGCGATATACAGCCCCGGTGGGATCATGTAATCCGGTTTGTCCTTGGTCCGTAAAATAGAGTGTCCCATCTGCACCAAAGAATAGATCGTTGCAGCCTTTAAACCCCTCGCTGCGTTTGGTGGCAAAAATATCCTGGATATCGCCTGTGGCAGGATTAATTTTAATAATGCCGCGTCGATAGTCTGCAACCCATACGCTAGCGTCAGGATGAATACGAAGGCCGTTTGGCCAGCCATCGCATTGCGCTCTTAATGTCCAGTCCCCATCAGGTGATATTGAAAAAATTCGACCCCATGGAATATCGACAAGCCAAAGATGCCCATTTTTATCAAACGAAGGGCCTTCCAGGAAACTTGGAACGTCATCGCCAGGCCGATTGGCTGTGCCCCAAGAGGATTCTTTTCCTGCATTCAGGAACTCGGTTGGTACGGTCGTAAAAACTTCTGCCTTAATTTCTAGAGCTGCCATGAGATTGCTTCTTTGTGCGTTGTTAAGATGCGAGATGTAAATCGTACATCTCAGTGTAAACAGACATGACGATACCGTCACGAGCATCAAGTGTAATAATTATATTTTTATCCAAGGACATATGTCGGTACCGTTTGAATTGAATTTTGCCTGAGTGCATTCAGAAGGAGTTAACTTAATGGCACGCGCGGGTATTAAGTGGCGCTATATTGAACTCGCTGTGACATGCGTTTCTAAAATGAACGAATGTGACTATTGCGTTGCGCATCATAGTCCGCATCTTCGTGTTGATGGCATTTTGGAAGTGGGCTTGGAGAACTTACTGTCGTATCATGATCACCCCGAATTGGATGAGATTGATAAGCTTGTTGTCGAATATGCAATCGCGGTTACAAACAATGCCGGGAAGATACGAGATAACTTATTTGAACGACTGCATGCTGAATTCAGTCAGGCCGAGATTGTCGAACTTACACTTCGAATATCATTATGTGGGTTCTTCAATAGATTTAATGATGCCCTGATGATCGAGATTGAAGATGAAATTCTTTCTAAATAA
Organism: uncultured Rhodospirillales bacterium; assembly: GCA_963926035.1. Classification (GTDB taxonomy): domain Bacteria; phylum Pseudomonadota; class Alphaproteobacteria; order Rhodospirillales; family Casp-alpha2; genus UBA4479. Next base: position 15,359 of record CAWUWH010000065.1, read on the forward strand.
GCCAGCTTAGTCGCCCATTTGAAGCCAGCTTATTTCTTTCACGGTTTCCATAACGGCAAACGAATGTGTCTGCATGACATCCGGTAACTTGCTTATGCGTTCGCCAAGTAATTCGCGGAAATGTGTGATGTCCCGCTTACTAACCTTAAGCATGCAATCAAACTGACCTGCAATCATCAGGCAGCTTTGAACTTCTGGAATACCTTTGATTGCTTGATTGAAGTCATCCAATGAATTGTCACTGGTTTGCACCAGACTGACATGAACAATCGTTACATGATTGATACCGACTTTTATTGCATCAATCATCGCCCGGTACCCCTTAATAACACCAGCTTTTTCCAGCCGCTTCACACGTTCAGAACACGGTGTTTTTGTGAGGTGTAAGAGAGTATTTCCAGCTCATCGTAGTGACCGAAGGGAACGCAGATGAGACAGAAACCGGAGACAAGACAGACGGGTGCTGCCAAGGCTATCAAGGACATCCGCCGTGCAACGCGCAAGCAATATTCAGCTGAAGAAAAGATCTGCATTGTACTGGATGGATTGCGTGGTGAAGAAACCATCGCCGAATCGTGCCGTCGTGAGGGCATTACCCAGAGTATCTATTATAAATGGTCGAAGGAGTTTCTGGAGGCCGGCAAGAATAGATGGGATAGCATCTATGAATTTAAAAAACCCCTTCGTGGCGTATGGCCAGCTTATTTGGTCCCATGGCCGAACTATTTGTATGTATGGTATGCCTTGGGCCACCAAAACCTGAACCATGTCCGCGATCGCGTCTCTAGCCGGCCCGACAGGATTTTGTAGACTATTAATTTTTTGGGCAGAAATTTTTTTGGCGACATCGAATAAAGTCAATTGATCATTGGCCTCAATTTTCTGCACGATCAACCGATGTTTACCTGCATAATCATTTACCGCAGTGCCTAACGCGTTATCAACAAAATTCTCAACCTGATCGCTTGCCCCATGAGGTGAGCGGGCGCGTTTCGTATTGATACTTACAACGCAGACTAGATCGATAGTCGGTAGGTTGGCTGTCTTAAGCCCCAAATCGTCATCGGTTATAAGCAAAAGGCTAGGCTTGCCTGAAATCAGTGGAGTGTCAAAATCAAGTGATGCCGGTCTTGGTGATAATAGTGAATCAATAGGCGCGGCCGATGTGGCTAGTTTGCCTTCAGGGTAGAAGCGACTTTTCGTATATTTTGCGATGTTTTCGGGTCGTGCAAGATACGTTTTGCCTAGGGTTTGAATCCCGGCAACCCAACGCCAAGACAACGTGTTTGAGGCGGGGTCTCCTGTAAAAAAATCAGCACCTAAAACCCACGGCAACTGCAGCGTATAAATCCAAATACTGGCAAACTACATTCTCGCATGATTATGTAGATAGTTCGATTGCTTCAGCTCGTTGACCCAGAAATCAAAGCAATCGATGCCAGTATCACCCAAGATTGCGCGCAAATATGAATCGTTATTTTGCCAAGTGTTCCATGTATTCCATACAGAATCGCGCTCCGAAATATAGTCCCACCAAACTTACGGTCGAATTTCTAGCCACCCTTTCCAATAGGCCCTCCAAAATACCTCTTGAATAAATTTTTCCGAGCTAGAGAACCCGTGGGTTGAGATCGCTACAGCGACCACTTCTTCCTCAAGCAGCAAGCGGTGTCGTATCCAAGGCGATAAAGTCGTCATACTTTTTGTGATGCCCCGGGCCGTAATCGAAATTACGTTCCGCGGCATACTTATGGCCTAGTTTCGCTCTGATCCTCTCTAAATGATCGAGCCCAGCACGTCGTGTCGGGTAAGGCGTATCTATTAGGGTGCTCATCATATACGGCGCGCGCAAGCAACTGCAACTTGTGAACCCAGCGCCACCAAGGCACACTATATTTGAGTCAGTGGACCGGTACGACCTCACAGGATCTGGCTTGCTTCCTTGCGATGCTCAATTCCATCTGCGCGGCAATCGACCAAGATCGCAAGGACCGTGGCTAAATTCCTGTCTAGATCCGCAATGGGGGCCAGTCTGCGGATTTGTGCTTCCTAGTGTGTATCAACGAATGTTTCGACTACTTCGATTGTATAAAAAACAGCCTTTGAATTAGCTAGCGAGGGTAAAAC
>CAWUWH010000066.1:0-6668 GCA_963926035.1 uncultured Rhodospirillales bacterium
CTGTGCCAAGTCCGGACGCACGCCTTTTGTATAGGCTTCAATGCTATCACGGCGTTGCTTGACCATGGATTGTAGCAATCCGAGAATCTCATCTTCACCAATGCCGTCGCTGTTACCTTTAGAGCGTGCCTGAATATCGCGGTCTTTCAGGGCAGCATTGATCAAACGAATTGTTGAGACTTTGCGCTCTTTTTTTGCACGCATTGCGTCTTTGAGCATGTCATTCAATTGCTGTCTGAGCATGGAATCTTCCCCTGTTTGGTTCGAAGGGCCGGACGTTAACCTATCAACGCATCCTTGACAACTGGATTTTGATTTGTAACTTATTGTTTTTAAACAATAAAAATAAAATTTACGGATGCTTGACGTAGCCACGTGGTTTGCGTATCAAATCTCGCAGTCGAAACCGACCCGGCTGGCAATAATCGTGACACAACAAATAGAAATTCCCGCTCCCGTCCGCAAGGGGGAGGAATCTTCGCGAGCTTCAGGCGAAACATCACAAGCACCCATTGGCGCTACGGCCGTCATTGTTCTGGGTGACGGCTCATGTATATGGGGTCATGGGGTGGGCACTACTGGCGCTTCCGTAGGAGAAGTGTGCTTCAATACGTCGATCACTGGATACCAGGAGATTATGACAGACCCGAGTTATGCCGGGCAGATCATTACCTTCACGTTTCCGCATATCGGCAACGTAGGCATCAATATTGAAGATATTGAAACCATCACACCCGCAGCGCGCGGCTGTATCTTGCGCGCAGAAATTACGGATCCAGCCAGCTGGCGTGCGACTGAGCACTTCAATGATTGGCTGATTTCTCATAATCTGGTGGGGATCGCTGGCGTTGATACGCGGCGTCTCACGCGTCTGATCCGAGACAACGGCGCGCCAAACGGCGTTGTCTGCCATGCACCTGATGGAAAATTCAATATTCCTGCGCTTATAGAACAAGCCAATTCATGGCCTGGCCTTGAAGGCATGGACCTCGCGATTGAGGTGACGTGCAAGCAAAGCTACGGCTGGGACGAGAGCACATGGACCCTCGGTGAAGGTTTCTCCAAGCTCGAAGCGCCGAAATACAATGTTGTTGCCTTCGATTACGGGATCAAACGAAATATTCTGCGCTGTTTAGCGGCTGCAGGCTGTAATGTGACAGTCGTGCCAGCGGATACCAGTGCTGAAGACGTCTTGAAACTCAATCCAGACGGCATCTTCTTGTCGAACGGGCCTGGCGATCCAGCGGCAACGGGCGTCTATGCGGTGCCTGTGCTTCAGGCATTACTGAAAACCGGTAAGCCGATCTTTGGTATTTGCCTTGGCCACCAGTTGCTGGCGCGCGCCCTGGGGTGTGAAACGGCGAAAATGCATCAAGGCCACCGTGGCGGCAACCAGCCGGTCAAAGACCTGGTCACGGGCCGTGTCGAAATCACCAGCCAGAACCATGGTTTTGCGGTGGATGCGAAATCTTTACCAGACGGTGTTGTCGAAAGTCATGTGTCGTTGTTTGACGGCTCCAACGAAGGTATCCGCCTCGAAGGCCATCCGGTGTTCTCGGTGCAGTACCATCCCGAAGCCTCACCTGGCCCAACGGACAGCCATTACCTGTTCGAACGCTTCACCAAACTGATGGATGAGGTGAAATCCTAAATGCCAAAAAGAACTGACATAAAATCGATTATGATTATTGGGGCGGGGCCGATTGTTATTGGTCAGGCTTGCGAGTTTGATTACTCCGGCGCGCAGGCGTGTAAGGCGCTCCGTGAAGAGGGTTACCGGGTGATCCTGGTGAACTCAAACCCTGCAACGATCATGACCGACCCATCGATGGCGGACGCAACGTATGTTGAGCCGATTACGCCTGAAGTTCTTGAAAAGATCATTGAGAAAGAGCGCCCCGATGCGGTGCTGCCAACCATGGGCGGCCAAACAGGTTTGAACGCAGGCATGGCGTTGGCCGAGCGCGGTACGCTTGAGAAATATAACGTTGAGCTGATAGGTGCCAACGCAGAAGCGATTGCCAAAGCCGAAGATCGCCAGTTGTTCAAGGATGCGATGAAGAAAATCGGCCTGGAAACACCGGTCTCCAGAGTGTTCACGGGCGAATACGAGAAGTTCGAAATTCCCGATCAGGATGGCAGAGTCAAAGAGATGACCGTGCTGTCCGCGAGCTCAAAGCAAAAAGCCATGGACGCGCTTCAGATTGTTGGATTGCCCGCGGTTATTCGTCCGGCGTTCACGCTGGGTGGTACCGGTGGCGGCATCGCCTACACGACTGACGAGTACGAGAAGATCATCACGTCTGGCGTTGAAGCATCACCGATCAATCAGGTGTTGATTGAAGAGAGCGTGCTTGGCTGGAAAGAATTTGAGATGGAAGTTGTGCGCGACAACGCGGACAACTGCATCATTATTTGCTCAATCGAAAACGTCGATCCAATGGGCGTGCATACGGGTGATAGTATCACTGTTGCGCCTGCACTCACGCTGACCGACAAAGAATATCAGATCATGCGCGACGCCTCGGTTGCGGTGCTACGCGAGATCGGTGTCGATACGGGCGGCTCAAACGTGCAGTTCGCGGTGAACCCTGAAGATGGTCGTCTTGTGGTTATTGAGATGAACCCACGTGTGTCTCGTTCGTCAGCGCTGGCATCGAAAGCAACCGGTTTCCCGATTGCCAAGATCGCGGCAAAGCTTGCATGTGGCTACACGCTTGATGAGCTACAGAACGATATTACGGGCGTCACCCCCGCGTCGTTTGAGCCAACCATTGATTATGTTGTGACAAAAATTCCACGCTTCACGTTTGAGAAGTTCCCAGGCACCGATGCATTGCTGACCACGTCGATGAAGTCGGTTGGTGAAGCCATGGCCATGGGGCGCACGTTCGAAGAGAGCGTGCAGAAAGGCCTTCGTTCCATGGAAACGGGGCTGACGGGCTTTAATGAAATCGAGATCGAAGGGGCTGTGAAATCTGACGGCACATTCGATAAGGATGTTGTCAAAGCGGTGCTCAACGAAGCGCGCCCGGACCGGATTTTGTATGCGGCTCAGGGCATGCGCTTTGGCCTCACGCTCAAAGAAATTCAGGTAGCCAGTAAATTTGATATGTGGTTCCTTGAGCGGATCAAACGGATCGTGGATGCAGAAGAAGTTGTCCGCGTTGAAGGTTTGCCAGCTGATGCGGCGGGCTTGCTAGAGCTTAAAAAGCTTGGGTTCTCTGACGCGCGCCTGGCTGAGCTGTCCGGTACTGATGCAAGTGACCTTGCTGAGCAACGCCTCAAACTTGGTGTGTTGCCCGTTTATAAGCGTGTTGATACGTGCGCAGGCGAGTTCGCGTCGCAAACATCATATATGTATGGTTGTTATGAGGGTGACGGATTTAACGCACCAGAATGCGAATCCGCGCCGACTGATCGCCAAAAAGTCGCTATTCTAGGCGGTGGACCTAACCGAATTGGTCAAGGTATCGAGTTTGATTACTGCTGTGTGCACGCGGCCTACGCGATAAAAGAAGCAGGCCTCGAAGCCATCATGATCAACTGTAACCCAGAAACAGTGTCTACGGATTATGATACATCTGATCGGCTATTTTTTGAGCCGCTGACATCCGAAGATGTGATTGAAGTGCTTCGTGTTGAGCAATCTGCTGGCACGCTCAAAGGTGTGATTGTGCAGTTGGGCGGACAGACGCCGTTAAAGATTGCGGCCGCCCTTGAGGAAGCAGGCATCCCAATATTGGGGACGTCGCCTGATGCCATTGATTTGGCTGAAGACCGCGAACGTTTTCAGGCATTGTTGAATGACGTGGGATTGCTCCAGCCACCAAACGCGATCGCAACCAGCGAAGAAGACACCTATAAGCTGGCTGAGAAAATTGGCTATCCACTCGTTGTGCGTCCTTCATATGTTATTGGTGGGCGCGGCATGCAGATAGTGTTCTCACGGGACACGATGGGCGCGTATTTCAACATGTTGAGATCGGATATGAGCGGGCGCCAGATTTTGGATAATCTGGCAAAAGCACCATTGCTGCTTGATAGCTATTTGCAAGACGCCATTGAAGTTGATGTTGATGCGCTGTGTGATGGCGAAGACGTTTACGTTGCCGGGATCATGCAACACATTGAAGAAGCGGGCATCCATTCCGGCGATAGCGCCTGTTCGCTGCCGCCGTTCTCGCTCTCAACGGATATTATTGACGAGTTGGAAAAACAGGCGATTGCTCTGGCTAAGGCTTTGGGCGTTGTCGGTTTGATGAATGTTCAGTTCGCCGTTAAGGGTAGCGATATCTACATCCTCGAAGTGAACCCGCGGGCATCTCGGACAGTGCCGTTTGTTGCCAAGGCAACGGGCGTGCCAATTGCGAAAATTGCAGCGCGTCTGATGGTCGGTGAAAAACTATCTTCATTTACGCTGCCAAAGTTGGGCTCGATGAACCACGTCGCCGTTAAAGAAGCGGTGTTCCCATTCTCGCGCTTCCCGGGCGTTGATACATTGCTCGGTCCTGAGATGAAGTCGACGGGTGAAGTGATGGGCATCGATAAAGATTTTGAACGTGCCTTTGCAAAGTCACAGCTTGGGGCTGGCATGTCGTTACCAATTTCAGGTGGCGTGTTTATATCGGTCCGAGACCATGATAAAGACAAAGCACTAGAGATTTGCCAGATTCTGAGTGATGTTGGATTTACGATTTTAGCGACAGGTGGCACACAACGTTTCTTAGAAGAAAATGGTGTTGCAGCTAAAATGGTCAACAAAGTTATGGAGGGGCGTCCTCACTGTGTTGATGCTCTGACGAACGGTGATGTGCAGCTTGTGATCAACACAACAGAGGGCGCGCAGTCTGTTGCAGACAGCTATTCAATCCGCCGAACTGCGTTGATACATCATGTCCCACACTACACAACGATGACGGCGGCACGTGCTGCGGCGAATGCCATTGCTGTGATTAAAGATGTTGGTGGTGCAAGTGGGCTTGATGTCGCGCCGCTGCAGGCCTATTTTGATCCCTTGTATTAGTTTTTCCCTGATATGACTACGAACATGTGATTGCCTTCAGGTAACCTATGCTATTATTTGTAGTTGGGGATTTTATTAGGAGGGCCGGTTAACGGCCAGGAATCAATGGAACGTGTGCCGATGACGCCTGAGGGCTTGAAAGTCCTCGAAATAGAATTACGGCGATTGAAGTCCGAAGAACGCCCGGCGGTGATTATAGCTATTGCCGAAGCTCGTGAGCATGGAGATCTTTCGGAAAACGCTGAATATCATGCAGCACGCGAAAAGCAGGGCTTCATTGAAGGTCGCATTACGCAGCTAGAAGATGTCACAAGTCGCGCAGAAGCGATCGACACCTCAGAAATGTCTGGTGATACGGTGCGCTTTGGCGCTTCTGTACTTGTCGCTGATGCTGATACAGACGAAGAAACGACGTATCGTATCGTCGGTGTTTTGGAAGCTAATTTGGACGAGGGCAAAATTTCGGTGACCTCGCCGCTTTCACGCGCACTTATTGGCAAGACTATTGGTGATGTTGTCGAAGTGGCGACACCAGGCGGCGGAAAATCTTACGAGATTTGTGAAATCAGCTGGGTATAAGCCAAAGCCTTTTATTCACTTAAGTCGTCACCATCCATATCGACGGGAACGCCGGGCTGATTTTTGGATGTACGAATTGTCTCAAGCGTCGTCACTGTTGTGACATGATCGGCTGACGTGATGCCCATCGTGAGGCGATCACGATGCTCTTTGTCGCGGGCGACGAGTTTCACAAGAAAATCACTGCCGCCTCGGATCATGTGGCACTCACGAACTTCTGGCCATGCGGTCATAGCGATCTCAAAAGCGCTAAGTACATCTTGAGATTGGCTATCGAGTCCGACCAGCGCAAAGAACATTTCTTTGAAGCCCATGGAGGCGCCATCGATCTCGGCATGATATCCATGAATGAAGCCTGCATCTTCAAGTGCGCGCACGCGGCGCAAGCATGGTGGCGCAGAAATACCTGCGCGGGCAGCTAAATCTACGTTGGTGATACGCCCGTCTTCTTGAAGGTCACGGAGAATTCGGCGATCAATTGCGTCTAGCTTTACTTTTTGCACAAATATATCCTTTTGATTGATGCATTCCGTAACACCTTTTGCTACTTTTACGCAACATAATTGCGCAATATAGTTGCGTCTTTTAATCTTTGTCGAGTCGCTCGCCTTGCGTGTCATCCTCCCGTTGCGTCTGGCAAGGGATAGGATTATTTAGGAGCCTTGTACTGAGCCGTTCAATGAAGGGCTTGTTTGGTTATTCTAGGAGTTTGTTATGTCTGAAGTGCGTCATAGTAAGGTTTTGATCATCGGGTCCGGAGCGGCGGGATATACGGCTGCCATCTACGCGGCACGGGGTAATCTTGAACCCACGCTTGTTCGTGGTATTCAGCCGGGTGGTCAATTGACGATCACGACAGATGTTGAGAATTACCCAGGATTTGCTGAAGTGATCCAGGGCCCTTGGCTGATGGAACAAATGTACGCTCAGGCGCTTCACGTCGGTACGGAGATGATCGAAGACACGATTATTAATGTTGATCTGAGTAAACGACCTTTTGTCGCCGTCGGTGATAGCGGAAACACCTACTCAGGAGACACGCTTGTGATCGCCACAGGCGCGA
>CAWUWH010000067.1:0-12791 GCA_963926035.1 uncultured Rhodospirillales bacterium
TTGAGGCCGCCCGGGATATCGATGCGGCGGACCAGCTCAATCTCATACGTGTCGGCGTAGTGCGCTCGGACCTCGTTTTCATCAACATTAAACGGCGGACCATCCATATCGTCCTGCACATATTCGAACGTGATCAGCATCTGTTTTGCATACTGCGTGATAGCCGCTAAATGGGCGCCGTAACGGGGGCGCATGTCGACGGGCAGGGCGACCAGGGCAGCCCGGTCATACACGGCATCTACGGTGCCAAGGACATCAGCTGTCAGATCGAAAAAGTCGCCCACATAAATATCTAAACTTTCAGCACTATAGTGTTTGAGCGAACCCACCTCACAATACGCCGGGACAATGCCGAGTTCCTGGAAGAGTTGTAAGATCGCTGTTTCCGCCAATTCGATCCCAACCACCTGATAGCCCTTGCTCAACAAATGTGCGATATCACCCGTCTTCCCGCAAAGCGGCACAAAGTAACGCGCTCCTTCGGGCATTTCGATCACATCAAAGTGCCGTGCGAGTAACTTGTTACCGTCTTTTTCGTGGAAAACGATCTTGTTGGTTGCCCAACGGTTTTGCCAAAAATCTGGGTCCATATCGATACCTCATATGTTCGTTCGCAAGTGTTTTAAAACGAAAATTCGCAAACGCCAAATACGTCTGCGCTTGGCACCGTTCATATAAGGGTGTTGGTCCTAGGCTGCACCCACCAACACAACAATACTATCAGCATGACTTACCTAGATTTCGATACAGCGTTTGCGATTGCCATGGCGATCAGTGTTGCCGCGGGTCTGATGCGAGGTTTTGCCGGCGTCGGCTCGGGCATGTTGATGGCACCAATATTCGTATTATTGTTCGGCCCCCTGGAAACGGTCGCGATGGTTATCATGATGGAGATCATCGTGACGGCGCAGCTCATGCCCGGCGTCCACAAGCAAATCAATTGGCGCGTCATTGGTCGGATGGGGGTAATTGCCGCTTTGTTTATGCCAGTTGGAAGTTGGTTGATCTTCTCGTTAGACCCGGAACTGGTGGGGCGGGGCATGGCGGTTATCGTCCTTGGCTTCTCGATCTTTCTATTGATTGGCTGGCGCTACGAAGGCGAGAAACGGTTGATCACGTCGCTGGGCGTTGGAGCGATATCAGGTGTGTTGATGGCGCTGACCAGTTTAGGCAATCCACCAGTGATGCTGTACCTGCTTTCCAGCCGTGATGATGCCGCCAGCAACCGCGCTAACTTCACTGGCTATTTCGCAATCACTTTGGCAGCGCTGATCATTTGGATGTTCTTTGCCGGCCTGCTCAGCATGACCGCTGTAACCCGGGCGATGTTTCTGCTACCGGGCTTTATGTTTGCAGTCTGGATCGGCAGTCGACTGTTCCAAAAATCGAACGAGCAACTTTATCGGCGTTGCGCTCTCGGCCTGCTAGTGTGCGTCGGGATTTATGGTGTGTTGCGCTAAGTCAGTACAGTCCTGCGGCTTGGCGGTAAACTTAGGGGCGGCCTGATCACCAATAGGGAGGTAGTCATACGCCCCCGGTCCCTGAATATTCGAAAACCGTGAAATGCTCTGGGTTGGATTTTGCATGAGATGTGCGCGCGGCTCCGGCACTGTATAGCGCTCACCAACGTTTAACCGCGTGACGCTTTCCGGCATTTTCTCATGAATATCGATGACACCTTCGATGGGATAGAAGATATCGTCGTTCTCAGGATGCGCATGCCATGGCACACATTCACCCGGATTAAGCGTCAGCTCGATCACACGAAGCGTAGGCGTCTCAGCCACCACGTCGACGTTATTGACTTCAAACTGACCTTGCCAGGGGCGAATGTCAGCGGCTTTTTCTGGTGTGTTCATGTGCTGAGTATAGCATTCTCAAATTAGATGCATAGGTCACTCAGTAAGCAGTCGATATAAAATGCAGATCTACTAGTAGAAATAAAACATCGAAAGAATGAAAATAGGGGTTTCGCTTTAATCGCTCTGCTCAGCTTCTTTCGCGCGCTCCCAAAGCGCTTCGAGTGCTTCGATATCAAGATCGTTGAGGAATTTTCCGTCCTTGGCCGCGAAGGTTTCGACATCACGAAAGCGTCGTTCGAACTTGGCGTTGGTGCGTCTGAGCGCCGTTTCTGGGTCGGTGCCGAGCTTGCGGGCCAGGTTCACACAGGTGAACAACACATCACCTAGTTCGTCTTCGAGGCGAGCTGGATCAGAGCCACGATCAATCTCAACAGAAACCTCGTCGAGTTCTTCACGGACTTTATCGAACACTGGTTCCACGGTCGGCCAGTCAAAGCCGACGCGTGCGGCACGTTTTTGGAGCTTCTCTGCCCGCATTAAAGCGGGCAGGCCGCGCGCAACGTCATCAAGCACTGAGGCGACACGACCAGATGCCTCAGCTTTGGCAGCCCGTTCAGCAGCTTTCTGGTCTTCCCAGGCTTTGGTCTGCGCATCCGCATCTTCGATAGAGACATCGCCAAATACATGCGGGTGGCGCACGACCATTTTCTCGGAAACGGCATTCACCACGTCGGCATACTCGAAATGGCCAGCCTCGGACGCCATCTGCGCATGGAAAACGACCTGCAATAACAGATCACCTAGTTCACCCTTAAGACTCTCCATATCTGATTGCTCAATCGCATCGGCGACTTCGTAGGCTTCTTCAATCGTATAAGGCGCAATGGAGGCAAAATCTTGCTCGACATCCCACGGGCATCCGCCATCGGGATCGCGCAATTTTACCATGATCCGCAAAAGATCATCCGTGGTCTTGGTTGGCCACGCAGGGTTATTGTCGTTCATGGTATCTCCATCAAAATCTTAAGCGCTATGCATTCTTAGTTATGCCGTTTATGGCTGGTCGCGTCGATAGACTATCAACGCACCCAGCTCGTTTGACGAGATTATTGCAAACAAGGCTCGCCTAGCGCATTCTTAATCAAGATAGTGGGTACGTGACGATTTCTATTTTTCCAGGCATTCATTTGCAATGAGTTTTGACCGGCGTAAAACTTTAGTCAGCCTAGCGTTGATCTGTCTGCTGATGGTTGGCATCGGCACGTCTGTCCCGGCTGGTGAGCGCCTGCGCCAAACGGCTTATGATGACTGGATCAGCAAAGGTAAAATTGACGCGCACCGAATGACCGGCAGCATCTTGTTTTGGATATCCAAGGCTGATGTCAATCTACGCGTGCTGGCAGGTCAGTTTCGAAGCAAGCTTTATGCGGATCAGGGAGCATTCTTTAAGTTTATCGACGATGCTGAAACCTGGGATCCCGACGTTTCATTCGATAATGTGGTGTATGCCAAACGTGTTCTTCACAAAGAACGGGCGCGCTATGAATTTGATGTGGGGACTTCAATCAAAATTTTGGGTGCACCAACCATACGAGCACCTATTGCTTATGAGAGTTTCGCCGTTAAGCTTTACTCCAACAAAGACAGTTTATAGAACTGCACGGTGGCAAACTCTTGCTCAAGAGCGAACTTGGCAAAGGCACGACCGCAACATTGCAATTCCCAGCGGAGCGAACCATCCAAAGTTAAACTCACGTAAGCTTAACCGTGAGACGCCACTAACGGCTCTATAATACTGCGCTCTTGATCATCGAGCTGATCCAGAAGACCTGTTTCCCATTCAAGGTAACGACGCGCAGCATCCAGGTTGCCGTCATGACGGTCATGCACAAAGAACAGATGATCAATACATTCCATCTCACTTGGACTTTCCGGCGTTTCAACGACGCTGAGACCAGCATCTCGCCATTGTTCAGGAGTAACAATAAAGATATCCTGTGGCACTTGCCCAGTATCTGCTTTGAACTCAGCAATGATGCCCTTAACAAGAGCAGACGATTGCCCGACAATAACCAGATCACCTAGGTCGCCCATTGTACCGGCATCCAACCGAGCGCGCGTCACCCATTGTGCACCATCAATATGGCCTGCGCGGTAATCGAGCCCCTTGGAAGCATCAAGGACCTTTGCACCAGCATCGATACGCTTTTTCAAGTCTTCCGCATCAATCGTGCTGATGTTTTTCTTAGCCGCCCCTGTAGTGACAGGATCCATCGGCGTGTTGGTATCCAAAAGATAGACCTGATGCCCCATGCCAACCAGCCAGATCGCCGTCGATGCAGAACGCAGGCCGTTGTCACAACTCAATATAATACGTGCATTGCGCACTGCGAGTTTTTCATCCGTTGCCTGAACAAGCTGACCACCGGGTGCCGATTGTGCCCCGGTCACATGGCCTTTCGTGAACTCTTCTTCCGTTCGGACGTCGAACAGAAATGTCGATCTTTCTGGGTCAGCAAGCCATGCTTTTGTTTCTTCACCCGTAATCGTTTGAAGGCCATATTTCTTTCGTAAATCAGCAGCCAAAGCACGCCCGGCTTCGAGTGTCTCAGCGTCTAACTCAGGAAGCGGGAGCGGGGACGCCCCGTGAACAAGATCAAAACCGGCGAGACGCCAACCCTGAGTGCCATTACGGAGGGCATAAATCGGATTTGGGATATCTAGTAATGCCAGTCCCTGCGCTCCGATAATTGACCGTGTGCGACCCGCACAATTGATAATAATCGGTGTTGTCGGGTCTTTGCAGAGCATTGGGAGACGATATCCTAGTTCTGCATTCGGACATGATTGCGATGTCGGCAGGGTCATTTTATGAAATTCGGGCATAGAACGACCATCCAGCAAGATATAATCATCATCATTCTTGATGTACGCGTCGAGTTCTTCGGCCGAGATCGATTTGGTATCAAACTTGTGCTCTACCAGCTCACCAAACGTTTTCGACGGCAGATTGACACCCTTGAATAATGTATAACCGGCAGCCTGCCACGCCGGTGCACCGCCTGTGAGAACGACAACATCACGATAGCCTAAACCTTCAAGAGCGGCCGCAGCTCGTTCACTAACGCCGTCACCGTCATCCAGTAACACGCATTTAACGCCTAAGCTGGGCACCAATCTGGGCGCAAGCATTTCAATCTGACTGTAGGGCATGTTAACGCTAAAGAAGGGATGTCCTTCGCCATATTGCCCGTGTTCCCGCACATCCAAAAATGCGATCTCGGCCTCATGGGTAAGAATGTCTTTTGTCTGCTGCGCAGATATTTCCTTCATGTGGCGTTCCTTGATGTTTCTCGTTGAGCTGTGATTTATGTTCAATGTCTGCAGGGTATTTTTAGAATTTGACGGGTAAATTCCCATATTTAAAGTTAATAATATTTCGAAATACATTAGAAAAAATGATATTATTGAATATTAGAAACTTTTGAACTGCATCCGCTATGAAACCTGAGATTCAGATAAATCACTTAAAAACGCTCATCGCAATAGACGAAGAGGGCAGCTTTGGTGCTGCTGCCAAACGTGTTGGGCGTACCCAATCGGCTGTTACGCAACAAATGCAGAGCCTCGATCAGATATTGTGCACACCTTTGTTCGTCGCAAACGGCCGAAACAGAGAACTAACGGACGCAGGCCAAGCATTACTTCGACATGCTCGCGAGATAATCTCAATGTGTAACTACGCCATTGCATCGTCCAGTCGGAACAAACAAACAGACGTCATCAAGATCGGTACACCTCATGAGGTTGCAGAAGATTTCCTGCATGGGCCCCTCGTGGCATTCGCCAAACTTAGGCCTCAGACTCGTATTGTCATTCAGGTTGATCGCAGCCCCGTATTGATGCAAGCGCTGGAGGAGGGGCGTCTGAATATGATTTTGAGCACGCGTCGCTCTGAGAACTACGACAGTGTTCTCTTGGCAAACCTACCCGTGCATTGGATTGCTGCGGTGGATTGGCAACCGGAACCTAACGCGCCGTGGCCGTTAATCTTAACAGATGAACCGAGCTTGTATCGACGGGTCGCGCTAGCTGCATTGGATGTATATGGTCATGATTACGTAGAGAAACTCACGTCTCCATCACTTGCTGGCGTAAGGCTCGCTGTTGCAGCGGGGTTGGGCATCACAGCCCGAACAGAAAGCTCGTTCCATCACGATATAAAAGTTTTAAGTAAAAAATCAGGGCTACCGTCCTTACCCGAAATCTCATACTATCTGCATCGGCCCGCTGACCAGGCGACACCATCATCTGATGATTTATTCCAGATGATCATTGAACATGCTGAAAAATACAGTTGAATTAGGCGTACGCCTAAGATCTTCATATTTATAAATTTAACTGATAGATAAGGCAGTAATACTAAATAGACATAATATGTTTTTTCACCGTAAGCTCAGCCGAATTTGGCAATATTAGCATGTATTGGAGGCTAGGATGAGTGAGTTTACGGAGACCCGAAAGCAAGCTGTCGACCAGCTTATCCATGAGACGCACGAACTGCTGAATGCCGGAACTCCAGATCGATATGTGCTGAGCCAAATCCAACTTGATCTTCAAGACCTTGCTGCGCAAACGGAGTTCTGGGACTGTGCAGATTATCCTGAACCTGACGAGGAAGAAAGACAGAACCGGTTTTTGATCCATAGTGACGGAGACAACGACATCACGCTTTATCTCAATGTCATGAGGCCGGGGAAGAAAATACCAGCGCACGATCACACAACATGGGCCTGCGTCGCAGCGGCTGTCGGTGTTGAAGTGAACACACTTTACGATCGTATTGATGACGGTGCCGTAGAAGGTAAAGCAGACTTGCGGGTGAGTGAAGTTATTGATTTAGGCCCGGGAAGTTCTGTTGCAATGATGCCCAATGATATCCATAGCGTCGAAATCAAGGGCGAAGACTGTATTCGCCATTTGCATTTTTACGGTCAGCCATTGGAAACCCTCAAGGGACGTACAGTTTACGATGTCGAAGCAGGGACCTACAAAATGATGACAAACATTGGCGTCAAAACAAAAACCTAATGTCATATTATCGTCATTCGCAGATCGACATTTCACGTGATAATGTTCTGTAGTAATATTTCTGCTACCATAACTGCGAAGGATCAACGTGAATGCCAACACTTGGTCAGAATGAAACTGCTGCAATAACGCCCATTATTGATTTACCTCCAAAACTGTATCATGCACGCCGTGCTGAGCTTTTAGCTCGCGCGTCAATGAAGACATTGGTCATCTTTGGATATGGCAGCGTTTTGGGCGCAGGGACCAAGTCTCACGGCGCAATGCGCTATCTTACTGGCTGGGACAGCCATGAGGCGACATCACTCCTGATTATAACGCAGCACGCGACGACGTTACTTGTCGGCAGTCCTTTCATGGTTCCAGCGGCTCAAGACAGACTTCACAACATCAACATCGTTGACGTCCCAACAGTCAATTGGGGCACGTATCTTAAAGATCACACTGACGGTGACCTCCGCAGCATAGGCTTCGATGAAATGCCGATGGCGATATATCGCGGCCTCGACGCAAATCTAGATACGTCAGCTATATACACCTTTGATCAGCAGATGGCCGAAATACAGCTGCACAAAGACAGCGATACAATTGAGCTGCATAAACAAGGTGCTGTCATATGTGACACACTGTTTGTGTCCCTGGGTGATGAACTTCATCAAGGAAAGACGTGTTGGGAGATCCAGGTCACGCTGGAGGCCATAGCACGCTTACTCGGCGCTGATTACTGCAAGACATGGCTTACCATCATGCCAAACGTCGATTACCCAAGATACTGGCCGGAGGAGGGTGCACGTATCCCCCATGCCGGTGATCAGGTTTTATTCGGCATTGCGCTGACCGTTGCTGGGAATTGGGCACATGGCATCCGCATGGGCTCCATAGGGCCTGCGACATCTGCTCAAACCAAACTGTGGCAGTGCGCTGCTGACATGCTCCAGGCCGGGACCGAGAGCTTAAAACCAGGCCATCCGCTTCGTAATTGTGGTGACGAGATGAACCGGGTGTTAGGTGAGCATTACGATAAAGCTGAAATATCCCAGATGTGCGATTTCGCGCAGGACATGACCTGGGCACGACGTATGAAGATACATTGATCACCGCGAACTTTCCGCAGTATTTTGGGCAAGTGGCCCCATCATCACTGAACGTCACGTCGGATTTAACCGAGCAGTCTGGAATGTTGCTGGAACTCCATCCAGGCTTCTTTCTTCCGAACGTTGGCTGTGCAGCGATTGGCGAGATGATCCTGATTAAGGACACAGGTCCAGAATGCCTGATCACACATCCAACGGATTATATGGAGCATTGATCTTAGTTCGAGGTAGCAAACTCATAGGTCAAGCATATGATCGCTATCTTTATCATCGATGACAAACCCGGCCTCATGACAATTACGGTTCAACGCGGCGTATAAAGGTCCGGTTTTCTTCCATAATAAATCGACCATCTACAGCGGATTGGAAATTTTCTGCGCCTTTTTCATCCGCTTTAAGCGTTGCCCATTAAACCTCATAATCGGCCAGGCTTTCAAAGTTAATAAGACAAAAAGCGACATCTCTGGTTCCTTCATGGGGCATCCAATAACCGAGCAACTCACCACCGCAACGAGGAACACTCTCATACCATCCTTTGGCATAAGCCTCGAACTCATCGTGTCGGAAGCGGATGTTGAACACGCCGCCTAAGCCTCATAAGCCTATGAACAATACGAAACGCGGAGAAACCGGAGCTTCTCCGCGCCGTGGTCAACCGAAGTAATGCGCATGGAAAATTTCCTGAACAACAAGTGTGTGGTCAAAAGTACCAATGATGTTTTTAAACAATGCTTCACGCGGCGCGATTAACTCAGCGTCCGAAAGTTGATCTGCACCCGTAAGCATCACGTCGTCAGCCCACGCCATGTAGGCTGTCATACAGTGAATGGTTGATAGTTCAGGCATAAAGAAACTCCTCAGTCATGTGCGTTTATACCTAAACAAGAATGATCGGACCAAGAGAGAAACTGACCTGGTAACAATATTCTGTGCTCAAAACCAACGGGGGTTGTCTCGCATTTATAAATACAAAAGTCGCATAATGTATATTATGGAAAATTATATTATATTATTATATATCATATACTTAAGTATTATTGATATAATAATATAGAGTTTTTGAAAAAATATAAATGCCGCAGGATTGACGTTAGTCAGAGATTTGGATCTCTCCCCCTTCAGATGAAATCATGACCGTCATACCGTCAAATGCCGGCGTCACATTTTCAGGTGATTGCCGTTTCAATTCGGCATAATCAATATCTGGACCGAGATGTGTAAGGATCACTTTTTTCGGTTTTACACGAGAAATCCATTTCAGTGCCAAATCGACATGAGCATGTGTCCAATGTTCATCCCACCGAAAAGTCCCAATAATCCAAACATCAAGATTTGCCGCTTCGAGATCGGTCAGAACGTCCTCAGTCAAATCTTTCACATCTGTCGAATAAACCGTCCGACCAAATCGAAATCCAACCGTTTTCGAAAATCCGTGATCTTGCTCAAAAGTTCCAATTTTAACGCCAAAGACGTCCAAGTCATCACCAGGCAAAAATTCATTCATTTCGAGCACAGGACGCACAAATATCTTTTTGTCGTCTGGCGGCAATGGTTTCAGCGTATATCCAAAACACTGCTCAATATGTCGATGTGTCGCTTCATTGCCGTATATCGGCAAAGGCTTCTTTATGAACTTATTGATGCCCCTGAGATCATCGATCCCATTCATATGATCTGCATGGGCATGCGTATAAAGCACCGCATCGACACCATGGACATCTTCACGCAGTAATTGTTGCCTCAGATCAGGCGATGTATCGACCAAGAAACGTTTATCTGCCGTTTCCACCAAGATCGATTGCCTGAGACGGGCATTCTTTGGATTTGTGGGGTCACATTTACCCCAACCAACACCAATGCCAGGCACGCCACTTGATGACCCAGAGCCCAGGAACGTGATCTTTAACGGTCCAAACTCACTCACGCAGCAGCACCGTCAATAGCGGCACCAGCCTTGGCAAAGACACGCTTGAAGTTATCCGTGGTAATCTGCGCAATCTCAGAAGGGGTAATCCCCCTCACCTCGGCGATTTTCGCAGCCGTGAACGCTGTAAATGCAGGCTCGTTGCGCTTACCCCGTTGTGGAATGGGTGCCAAATACGGGCTATCCGTTTCAACCAGAATACGCTCAGCTGGAATAACCCGGGCAACGTCGCGCAGCTCATCGGCTTTCTTAAACGTAACGATGCCTGAAAACGAGATATAGAAGCCCATGGCGATCATACGCTCAGCCAGTTCCTGGGTTGCACTAAAGCAATGGATGAGCCCTGGGAACGGCCCCAGCGCGTATTCCTCTTCCATGATACGGATGGTGTCAGTATCAGCGTCACGCGTATGCACGATCAACGGCAAACCTGTCTTGCGTGCTGCATGAATGTGGGTGCGAAACTGTCGTTCCTGTATATCGCGAGGGCTATGCTCATAGAAGAAATCCAACCCGGTTTCCCCTATTCCCACAACCTTATGATGCTGTGATAGCTCGACGAGTTCTTCGACGCTGACTTCTTTCTCGGTGCCTGCCTGGTGCGGATGAATGCCCACAGAACAAAAGATGTTGTCGAAGCGTTCAGCGACAGCAAGAACGCCCGGGAACTTACTCAGGTGCGTTGAGATCGTCACCATATGAGAAATACCAGCGTCACCTGCCCGTGCCACGATATCATCAAGTTCATCCCCAAAGTCAGGGAAATCGAGGTGACAATGGCTGTCTACGAGCGGCGTATCAAAAACGGGTGGTTGTTTATCGGTCATGGCGAACATGTTGTCTCTGCCACGCTGAGAGTCAACCTTATGGTTAGCGAGACGTTAACAGCGACCGTTATTAGCAGGGTTTTAGTCGTCTAAGAGGGATTTTACTCGGCGTCTTCGTCCACAAAGCGGGGGAAGACCCCTTCTGGCTTTGGTAGGTCCAAACCCGGTACAAGCGCCCCACCCTCGCCTAATGCCGTGAAATCACGGGCATCAGCGGATTGTGCTAATTGATCGAGCATCTTTTCCATCGCTTCAGGCATTACAGGCTGCGCCATAATGGCCAAATGACGGATGGTTTCTGCCAGCACATAAAGGACGGTTGCCATACGTGCAGGGTCTTCTTTTTTAAGCTTCCAAGGGGCCTGACGATCGACATAGCCATTGGCTGCACGGATAACCACCCAGATCGATTCTAGGGCATGATTAAAGCCCTGTCGGTCCAATTGCTCACGCACCACCTCCAAGAGGCCCTGAGCTTGCCCTAGCAAGGCTGTATCATCAGCCTTAAATGGGCCTGGTGTCGGTACTTTACCATCGCAGTTCTTGGCGATCATCGACAGTACGCGCTGTGCCAGATTGCCAAACTCGTTTGCAAGCTCACCGTTCATACGGTTGATCATCGCGGTATGCGAGAAATCGCCATCGTTGCCGAACGGTACTTCCCGCAACATGAAATAGCGCACCTGATCGAGACCGTATCTATTCGCGAGTTCAATCGGATCAATAACGTTGCCCAGAGACTTTGAAATCTTTTGACCTTCGTTGGTCCACCATCCGTGCGCAAACACGCGTTTGGGCAATTCAAGCCCAGCTGCCATCAGGAATGCGGGCCAATAGATAGCATGAAAGCGCAGGATATCTTTACCGACCAAATGTAGATCTGCCGGCCAATACTTGGCGTAATTCCCATCATCAGTCTCGGGATAGCCAACGGCTGTAATGTAGTTCGTCAGCGCATCAAGCCACACATACATAATGTGTTCATCATCACCCGGTACAGGAACGCCCCACTTAAAGGTCGTCCGCGAAACAGACAGATCATTCAGACCACCTTTTACAAAGCTGGTCACTTCGTTGCGACGGCTTTCCGGCAAGATGAAATCAGGATGGGCATCATAATATGCAAGCAGACGATCACCCCAGGCTGATAGCTTAAAGAAATAGCTTGGCTCTTCGACCCATTCGACCTCAGCACCCGAAGGTGCAATTCGTATGCCGTCTGCATTCTTTGTCAGCTCGTCTTCGCCATAGAAAGCTTCATCGCGCACAGCGTACCAGCCTGCGTATGAGCCAAGATAGATATCGCCCGCATCAACCAGCTTTTGCCAGATCGCCTGACATGCCTTGATGTGGCGAGGTTCGGTCGTGCGAATAAAATCGTCATGGGTAAAGTTCATGAAATCTGCAAGATCACGGAAGTTCTGAGAAACTTCTGTCGTAAATGTTAGCGGATCTTTACCCGCTGCCTCAGCAGATTTCTCGACCTTCTGGCCGTGCTCATCAGTTCCTGTAAGGAAACGCACGTCATACCCATCAAGGCGCTTGAAGCGCGCTAATACGTCACAAGCCAACGTCGTATACGCGTGGCCAATATGCGGCGCGTCATTGACGTAGTAAATCGGTGTTGTGACGTAATAAGTCGGCTGATCTGACATCGGTTTTCCCTAATAATTCCGGCCTTTAGGTACGGCGGGCACGGCAAACGGTCAAGGATGATGGTGCTTAGAGTTTATGCCAGCGACAGGAAAAGCGATAAAATGACCTGTTTACGGTCGAGATTGAGGGTATCAGCGCTTCGAATGAGGCTCTCAGCTTGATCTAGACGCCCCAGCCATACCGGCAAGGCCGCCGTCGCTGCCGCACGTGTCGCGATCTCACGTTCGGCATCACTCAGGCTTTCATCGCCTTCGGCACCCCTGGAAGATGCCAGAACGATCCTTGACAGCCACCAGCGGAATAATTCGAGGCCTGAATAATACGCATCATCAGCACCTGATTTCGAAAGTTTGGTTGCCAACGCTTGCACAGCACTGCCGTTTATGTTCGGCAACGA
>CAWUWH010000068.1:0-10347 GCA_963926035.1 uncultured Rhodospirillales bacterium
AGATGTATTCGAGATGCTGACGTCTTTGGGCGGCGACCCTGAAATTGATGACACCGTAAAAAGTAGTACAGATAAATAAAACCAAGGGAGATTTCCAAGATGACAAGTTTAATGCCAGGTGGCCCCGTACCCGATCTCGAAGTCGCGCTTGCAGGAGGCGGCATATGGAAACTGTCTGATCAGAAGCCTGAAACCTTCACTGTGGTTGAAGTTTACCGCGGTCTTCACTGCCCACGTTGCAAGCTGCAATTGCTGGATATGGACCACAAGGTCGCGCGCTATGCCGAACGTGGCTGCACGTCGATCGCGATCTCAACAGATCCGCAGGACCGCGCAGAAAAAAGTGTTTCCGAATGGGGCATCCATCAGCTGCCGATTGGTTATGGCATGACGACGGATCAAGCGCGCGCTTGGGGCCTGTATATTTCTGATGCATTTCAGGAAAAAGAGACCCGACAGTTTGCTGAGCCAGGGTTGTTTTTGATTCGCCCAGATATGACGCTGTATTCCAACGTTATTCATACAACACCGTTCCACCGTCATCATCATGCGGACGTTATGGAAGCGATAGATATGATCCGGGCACGCAGCTATCCACCACGTGGGACGGCATCAGCCTAACGTTTTAAAATGAAGTTGCTGATATCGATACGCTCTTGCCATCCGGCGCGCTCGAGCTCGGGATCGGTGTGTTCTTCGACCGGGTAGCCCATGCATAAATATCCGACGAGTGACCAGTCGTCGGGGATATCCAGTGTCTTGTTGGCGCGCTCGGGGTCAAGAATCGACACCCAGCCCAGGCCAATGCCATGTGCGCGTGCCGTGAGCCATAGGGTCGTGATGGCGCCGACGACGGAATACGCCAGCATCTCGGGCATGGTTTTGCGGCCAAGCCCGTATCCAAGCTCGCTGGCCTCGTCACAATAGACGGCAAGGTGAACAGGGGCATCGCGCAGTCCCGCAAGCTTAAGGCCTGCATAGGTCTCGGCCTGATCCCCAGAATATTCGCTAAGCGCATCCGCATTAACATTTTCAAAATTGGCAATGATATCCGCGCGCCGGGCCGTATCTTCAACAAGCACAAACCGCCATGGCTGCGCGTTGCCGACGCTGGGGGATAGGGCTGTGAGCTTTAATAATTCTCGGATAACGGCGTCGTCGACCGGGTCAGATCGGAATCGCCGGACATCACGACGCCAGACCAATAACGTTTCCAAAGTGTCTTGAAATCGTTGATCAAAATCAGGCGTTGCACCGTTGCCCGCCGAGCGTTTCTTAGGCGTATCCATGGGCGGACATTGGCATGCGAGGGGCTGGCTCCGCAAGTGTGTGTTGCTAGGTCGAGTTAGAAGACATTGGAGTTCAACAGACACTTTCAGGGGGTTAGGAAAGATTAGTGTATAAGAATGTTGAAACTGGCTTGCCGAGCGTCATTCAGCCGGGTAACTTCCCCATTGCGCGGGCGTGGTGGAATTGGTAGACACAAGGGACTTAAAATCCCTCGATCCTAGATCGTGCCGGTTCAAGTCCGGCCGCCCGCACCACCTTCTCAGGTAAACATCAGCTAACCCTTTGGTATTCATAGGTTTTACACAAGGCCTGTATGAAAGGGTGGACCAAATGTTAGACCATTCGTGTCCATCGTTTGTGTACCAAAAGCGAGGTATTTTCTATTTCTCTCGCCGGGTGCCTAGCGACCTCCAGAATCATCCTGTCTCTCCGCACTAGGTCTTCAAAGGCTGCAAGGGTGAAGGCTGCATCACTGTCTTCTCAGTTGGACGAGGATTGGCTCACACTTCGTTGGCGTATTGGTGAAAGTCCTATGAGGCGGTTTCTGATTGATCAAGCCACTGAGGCGAGGTTCCAATCATCAGCGCCCATGCTGTCTGAGGCGAGAGAAATCTATCTCTGTATTAAAGACATTGATCGCCCGGTGACCTTTGGTAATGCTGTAGAGAGGGCAATCAACCATTTGATTGTTCTGGTTGGCGCAGCGCTGCGGCAAGTTGGGGCAATTCAGGCGTGAAAGTCTGGTACGACACCAGCGGAACGTACTGACACGGTTTATGCCGCATTTAACGAAATCAAAGATACAGCACGGGTCGTTGGTGAAGACACAACCCGGCTGGATATGTTGGAACGGTTAGGGCTCGTGGGGCTGATTGATGCAGCGCATATAGGTGATCCATCTAACCGACGTGTCTTTGTGTTTGGTGGGCTGGCACAGGCCTTGAAGAAGCGCCTCGATTGGTCAGACAAGCTGGCTTTAATCATGGAACTGACGGCAGGAACGCCAAACGATCTGGTCATAGAATTTCTAGATGAGATCGCCGCTGAAATTCTTGATGGTGATGTTGCAATCAAGGAATTCTTTGGCGGTTTTGGTGACATCGTATGTGCCTCCATTTCGATTATTCATTTCACCCAAGGCCGGTGTGAGAAAAAGAACCCAAGATCATGCCTTGCTGACTTCAACGCATTGATGGCGGCGCGACCTTTTCCCCTTACCATATCTGTATTACTGGGCCGTGTGGCCAAATCACTTGGAGGTATCAGACCGTTGACTCGCGAAGATAAAGAAGCCGAACGAACGGCATTCCAACAATTAATGGACGAACTCTCCAGCAATGCCGGTTTTATGGGCGGCCCACAAATGGTAGGCGCTTTGACGGCGCGTGCATGTATTGCCTTGGCTGATCCTGATGACTTGCCCGTTGAGCAGGCAATCGATCACATTATGTCAAATTTACCCAATCGTGCTGTGCGGTTTGGGTTCTTGCTGGCCTCACTCGTCCCAGAAGACATGCCACCAGAACAAATGCGCCAGGTCATGGATGGATTGAAGGTGAAATTAACTGGCGATGCATTGCCCAAAAATGGCGTTTGTTGTTCGCTGATACTTTGGACCGGTTAATCAAACGCTATGATCCAGAACCCACACCCGAAGAAGGCTCTGCTGTGATATTTTCAATTGAAAAGCCGCCATCAACACTCCGAGACAAAGTGAAAGTCATTGAAGAAGTTAAACTTGAACCTGCTCCATTCCCTAAAGTTGCACCTGTTGGAAAACCGAAAGCAGAAGAGACTGCACCACCTCCAAAGAAGGAAGCAGCACCCCCGGCTAGAAAAGTGACACGTCTTAAAGCTGAAGCGGGTGACGTTCTGTTTGATGAAGGCGATGCCGGTGATCAGGCGTACCTGATAAATTCGGGTGAAGTTGAAATATTCAAGAAGATTAATGATGAAGTCGTTGTCTTAGCGACGATTTCCCGTGGGGATATTTTAGATGAAATGTCGTTGATTGATAATCAGCCGCGTATGGCGTCAGCACGCGTAGTTGGCGAGGTCGCGTTAACGCTTATTACGCGTGAAGACTTGGCTGCCAGATTGGATAAGCTGAATGAAAGCGACAAGGTGCTGCGACGATTAATCGATGTCTTTGTTGACCGGCTTCGGGGATAAGTAACGTCGACTAGATAACAGTGTTATCGAGACTCCCATGAAAATTAAAACCATGCCCGTGCCACGTGTCAGCCCGAAACTCTCGCCAAAAATAAAGTATGACGCGATGACACCTGCGCAGGGTGCGAACAATGCAAAGGGTGTCACCATGACGGCGGGATACGTGCTTAAAAGCCGTCCCCAAATAGCGAATGCGACGGTTGTGGCAATCAATCCCAAATATAAAACGGCAAGTATACTGATCATTGACGCGTCTTGAATGCGATAAACAAACCCGCCGAGTTCTCCCATCATTGCTGACGCTGCGAACGCTGGGAACGGCGGCACGAGGCTTAGCCAAATCATGAGGGCAAGCATATCCACGCGTCCCAATTTTTTGAGAACGGTGTTGCCGAAGGCCCAACTGATAGCACCGCAAAGCGTCAAAATTAATCCAAGGTACGTCAGTGTTGCATCAACGCTTTGGAAGATGACGCCAAGACCAACAAACGCGAGAACGATTCCGATGATCTGACGCGTGTTCGGTATTTCCCGCAGCACAGCGGCAGCAATAATGATCGTGAATATAGCTTGTGTATGTGTTGCCAGCGATGCCAGCCCGGGCGGTATACCGGCGTCATAGGCAAAGAACAAAAACATGAACTGGCCGACGAACAATAATGTGCCCAATGTAATCAAGGCGCTCCATGAAATGTTGGGCTTTTTGATGAAGAACATGGGCAGGGCCGCAATAATGAAGCGCAGTGCCAGAAGGTCAGGTGCAGTAAAGCTCTGCAGCGCGTATTCAATGGCGATAAACGCCAACCCCCAGATCACAGCGACTGTTGTAGCCGCGATGATATCTAAGGGGCGCATCGCGTCAGATTAGCGCCATTGAAATGCCGACCTTGGCATCAAAGCGCCATCTTTATTCTCAAGCGTATCTGCGATGCGGATACCTTCGTTCCATTTGACCATGCGTTCTGAACGGGTGAAGGAACCAACTTTAAGCTGCAGTGCGCCCCATCCAACGGCCATGTGCACAATCGTTGCGTCTTCGGTTTCACCGGAACGCGCTGAGACGATCTGTCCCATGCCAGACGCCTTGGCCGCATCGAACGCAGCCTTTGCTTCGGTTAGTGTGCCTGCCTGATTGGGTTTGACCAGCAAGGCGTTGCAGACACGATTTTTTGCAGCAGCTTTGACGCGATCAGCATTGGTGACCAAAACATCATCGCCAACAACTTGAGCATTATCACCGACAGCCCATGTGAACTTTATCAAGCCATCGGGATCGTCTTCACCAAGTGGGTCTTCAATTGAGACGATAGGATAACGCTCCATCCAATCTACAAGGAGGGCGCACAGTTCGTCACTATTCAATGTCTTGTCGTCTTTAGCCAAGCGGTAGCTACCATTCTCACCAAATTCTGACGCTGCAATATCCAGTGAAATTGCGACTTCAGCGCCAGGCTTGAAACCCGCAGCTTCAATGGCCCGCAGTAATGTTTCAATGGCTTCTTCGTTGGTATCGAAGTCTGGCCAAAAACCACCTTCGTCAGCAACGCCAGAAAGCTTCCCGGCCTCGTCCATGATAAGCCCCGCATGTCGGTATACTTCAGCAGTCCAATTCAAGGCTTCGCAGAAACTTTGCGCACCGGTCGCAATAACCATGAAGTCTTGAACATCAACGCGTCCGGAAGCATGTGCTCCGCCGCCAAAGATTTGTATTTCCGGAAGAGGTAACGTCACATCACCCTGAGTGCCTGCCTGATCGCGTAAATACTGCCAAAGCGGCACGCCTTCATGTTGAGCGGCTGCATGTGCGACCGCCATGCTCGTGGCAACAGTCGCGTTCCCGCCGAGGCGCTGCTTATTGGGGGTGCCGTCGAGATCAATCATGAACTTGTCGATGCGTGCTTGATCACGGGCATCCTGGCCCTGTAGAACTTCGGCAATTTCAATGTCGACGGATTTCATCGCTTGCTGAACATCCCAACCGCCAAACGCCTTGCCGCCGTCTCGAAGATCAATCGCCTCAAACCTGCCGCGAGATGCACCAGCAGGTGCAATCGCAACGCCAATGGCACCGCCCTCTAGATTTACTTCGACTTCGACTGTTGGCCGTCCGCGAGAATCCCAAACTCTCCGTGAATGTAGTGACTCGATTGAATGTTTTGCCATGAGAGAGAGTGTCCTTAGTCGTTAGTTTTGAGGTTGTCGTACCAAGCGTCACAGATGTCTATGGGATGATTGACGGGGGAAGTCAAAAAACTGGGCGCAAAACTACGGACCAAATTCTGCTGCACTTTGTCGGCAATATATTCAACAGGTGACTTCCCATCAATGCGCGCGAGGAAGAGGCCCGGCAGCAAGTGCGCTGTACGAACGATGATTGTTGGATCATTTAATTTGGATATTTCCTGCGCGTAGCTTTCGCATAATGCCTTGAAGCAGGCACGGTAATCATCTCGCGCATCACGGTTCCATAATCCTTTAAGTAAAAGATGGTTCAGGCAAAACGCGAGATCGAATGCAGGGTCTCCGTACCACGCGCATTCCGCATCAAGAAAGACAGGGCCATCAGATCCGATCAGAATGTTCTTAGGGCTCACATCTCCATGAACAAGAGCTGTGCGGTGTGCGGCTGTAATTTCTGACAATTCGATCATTCGATGATTGATATTTGGATGCCGTACACCGGTCGCCAGAAGATAAGGCTCCAAACGAATGGCATGGAATATCTCATCTGTTTGGAACGTCTCAGCGATGCTTGGGTCGTTAGTGGTTTCTGTGTGGATTTGCCCCAGGTACCGCCCAACGCTGGCAGCGTCTTCGGTGCGTGCATCTCCATCCCTCAGCGTTGATTTCCATAGCGAGAAATCGATTGGATTAAGGAAGGGCATTACAAATAGCCCAGCGTCTGCGTCATGAAATAAGACGTCAGGCGCTGCGTTAGGTATAACGGCGTTTGCAGCCTGTATCCACTTAACCTCAAAGGCATTCCGTGAAATTGGTGCAAACCAATCGTCTTTGACCTTTAGCTTCGATAAAGCGCGCTTAACGCATACGGGGCCCGATTGCAGATCAATCCGCCAGATATCCGAACTCACACCACCTGTGAGTGGTGCTGCCGTGACGTTGTCTGAGGAGGGGATCCATCCACGCTCCTTCATAACCGCAATGATTTCTTGTTCGGAAGGGTTATTCAGCAATTGACGCTACAAGCTCTTGCGATGCTTGTCTCATAATATCCACGTGGCCCAGTGCTTGCTCAAACGTCATGCGTGCGATCGGCCCATGTGTTGCCAATGTTGCCAACAGACGACCGTCATGGCCTTTGGTTGGTACTGCGATTGCGACCATGCCCGTTATGAACTCTTCATTGTCCGTGCCGATACCAGAGGCTTCTATAGCATTAATCTCATCTATAAGCATGTCTGAGACCGTTATGCTATTCTCAGTTTTCTGCTGATGATTAACCAGATAGATTTCAAAAACTGCATAACCTCTTATTATTCTCGTGACAGCCTTTAGACGAGAGCATCTTGCGTAGCCAAAAATTTCTCTATGCTTTAGCGTGCAGAAAAAAGCAAGACGCGTGCTTGTCGACAAGACAAAATTTCATTTTCTAAAAAATAACTTGAATAGTCGCTGGCGTTGAGTAACTTGGCTTCGGGCCACACCTCCCCAACGAGGTGCGACCTTTCTGAGAGGAAAGGAGTGCAAAATGACACTTATTCAGAAGCCAGACATGCGTCCGGCAAACCCTAATTTTTCATCTGGACCTTGCTCCAAGCGCCCTGGTTGGCATCCCGACGTGTTGTCGGATGCGTTTCTAGGTCGATCCCATCGTCATGCAATTGGTAAAGCTAAAATCAAAGAGGTCATCACGCGAACCCGCTCGGTTTTGGGGATTCCTGATGATTATCGTATTGGCATCGTGCCTGCATCCGATACTGGTGCTGTTGAAATGGCCATGTGGTCATTACTTGGCCCCCGCGGCGTCGAGGTATTGGCGTGGGAAAGCTTCGGCGCGCAGTGGGCCGTTGATGTGAAAAGCCACCTTGGCCTTAAGGATGTTAAGCTTACAGATGCACCGTACGGTGAATTGCCAGACTTAAACGCTGTCGATTTCTCTCGAGACGTTATCTTCACATGGAATGGTACGACCGGCGGCGTGCGTGTCCCTAACGGCGACTGGATTCCTGATGACCGGGAAGGACTGACCATCGTCGATGGAACCTCTGCAGTCTATGCCATGGATATCCCTTGGGAAAAAACGGATGTCGTCACGTGGTCTTGGCAAAAGGCGATGGGCGGCGAAGCGGCTCATGGCATGTTGGTGTTGAGCCCGCGTGCGTTTGAACGCATTGAAAATTATGACCCGCCGTGGCCTCTACCGAAAATCTTCCGCATGAAGAAGAAGGGCAAACTCATGGAGGATGTCTTTGAAGGTGTGACAATTAATACGCCTTCGATGTTATGCATTGAAGATGCGCTGGATGGCCTCAAGTGGGCTGAGCGCGAGGGTAATGTTAAAGGTTTGCTGGAACGTGTGACCGCGAACTACAGCGCCTTAAGTGCTTGGGTTGAAGGTGCGGACTGGATTGATTTCATCTGTGCGGATTCTGCGGCACGCTCAACCACATCTGTTGTGTTGGTGGTTACCGACCCTTGGTTTACTGGGCTTGATGAAGATCAGCAACGGGCTGGGATCAAGAAGCTTACTGGCTTGTTAGAGAAAGAAAACGCGGGCTTGGATGTTGGGTCTCACCGTGATGCCCCTCCAGGGCTTCGGATTTGGTGCGGCGCGACCGTTGAAGCGGATGACCTTGCAAAATTAGGTCCTTGGCTTGATTGGGCGTTCGCATCCGTTAAATCCGAACTCCAGGGAGACTGATCCATGGTAAAGGTTCTAATATCTGACAAAATGTCAACGCTCGCCGCAGATGTGTTTAAAGCACGCGGTGTTGAGGTTGATGTAAAAACTGGCTTCGATAAGGAAGATTTGGCGAAGATCATTGGCGAGTATGATGGCATCGCCATTCGGTCGTCCTCTAAGCTCACGCCAAAAACACTCGCAAAGCCGGGTAATCTCAAAGTTATTGGGCGTGCAGGCATCGGCGTTGATAACGTTGATCTGCCCTGTGCGACACAGGCTGGTATCGTTGTCATGAACACACCCTTCGGCAACGCGATCACAACGGCCGAGCACGCGATTACAATGATGCTCTCATTGGCGCGTCAAATCCCGGCAGCGAATGCGTCGACCCATGCCGGTAAGTGGGAGAAGTCGAGTTTTATGGGCGTCGAATTGATGGCCAAAACACTCGGCATCATTGGGTGTGGCAACATTGGTGCGATTGTTGCTGATCGTGCGCAGGGCCTGAAAATGAAGGTTGTTGCGTTTGATCCGTTCTTGTCAGAAGAGCGAGCAGCCGAACTGGGTGTTGAGAAGCTTGATCTTGATGGACTTTTGGCACGTGCTGACTTCATCAGCCTGCATACACCACTTACCGATCAAACCCGCAATGTGCTTGATGCGACAGCTTTGAATAAAACCAAACCTGGTGTGCGTATTATTAACTGCGCACGTGGGGGCTTGATCGACGAGATTGCACTCAAGGCTGCCATCGAAAGTGGACACGTAGCGGGCGCAGCACTTGATGTGTATGCACAAGAACCGGCAACCGAAAACCCGTTGTTTGGCATGTCGCAAGTCGTATGCACACCACACTTGGGCGCATCTACAAGCGAAGCACAGGAAAAGGTTGCTGTTCAGGTGGCCGAACAGATGGCGGATTATTTGCTTAACGGCGCCGTCACCAATGCCCTGAATATGGCTTCGGTATCTGCCGAGGAGGCACCGAAACTCAAACCATATATGATGCTTGCTGAGCAATTGGGTGGGTTCGCAGGGCAGGCCACACAAACAGCTATCAAAGTGATCGATATTTGTTACGAGGGGCATGTTTCAACGCTCAACACAAAACCGCTGACGGCGATTGTGCTCAAAGGTTTGTTGGGCCCCTTGCTGGTTGGTGTGAATATGGTCAATGCGCCCGTGATTGCTGAAGAACGTAATATCAAGATATTGGAATCACGTTCTGAGACAGTTGGTGATTATCACACATTGATCACAGTGACAGTAACCACAGAAGATCAGACACGCTCCGTCAAAGGCACACTCTTTAATCAAGAACCCCGTCTGGTGAAGATCAAAGGCATTCATATTGATTCGAAGCTTGGGCCAAATATGCTATATCTTACGAACCGCGATAAACCAGGCTTGATCGGTGCGTTGGGGTCGTTGCTAGGTGATGCGGGTGTGAACATCGCGACCTTTAACTTAGGCCGCGCTGATGAAGGCGGGGATGCAATTGCTTTGATTGAAGTCGATGGTCAGCCGCCAGCTGACGTGATGGCGCAGGTACAGAGCTTAGAGCACGTGGTCCACGCCATCTCAATGAAGTTTTAGGCCGCAGTCTCATCGGTTTTAGCAATTTGAGGACGACCTTCGCCGATTTTTGACATATCAAACGGCGTCGACTGATAGATCATATTCAGCCAGTTCCCAAACAGGATATGCGCATTCGCGCGCCATGTGTTGATGGGGGGCTGGCTGGGATCATCATCGGGGAAGTAGTTCCTGGGCACATCAATCGTTGAACCTTTTTCAACATCACGCGCGTATTCGTCACCCAGCGTTGTTGAATCATATTCAAGATGATTAAACATATGCACATGATTGAGCACGGGGTCATGCACCAAGGCCATACCCGCGTCCTTTGATAGTGCAAGGATTTGTAAATGTGGGAACCGTGCAAGGTCATCTGGATGGTTTTCAGTATGACGAGATACGGGGATTGGAATGCTGTCGTTAAGGCCGCGCATCAGTGGCGA
>CAWUWH010000069.1:0-17889 GCA_963926035.1 uncultured Rhodospirillales bacterium
ACATGGGGCCGAAACGGTTCCACCAATATCTAATCGTTTCATGGCAAATATTGATGCCACGTTCGTGCAGCAGATCTTCAACGTTGCGAAGCGATAGCAGAAACCGGACGTACATCATGACGGCTAGGCGGATGATCTCAGTCGAGGTCTTGAAATAGCGGAATGGAGATTTTGTCATCGGATGAGACTATCCACTCATCGTCCTAGCCTCAATCAAGTTTCCTCTGACAAGTCCGAGCGGTGTGGTAATACCCCCTTTTTAATGGGCATTACCTTTTGATAAACTATATATAGATTTTTTTATCAATAGTCAGTATTTCCGAATGTCAGAGTACTTATAAGGGTGCTTTCAGACGAATGCGAACTCGTCTCAGTTTACCGACAGGTAGGACGATTTACGCAGCATAAAGTTGCTGCCATTCGATTAGTGCAGCTTCGCGTTTTGTTTTGTAATCGTCTCGGGTGATGAGGTATGGCAGCGATAGGGAATTGTCAGTTCATGTTCAAATTGCTGACAGAAACTCTGTTTTTACACTCAAGTGGTGACATCAATGGTGACATAGAATTTAACACATTCTTTGTCGCATTGAAAAAAATAAAAATTGTTAAATTGGCAGAGGGAGCGGGATTCGAACCCGCGATACGGTTTCCCGCATACACGCTTTCCAAGCGTGCGCCTTCAGCCACTCGGCCACCCCTCCGCAAGACCTGACGGTCGGGCGGAAACTAGCCGAGCAGACGCCGCCCCGCAAGAGCGTTTGAAAAATCTTTGCAAAGTCACAAATTTCACCCACATAGTTAATAGTTATTAACGAATTCAGGCGATTATGCAGGCATGAGAACTATTTTCTTTTTGGGCTGGTTTTTAATGCTCTGCGCCTTTACGGCAGCAGGGGCAGAAACCATTGCGCTTACGCTCCCGGGGGGCGCCGGCTGGGTATTGTCGACGTCTGAATTGTGGCGCGCACTCTGGCCAAGCGCCTACGTGCTTGCAGAAGTGCGAATAGGCCATGTCATCCCCTGGTTATGGGATCCTGTTATGACGTGGTTCTTAAGCCCGCCTACGTGGGCCCTGTTTGGTGTGCCGGGCGTTATCCTGGCCTGGACATGTCGTCCAAATCGCATCTCGAGCCCTGCCCAGGAAGAAGAAATGCGCGAATACGAAGCATCACTATTTCTATATGATGAATTGGCGAGTGAAGCCCGGAAGTGGGCGCGCGATGAAGGTCGGAATCCTGACGAAGACGATCAACTCCTGTCCCACGAACTCATCGATCTGTTTGAAAAAGAAGATAATAATGATGGGTTTGATGCAGCTGCTGACCCGTTGCCGGAATTCGTCAAACCATTTGAGCGTTAGTCGCCCGATGTCTTGAGCGCTGCCAGGAAAGCGGATTGTGGAATTTCCACGTTGCCAATCTGGCGCATCCGCTTTTTACCCTTCTTTTGTTTTTCTAAAAGCTTTTTCTTTCGCGTGATATCGCCGCCGTAACACTTAGCGGTAACGTCTTTACGCATAGCACTGACTGTTTCGCGCGCAATAACCTTGCCGCCAATGGCCGCCTGGATCGCAATCTTGAACAATTGCCGCGGGATCAGATCTTTGAGCTTCTCACAGACCTGACGGCCACGCGCTTCCGCATGCGTTCGGTGCGCAATAAAGGCCAATGCGTCAACCTGCTCAGCATTCACCAAAATCGAGATTTTCGAGAGATCACCCTCGGCATATCCAATCAATTCGTAGTCGAAACTTGCATAGCCACGCGACACAGATTTTAACCGGTCATAGAAATCAAAAACGACTTCGTTCAATGGCAATGTGTAGACGACCATGGCGCGATTACCAACATACGTCAGTTCTTGCTGCACACCGCGGCGTTCTTCACACAAACTCAAAACCGAGCCTAAATACTCATCTGGCACCATGATCGCAGCCTTGATCAACGGCTCTTCGATGAAGTCGATTGAAACAGGATCAGGCATGTCGACTGGATTGTGAAGTTCCTTCATCGTGCCGTCGGTCATATGAACTTTATAGACAACACTCGGGCTTGTTGTGATCAGATCGAGATCAAACTCTCGCTCGAGCCTTTCCTGCACAATTTCAAGATGCAGCAAGCCTAAGAAACCACAACGATACCCAAAGCCCAGAGCGGCAGAGCTCTCAGCTTCATAATGGAAGCTGGCGTCGTTCAAGTGCAGCTTTGCCAATGCCTCACGCAGGTCTTCGTATTCAGACGCGTCTGTTGGAAACAGGCCACAGAACACAACAGGGATTGACGGTTTAAACCCAGTCAGCGGCTCAGCGGTTGGGCGCTTGTCCTCCGTGATGGTATCGCCAACAGACGTATCGGCGACCGTCTTAATCGCCGCTGTCATATAGCCAACTTCACCCGGCCCGAGGGATTCTATTTTTGTCGGTTTTGGCGTAAAGACGCCAACCTGATCCGATTGATGGATCGATCCTTCCTGCATCAACTTAAGACGCATGCCACGTTTCAACGACCCTTCGTAGACTCGCACGAGTGTCATCACGCCCAGATAGGCGTCGTACCAACTATCAACCAAGAGCGCTTTAAGCGGCGCTGTTGGATCACCCTTTGGGGGTGGCATTTTAGTGACAATGGCTTCGAGTACGTCTGGCACACCCATGCCCGTCTTGGCAGAAATCAACAATGCATCAGACGTGTCAATCCCGATCACATCTTCGATCTGTTCTTTAACGCGCTCCGGCTCCGCTGCGGGAAGGTCCGCCTTATTAAGAACAGGGATAATCTCCAGATCGTTCTCAATCGCCAGATAAACGTTGGCCAGTGTTTGCGCCTCAACACCCTGTGTCGCATCAACAACCAAAAGCGCCCCTTCACAGGCAGCCAACGACCGGCTGACTTCATATGAGAAGTCCACATGGCCCGGTGTGTCGATAAGATTGAGGATATACTCTTCGCCATCAGCAGCTTTGTACTTGAGGCGCACAGTCTGTGCTTTGATGGTGATGCCGCGCTCACGCTCAATATCCATATTGTCGAGCACTTGCTCTTTCATCTCACGTTCCATCAACCCGCCACAGACTTGAATAAGTCTGTCGGCAAGTGTCGACTTCCCATGATCGATATGGGCGATAATTGCAAAGTTACGGATTTTTGAAATATTTGTCATTGCGCGGGTATGTAGCACCCGCTCGGGCGCTTTTCCATCCTTATCACGTCATCACATGTCGCCGAGTTGCAATGATGCGAACTCAAGCTGCCGTTCCGCCAATAAACGGCGATACTCGACGGGGTCAAATTGATACCCACAGACCATGCAACCAATATTCGCCGTGTCGAATGTATCCGTCAAAATACCGTCTATTGTATTTTGCGCTTCACTACATTGTGGGCATTGAACGGGCACAATACCTGCACTTTTCAGCGTATCACCCTTAACGTCACTCATCATTATCCCTTTACGCCACAGGCTTTTGACGCCGCCCGGTAAGCCGCTGTGAACCCGCTTAAGGAAAATGTGTCGACAGTTAACGTGCCACGGCCTGATATACCCTGGACCGTCAAATTTTGCCCCCGGATCATACTTTTAACCAGTGGTCCGTCTTTGAATGCAAACGCAAGTCCGCCATCTGCGAACATGGCATGGGAAGCGCCGCCAATTTTGGCCGTGATTTTACCTTTTTTCTCATAGATATACCCAGCCTCTAGGCTCACAAAACCTGTCATTTTATCGGCGGGTCTGTGCGATACGAGCAAAAATACATCGCCGCGACGGGTGTATTTGCCTTCAGATTTGGAAGGAACACTGGCCGCATAGCATACTTTCGCACCGCCATCGTTTCGGGCATGAGCTTCCCAAGCATCAAACTTGCTAAGGAATTCAGCACGAGCAGGTACCCCGCTCAGCGTTATTGCCAGCAAACTCAAAAATAGGACGACCGTTGGTCTTAAAAGTACCTCAGTATTCATACTTATCGTGATATACCGGACACCCTTGGCTTCGCAAGGGCCGATATACACTTGTTTGATAAATTAATGAAAGTTCATCCTTTGATTACTGATCCTCTTATTTGTGACGTGACGCGAGGCACTATGGTTGAGAGCCGCCATCGCGTTCATGCGATGATTTGCGATAGCTCTGGCCCTCTGAAAACATGGGGTGATCCTGACCTTATGTTTTACCCCCGTTCAGCCATTAAATTCATGCAGGGCCTGCCACTAGTAGAAAGTGGTGCCGCCAATGCCCATAGCATTGCTGAGAACGAGCTGGCGCTCGCATGTGCATCGCATTCCGGCACCGCAGAACATGTCACGACCGTCGCAAATTGGCTGCAAAGGCTAGGGCTGGGCGTCGATAATTTAGGATGTGGGGCGCATTTACCATATGACATCAAGGCGGCCCACGATATCGTGCGCGCTGGTGCTGAGCCTACCAGGTTAAACAATAATTGCTCTGGCAAACATGCGGGCTTCTTGACCACTGCACTGCATTTAAATGAGCCTATAGAGGGATATCTTGATCCTGATCATCCCGTTCAAAAGCGCCTGTTTGATATATTAGAGCGTTTTGGCGACGAAAGCCTCGCAGATACCGGACGCGGTCAGGATGGCTGCGGCATTCCTGTCTATGGCATGACGCTTCGTGCGCTTGCAAAGGCCGCTCAGAAAATGTCTGAACCAAAAGGCTTCGGGGAATCCCGCGGCGATGCAGCAACGCGCATCATCAAGGCTGTGACGACACATCCTTATATGGTTGGCGGGCCCGGGCGTTTCGATACAGATGTCATGACGGCTCTAGGCGGTACGGTTGCCACCAAAGGCGGCGCAGAGGGCGTTCATGTCGCGATTGTCCCCGGCAAAGGCTTAGGCATAGCACTCAAGACTGAAGACGGTGAAAAACGCGCTGGCGATATCGCAATGGGATGGCTGCTTATGGAAGCGGACCTCATACCAACTTCAGCACAAGAAGCCATCACGGCACACATGAAACCAACATTACGAAATGCAGCCGGCGATGCTGTCGGCACGATCAAGATTACTCATTGAGGGCTGAATAAAAAATCACATTGAGCAGGACACTTTATAAGTTCCACCGTGAATAAAGGGGGGAATTTTGCGTACAGGACTGCTCAGGATCCTGTTGTATGTCGCGTGTGTCGCGGCAATCGTTATTCTTGCGCAATTTTTTGTCGAACTCCGGCATGATGAGGATGATCAGATACGTGTTGAGTTCGACGCGTGGACGGCAAAATTCACCTAGGAAGTCAGAAACAGTGTTTCAATTGCAATGCATAATGCGCTGAGTGTGAGCTCATTTTTCGAATCAACAAATGATATTACTGAAATTGAATTTTCACAATTCATCCTCCGGTCAGATTTTTTTACTGGGCCAACATCCGTCAGAGCAATCATTGCAATTCCACTATTATCAAAAGAAAAATTACCTGCTTTTAACGCCGCTTTGAAGGCTCGGGAACATGAACGTAGCAAGCTCGGGTATGTACCTTTTCAAATTCAGGAAGTCGAAGGTAGAGAGAGAGCTATGCACCAGCCGTTTATGTTGAGCCTTTAGCAGGCCGAGACGGTATTCTCGGATATGACATTGCCACCAGTCCAGAAAGAATGAGCACCGCCCGCTCCTCCTTGGCACTCGCCCAACCGCATGTAACCCCGCCCGTTGTATTGTCTCAAGACAAAGGAAAAAGCATTCCAAGTATCATCATCTTTACTGCTGTGAAAAGTGGTGGAGATATGGGGCTGCGGCCCTATAAAAATGAGACCGATGATCGCACAACATCTATCGGTGCAAGCTATTCTCTATCGGCGGCGATAGAAAGCATGATGAGTCCAAATCCATCAGACGATCACTTTACGATACATATTGCTGACATAACGGGTTCTGAGCCCATTACAATTTATGGGTTTTCGCAAAATCGTAGCGAAGATACGCCTGCGAAATCTTATCAATTGGTATTTGGCAGCCGTGTATGGTCGCTCGATTTCACGTCGACCAGAATGGCCAACGAACATCGAGATTCCAATGCTTATATCTTTTTAGGCGCGGTTGGTGTTCTCCTCATTCTCGCACTCACATTTGCCCTAGACCGTCTTATCGAGGGACGGGGTGTTCTTGAAACTCAGGTTAATGATCGCACCGAGCAGTTGCATTCGATGAATAAAATGCTGCAAACATCTGTATCAAAGGTGAGCGCTGAAAGCGATGCGAAGTCACTTTTTCTGGCCCATATGAGCCATGAACTGCGCACGCCTTTAAACGCTGTTGTTGGATACGCACAGATGTTGAAAAGCCAGCTTTACGGAGACTTGGGTGGCGAACGATATCTTGAATATGCTCAAACCATTGAGGACGCTGGGAATATTCAGCTTCAATTAATTGAAGATATTCTGGCGCTCATCTCGCTGCAGGGCGGCACAAGAGAGTTGGAATGCAAACCTGTTGACCTGGATGCGGTCACCCATAAATGCGTCGAGCTTGTTAAGCAATTATCTGACGAAAATGATCTGACCCTACAAATAATCTCAATGTTAGGTGAAGAGCCGTTTCTCGGAGACGAACGCTCAATCTAACAAATCATCATCAACTTGTTATCGAATGCGATCAAGTTCACTCCGCCGCATGGCCGCATTACCATCCGGTTATAGCAAGATAATCTTGGCGTCACCATAATTGCCGTCGAAGACACCGGTGTCGGTATCGAAGCCAAATACATCGATTAAGTCCTGCAACCGTTTGGTCAGGCGAACGTGAACCCCTACAACGCGCATCAAGGTGTCGGGCTTGGTTTATCGATGGTGACAGGGCTTACAGAAGCCAGCGGCGGTCGCATTCGCATTGAGAGCGAACCCGATAAAGGCACAACTGTTATTGTTGAATTCCCACCCAACACTTAAAAGACGCGTTAGATAGCCCCTAATCATTATAAGATTGTGGCGTCGGTTCGCGGTACGCCTCAACATCCGCACGAAATTTTAGACCGCCATGGTTTGGCGGTTTTAACGATTCTGTCGGCCCACCAGCGCGCACAGGTCTGGGCGCAAACCGACCCATAGACTGCACACGGTCATACATTACCAGCGCACCAGCAATGCCGACGTTAATACAGAACTTGGTCGGAATTTTGAGGATGTGATCACATTTCTCAAGCATTTCCGGAGATAATTCGCCGCGTTCCGGGCCTAAAACATACGCTGCCTGCGTTGGATGACGAAAGCTTGGCAGCTCAACGGATTCGTCGAGCAACTCAACACCAACCAGCTGACAATCACTTGGCAGCATCATCGATCCCACGTCTGGAAAACCATAAAACGGCAGGTGTGCGAGTGAGTCAGACGTATCTGACCGCTGCCCACCTCGCCGTGTGTAATTCGCATTAACGGTAAATACGAAACTCGCATCAAACGCATGTGCTGAGCGAAATAAATTGCCAACATTCATCTCTTTAGAGATGCCTTCGACGCCGATACCAAAAAACCCACGCATTTTTTCAACTTTCGCATGCCACGCCTTGGATTGTCTTCGCGGCTCATCTATCATATTCGAACATCCATGATGCAATGGAATAATAAAAACCATATGGGTCACATCATTTCAAGTAGGAGCTTTCTGAATGCGTGCAGTAGTTTGCCAGGAATTTAATAGTGACCAACCTTTAAGTGTCGGAGATCTGCCCTCTCCAGAACTTTCGTCAGGCTTTGTCCGCATTGCGGTGCGGGCGTGTGGCGTTAACTTTGCCGACACCTTAATGGTCAAAGGACAGTACCAGGTTAAGCCGCAACTCCCGTTTGCGCCCGGCTTGGAAGTTTCTGGATTTATTACCGAAGTATCTTCAGATGTGACGGGCTTCACTGTCGGTGACCGCGTCATGGCATGTGTTGATTTCGGTGGATACGCTGAAGAATCCGTCGCGCGTGCGTCAGATACCTATATCATCCCCACCAACATGACATTTGTTGAGGCGGCTGGCTTTCCAATCGTTTATGGCACCTCGCATATTGGTCTGGTCAACAAGCTCAAGATTCAACCCGGCGAGACTTTGCTCGTACACGGCGCCGCCGGCGGCGTTGGATTAACAGCCGTTGAGATTGGTAAGGCTTTGGGTGCTCGGGTCATTGCGACGGCAGGGAGCGCAGACAAACTGGCCATTGCAAAACAGTATGGCGCTGACGATCTGATAGATTACCGCAGTGAAGATATTCGCGAGCGAGTGAAAGCTCTGACCGACGGCCGAGGTGCTGATGCCGTTTACGATCCAGTCGGTGGCTCTGCATTTGATGCAAGTTTACGGGCAACCGTTCCAGGTGGAAGAATTCTTGTTGTAGGCTTTGCAAGCGGGACCGTTCCACAAATTCCAGCGAACATTCTGTTGGTAAAGAACCTGTCCATCATTGGCTACTATTGGGGCGCACACCGAAAGCTTGACCCAAGCCTGATCACCAATTCATTTGCAGAATTATTGGGCTGGTTCAAAGCAGGAAAAATAAAGCCACATGTGTCCCACGTCTTCCCAATAGAGGACGTCAATATCGCCCATGAAACACTGACTTCACGTAAATCTACAGGCAAAGTTGTCATCATTACGAGTGATGACGCAAGGGACAAATAAGTGACCAACACTTCCACAAGGCAGCAGTCGTACGATCCATGAAGATCACAACAAAGCTGACAATTTGTTTCGTTATTCTGACCGTGCTGCCTTTGGCAGCTGCGTCGTTTATGTTTCTGCGCTCAACGAACGAGTTCGGCCTTGAAATGGCAGAGCGCGGCAAGACGCTGCTGTCGGATCGCCTGACCCGCGAGTTGCGGCGCGTGACAGAACAAGGCGTCATAACACTGGTCACAGAACAGAAACAGATGGCCCGTGCTGTCCGTGCCTTTGCATCAAACGTCGCAGAACGCATGACTATTTCTGTGTCAGGATTAAGTGAGACCGCAGACCTTGGAGAGTTCTTACTTCGCGATCAAAATCTTCAGGACAGTCAGGCTGAATTGCCGATTGATTTATATAAAATGGGATCTTTCATTGCGACCGATTCTGTAAAAGATCAGATTGCAGGCACATTATATCGCCTCATTGGCATCACCGACGTTGCACGAACCGTCCATCAAAGAAACCGCACTTTCGTTGATTCTATTTCCGTCTCGTTTGAAAGCGGCCTCACGGTATCGTACCCAGCTGGCGTTGCCACAGGGAAACAAGATCCGCGTGAGAGTGATTGGTATTTTAGAACAATCGAACGTGGTGCCACCTCATGGTTTACAAAAGGCGAAGCCGTAAACCGACGCTCTGTGACGACACCTGTTCAAACATCGAATGGTCAAATTGTTGGCGTTGCGCGCATTACGATTCGTACCGATGCGCTTTTAACGAAATCAATTAATCCAACCCACCTGCCACCCGAAGCATCCGCGTACTTGATTGCCGTGCCAGACGATGAACCACAGCTCCTGCCAAACGAGGTTGCTGTACTCAAAGCGAATACAGGCAGTTGGCGTGTCCATGATCTCATGAGGCCAATGTTCCTGGACGGCGACGATGCCTGGCTCAAGGTCGCAAGTGACATCAGGAGTGGCGTCCCTGGCATGGAATTCGTCACACGAAATGGCGTCCGCGAAGCATGGTCCTTTGGCCCGCTTGGACGAACCGAAGACGTCGCATGGCATATCGCCGCAACGTTTCCCGAGCAGGTTATTACGAACGCCCAAGATCAGGCCGAAGCTATTGTCAGAGCATCGTACCAGGCCCAACTCAGGAATGCTGTGATCTTTGCCGTCTTCGCCGGGATCAGTGCCATTGGCTTGGCAATTTATGGTGCAAGAACGTTGACCAAACCAATCCACCAATTACACGCAGCCGCTGCGCAATTGAAAACCGGCGATTTCAGCACGCGCATAGATGACACATCCAGTGACGAGCTGGGTGATCTTGCACGGGAATTTAATCGCCTCGTCCCCGCGCTCGAAGAGCAAGTGCGCGTCAAACGTGACTTACTCACCGCACAGGAAATCCAGCAACATTTTGTTCCAAGCTCGGCACCCACAATAGATGGTTTTGATATCGCAAGTACGACGATTTATTGCGACAAAATTGGTGGCGATTATCAGGATTTCATTCCGATGAACGATGAGCGATTGGCCGCCATAATCGGAGATGTTACTGGTCATGGGATTAGCGCAGCGCTGTTAATGGTAACTGCAAGGGCAATGATCCGGGCCCATGCAGATTTCGCTTCGTCACC
The DNA here is from genome assembly GCA_963926035.1 of uncultured Rhodospirillales bacterium. Lineage (GTDB taxonomy): Bacteria > Pseudomonadota > Alphaproteobacteria > Rhodospirillales > Casp-alpha2 > UBA4479. Next base: position 10,248 of record CAWUWH010000069.1, read on the forward strand.
TGCTGATTTATTTGACTCCGTTAATCGTCAGCTGTGCGAAGACAGTTCTGGCGGTCGGTCCCTTACACTTTTCCAATTACTACTGACGCCGGGCCAACACCGATTTACTTGGATTTCTGCAGGGCATGAGCCCGCACTTATGTATGATATAGATTCAAACGCATTCACCGCGCTGGATGGTGAGGATATCCCCCTTGGCGTTGATCAATCATGGTCCTTTAGAAATATGCCCGGCAAGTTCCCAAAGAATGGTATTCTCATCGCTTATACAGACGGTATTCGCGAAGTATCGAATGCGGCAGGTGAGGCATATGGCCTTGCTCGGTTAAAGGCGGCTGTCGAAGCCACCAAGTCACATAGCAGCCAAGCTATTTCTGAAGCGCTTCTAAAAGATCTCGAAACGTTTCGTGGCGCGACACCTGTTAAGGATGATGTATCGTTACTCGTTGTGAAAACATCTTAAAGACGCCACACTTTTAGTCAGTAATCTATAACCTCATTCGCTCACATTGTTAATCGTGGATAACTCATATGCGCACTAAATTTCTACGATCAGGCATCCTGGCATTTGCACTCGTTGCCGTTGAGAGCCTTTCCGCCTTTTCATCCGAAGTCGGATTCAAAGAATGGTACGCTGACCTCAAAGAGAAGCCTAAAGGTGACTGGTCAGCAAACGAAGCTGCTGATTTCGCCAAACACTGCATCCTTTAAGGACACGGCGAGGCTGGGTTTACCCAGCCTCGGTCTCGCGGATATAAATCATTAAATCGAGTGGTGGTGGATCAGCTGGCACTTGCGTTAAAAGGGCATGTATCTGGCCCCGATGATGCGTCGCGTGATTGAACATGTGCGCCAGAATAAGCCGCCTTGGGTCTGTACCTGTGAATCCAATCAAAGACGAATACGTCACTTTTTCATCAAGACTTTTTTCATCAAAGCTATCTGTGAAGTCGATAAGGATATCGTCTTCTGCCATGCGCTAGCGTACAAATGCCTCTCGGTCATCTGTCACAATGATGTCCAGACGGTCCGCCGGGTGGGGATTGCATTCAACGCGGCCCCGCCAAATGCGGTCGACCAAAAGTATATGATTGCGACCGCCGTGAATTAAGCCAAAGATGGCATCGCGCTTAGCCACATAGGCGTCATGACTAATATCCATGACTGCCGTGTTCAGCTGTGCGTTCGCCCACTTGTTTTAGCGCGCCATCATTCGTAAATGTTCAAGCATTGATCTATCCTCTTTTCGTGCATCCTCAGTATTTCAGAAAATCCAGCGCATAAAAAGAAAGAGCGACCCCGCTTGGAAAAGGGTCGCTCTCTCAACAACGCATGTGTCTTGAAGTTTAAGCGCGCCAGAACGGTTTCGCACTCTCACGTGCAGCATCTTCAGGGGTCATACCCATGTCATCGAGTCGCTGCCATTCAATGCGGCCGAGCATTTGGCGGGATTCGATACGCTGGCCCCACGTATGGAGCACATCCAGTCCACGCTCAGGCAGCACAAATACAGCAATTATGCTGGCTTTGAATAACTCGCAGCCAACGCCGGTTGCTGCAGGAAACATTTTCATAATAGTGGTCATTTGTTTTCTCCTCACCGGAGCCAGCTGAACAATTTCAGTGTGGCGTCGATTAACAAACAAATACCCGCTATCTCGCATATCAACAAACGACATTAATTTATATAATCATTAGAAAATATTATCCAAATGTTATAAGAACAATATATATAATTACTTATATCAATAAGTTAGTTGATTATTGCATCATATATAAGATATAAATAGATAATTAAAAATTATCAAAAATGTTGGCATTCATGTCCCGTCGCCTGCCATCCCTCAATGCTCTCCGCGCTTTTGAAGCGGCTGCGCGTCATCTCAGCTTCACCCGAGCTGCGGATGAATTGAATGTCACGCAGGCTGCTGTCTCGCATCAAATTAAATCACTCGAAGAACAGATTGGCTTGATGCTTTTCTTGCGCCGGAACCGACAGCTTATATTGACCGATGCCGGACAGACATTATTGCCAGAACTCACAGATGCGTTTGATTCGATGGATGCCGCGTTAAGCCGTGTAAAACGACGCGACCAATCTGGCATCCTGACAATTGCAACAATGGACAGCCTTGCCGCAACGTGGCTCATGCCGCGGATGGTTCGGTTCCGCAAACTCAATCCAGACATCGACATCCGCTTGGCGACCTCTGATGCCATTGCCGATTATGATCGCGATGGGATTGATATCGGTGTGCGCTATGGAATGGGTAATTGGCCCGGACTTATTAGTGAAGAACTCATGCGTGAAGACATCTTCCCGGTTTGTGCGCCTGAATTACTGACGCAAGGCAATGGCTTAAAACAACCTTCAGACCTTCGTCATCACACACTTATCCATGACGATATGATTCAAGATTGGACCATGTGGCTGCAAGAAGTAGGTCTTAACGATATCGACCCAACGCGAGGACCCGGCTACACCCACTCAAACTTGGTGATACAGGCTGCAATGGCGGGTGACGGCGTCGCTTTGGGGCGTGGCCTTTTGGTTGCAGACTATATTGATGCCGGCAAGCTCGTTGCACCTTTTGATCTCGCGCTCACAGCGCAGTATAGCTATCATGTAGCGGTCACTGAAACGAACATTGATCGCCCAAAGGTCCGCGCCTTTCGTGAATGGCTCATTGTCGAAGCGAAAGAAACAGCATCAAGACTGGCGACGAAACGCCGCTTGGAGAAAAATTCATGAGCAACCCATTCATCTTGGCCATTCGAAAAAACCCCGATCAATTTCTTGGTGAAATGGAATCGTCAGAGCTCAGGGCCATTACCGAAGCTTGTGTTGAACAGCTCGTCAAACGCGCCAAGTCTGGCGACAGCACAGCGCCGAGCGCGCTTCAGGCAATGTATCGTTCTATTGCCAACGTTCAAATCTAGGGCAAAAATCGACACTACAGTTCGCTAGCTTTTTAGCTCGGCCAGATCCTCAAACAACGTCAAAGCATCAGGGTTCGCCAGCGCCTCTTTATTCTTGATTGGGCGGCCATGTACGATATCGCGGACAGCAAGTTCGGTAATCTTTCCAGACTTTGTGCGCGGTATATCTTTAACAGCAATGACTTTTGCCGGCACGTGACGTGGCGTGCAATTGTCTCGCACCTGTTTACGTATCTTCGTAATCAGCTCGTCATCCAGTTCATAGCCATCCCGCACAATGACAAACAGGACAACCCGCACGTCATTGTCCCACTCCTGACCAATCACAATGGTTTCCTGAACTTCCGCAAGTTTTTCAACTTGGCGGTAAATCTCCGCCGTGCCGATCCGCACACCACCCGGATTCAACGTTGCATCAGATCGTCCAAAAATGACGATGCCATCATGTTCCGTCAGCATCACATAATCGCCATGTGTCCAGATATTTGGAAACATCTTAAAATACGCCGCCTTAAAGCGCGCATCATCTGGATCATCAAGAAACTCAATCGGCACTGTTGGGAACGGTTTTGTACAAACCAGTTCACCTTTTTTGCCTTGGACGGGCTGCCCTTCTTCATCGAAGACATTAACGGCCATGCCAAGAAAGCGCGCTTGAATCTCGCCGCGCCATACCGGACGTGTGACGTCACCACCACAAAAACATCCCATGATATCGGTGCCGCCCGAGAACGAAACCAGATGAATATCTGTCTTCACCGCATCATAAATGTAATCAAACCCTTCCGGGGCTAAAGGCGATCCAGTGGAACAGAACATGCGGATCGATGATAAATCGTGGGTATCACGGGGTCGGAGTTCTGCTTTGTTCAGCGCATCGACAAACTTGGCCGATGTGCCAAACAGTGTCATTTTTTCTTCGTCAGCAAACGTGAACAAGGCCTCGCCCGTCGGATAGAACGGCGATCCATCATACAGTAACAACGTTGCACCCCATGCCAGATTGGTGACCAACCAATTCCACATCATCCAACCGCATGTGGTGAAAAAAAACACTCGATCATCTTTGCGGATATCACAATGCAATGGCTGTTCCGTCGCATGCTTCAACAACGCGCCACCTTGCGAATGCACAATGCATTTTGGCGCACCAGTGGTACCGCTCGAGAACATAATATACAGAGGATGATCAAACGGCAGTTGGCGAAACGCGATGTCGCCAGGGACAAGCCCTGCTGCAGCCTCTTCGTACGTCATGGCATTCATTAATGGACCGACGTCTGCAGCCTGATCCCCGTAGGGAAACAAAATTGTTTTTATGATGCTTGGCAGTTGGTTTGCGATTCCGGCTGTCTTTGCGCGCACATCATGGCGCTTGCCATTGTACCAATAGCCATCCGTGCAGAATAAAACTTTTGGTGCGATCTGCCCGAACCGGTCCAACACGCCCTGCTCACCAAAATCAGGCGAACATGATGACCACACAGCCCCCAATGCATTCGTTGCCATCATCGCAATAATTGTTTCCGGCATATTCGGCAAATACCCAGCAACTCGGTCACCTTCACCAACACCAAGATTAGCCAGAATTTGTGTCGTTACGGATACTTGCTCAAAGACCTCTTTAAACGTTAGTTGCCGGATAATTTTGTTTTCGCCATTGAACACCATGGCTTCGCCGTCATCGCGGCGTTTCAGCAAATTCTCAGCAAAGTTCAGTCGGGCATCCGGGAACCATTTCGCGCCGGGCATTTTGTCGCCATCGGCCAGAACACGCGCACCACGGGTCTCAGCGATGATCTCGCTATAGTCCCATACTGAGGTCCAGAACTTTTCAAGCTCGGTCACAGAGAAATTCCAGAGCTCGCTGGAATCTTTCAACTCAACGCCCCATTGCTTTTCAATGTGGTGGCGGATTTCTGTAATCCGTGCGCCGTCGATCTGTTCTTGCGTGGGCTGCCAAAGTGGTGTGTTCAATATTTCCTCCTCAAGATGAGCCATCATTAATGCGTGGCTTTTCTGTCGACTTTCGATTTAAAAATGTGCGGGCTTTGTCGCGATGTTGATCTGTCACATGCCCTTGAACAGATCGCCATGCCGCCCAGAATACCGCTGCATCATCAGTGAAACCCAGCATTGCAATAAAATCCGGTATCACGTCGATCGGCACAATGAAATATGCCAATGCCGCCATTAAGGTTATTCGGACTCGGCCCGGTGTCGCGTCATCTGTTGCGCAATAGTATGCGGCAACCGCTTCATCTGTAAAAGGGATACGCCCTAATGTGCGACGTGCCTTTTCAATAAAGCCCTCGGCGACGATCTTCTCATTTTCTTCCGGTGTCCGGCTCACGTTGTCGCTCACTCAATCTCTTGCTACACATTTAAATCGATTAATCGAAAGGATACGAAGATGGACGTCTCAGGTCACGCAGCGATCGTCACAGGTGGTGCATCCGGACTTGGCGCTGCCACAGCACAAGCCTTAGCAGCAAATGGTGCCAAGGTCGCGATTTTTGATCTGAATATGGATATCGCACAAAAAATGGCGAACGAAATCGGCGGGATTGCTGTCAGCTGTGACGTGTCGAGTGCGGAAAGTGCTGAAACCGCTGTCACCGAGGCCCGCGAAAAACACGGCCCCGCGCGTATCCTTGTCAGTTGCGCCGGAATTGCGCCGCCTAAGAAAATTGTCGGACGAGATGGTGCGCAGCCTTTAGAGACATTCGCCAAGGTCATTAACATCAATCTGATTGGCTCGTTCAATCTCATGCGCCTTGCCGCCGCAGACATGCAAGCACTCGATGCGCTCGAGACCGCTGAACGTGGCGTCATCATTAATACCGCCTCCATTGCTGCCTTTGATGGCCAGATTGGCCAGGCCGCCTATGCCGCGTCCAAAGGTGGTGTTGCATCCATGACATTGCCTGCAGCTCGCGAGCTCGCCAAAAGCGGGGTGCGGGTTTTAGCCATCGCCCCCGGCATCTTTGGCACACCCATGCTATATGGCCTGCCAGACGACGTTCAAAAAGCGCTTGGTGACAGTGTTCCGTTTCCGTCCCGGCTTGGTGATCCCAATGAATATGCCAAGCTCGCAATGCATATGATCGACAATGTCATGATGAATGGCGAAGTCGTTCGCCTGGATGGCGCGCTTCGAATGGCACCTCAATGATCAAAGCCCTCACACTCGCCCCTTTTAATCGGCCTCATGGGCGCGGCAGCCAGCGCCCAAACAACCGATTATAAGTATAAGCCAAAAACCAACGCTTACGGGCTGGCGATGTGCGTGTGAAGGCGGACTCACGGATCTACCCTTGGACCGCTGTTGGTCGCTTTAACAAAGCTGGGCGCGGCCACTGCACAGCAACCGTCGTTGCTACTAAAATTGTCGTGACGTCAGCACACTGCCTGATCAACCGAAATACGGACGGGTAAATGCCACCAGAGAGCTTACATTTTGTCGCAGGCTGGGACCGCGGCGAGTACATTTTCCATTCGGTCGCCGCTGGAATTCATCCCGCACCCGTTCATGATCCGTTGCGTAAATCAACGGTCCATGCTGTTGTCTATGACTGGGCCCTGATCATCTTGGAAGACGACCCAAGCCCGACCACCGGCATTGTCCGCCCTGCCGCTTATACCGAAGATGTTTTCTGGAAGCTCCGTAAAGCGAAAACCGTTTTTACTCAGGTAGAATACAGTGGTGACCGTGGCCAAGTACTGACGGCGCATCCTGCATGCCTGATGCTTGGATTTGCCAAAAGCCTCAAAATTGCAGAGCATCAGTGCCAACCCGTTCCAGGCGACAGTGGCTCTCCCATCGTGTTTTCGGATGGAAAAGAATACCGATTGGCGGCGGTGCATGCTGCCCACACAATAAATCGCCTTGGCGGCACAGAGTTTGCGGTGCCGAGCTCATCATTTCGAAAAATGCTTGAGACGCTCAGAAAAAAGTCACAGCGTAATGGCCCCTACATAGAAGCGGCAGCTTTATCCATGAACGTGGCCATCTCAATATCCAATGCCGTCACACCGCCTGCATCGTGGGTGGCAAGCGTCACATCCACCGTCGCGTAGACATTGCACCACTCGGGATGATGATCCATTTTCTCAGCCTTCATCGCGACACGGCTCATGAAGCCAAACGCTTGATTAAAATTTTTGAACTTATAAATGCGGCTAATCGCATCACGTCCTCCGACCTCGGACCATTTACTTAAATCGCTCAACGCAGCTTGCCGCGCTTTGGCTTCCAACTTTTCTGCCATATCACCCTCCCATTATCATGAAATGAAAGTGCGGACACAGGCACCTGCCGTCAAGAGTTGCCGCTCAGAAGCATCCAACAAGGCGTTAATTTCAGACAGAAAAGTCGCGCGTGTGTAGGGTTTAAATAATCCCAAGTCCGCACCAAGTTTTTCACTGTTGCTCAAATAAAGCTCGTTGCCCGACATTGCGATGATGGAGGTTTCGGGCAGCAACTTTCGAAACGCCATAATCGCCGCAATGCCCTCCATACCATCCATGATGATATCACTGACAATCAAGTCCGGTTGGCCGCCTCGAATTGTAGCCAACGCCGCCTTGCCATCACCAACATCAATGACATGATGCCCTACATCGACAAGAATAGACATGAGCATTTCCCGCAAATCCAGGTCATCTTCAACGAGCAATATATGTGTCATCGTGCCAAAAT
>CAWUWH010000070.1:0-4810 GCA_963926035.1 uncultured Rhodospirillales bacterium
CTGTCCTGACTGGACACACAGGCTACGTGGTCAAAGAGTTATACGAGCTTGTTTATGCGCAAGCGGTTGAAAACATCCAATCATGGAAGGACGACACGCCATTACGCGTGTTGAATGCACAATGAGTAAAGATCCTATTATCCTCGAGCGCGATGGCGATATCGCGACCATTACCCTGAACAATCCGGCTAAGCGGAATGCATTATCTTTGGCGGCGTGGCATTGGTTGTCTGAAACCATCGAGTCTCTCGATAAAGATGAAAGCTTGCGCTGCATCATTATTCAGGGTGCCGGCGAAAAGGCCTTTGCTGCAGGTGCCGATATATCAGAGTTCCCTGAGAAACGTGCCAATGCCGAGCAGGCATATGTCTATGGGCTGGCGACGGATAAGGCGCTGGAACAGTTATTGGCATGTCGCCATCCGGTCATTGCCATGATTCGGGGGGCCTGTACGGGCGGTGGACTTGAGATTGCTGCCTGCTGTGACATGCGGATAGCGTCTGAAACGGCGCGTTTTGGTGTGCCTATCAAACGTATTGGCCATGCCTTTGCTCCTTCCGAGATGAAACCGTTGCTGGATCTTGTCGGCAAGGCACTGGTGCTGGAATTCTTGATGGAAGGTCAGGTCATTGATGCCACAGAAGCTTTACGGCATCGCCTCGTAAATCGTGTTGTGGATGATGCGAAATTGGAAACCGAAGTCAAAGAAACGGCGGCGCGGATTGCGTCTGGTGCACCGTTAGCTGCAAGGATGACGAAAAAAGTGCTGAACCGCTTGATGAATGATCCGGCACCGATTTCAGAAGCCGAAACGCGCGAAAGCTACACGCCTTGTGACAGTGACGATTACCGCGAAGGTTTCGAAGCTTTTATCGCCAAGCGTCCGCCAAAGTTTAAAGGAAGCTGACTTGACGGGGCGGCGCTGGTCGTCTTTCTTATTCGCCAACTGAACATACATAATAATTTTTTTGGGAGACTTAATCATGACTGCCGCTGGAAATCTTCAAGCTCTGCTCGACAAGCCTGGTATCGTTACAGCACCGGGCGTCTTCGATGCCATTTCAACAAGACTTACTGAGCAAGCCGGTTTTAGCGCTGCCTTCATGAGTGGTTTCATGGTGTCTGCTGTACGGATCGGGATGCCTGACACAGGCTTGATCAGCTACGCGGAAATGGTCGATCAGGGCCGTAATTTATGCAACGCGGTTGATATCCCCGTGATCGGTGATGGTGATACCGGCTTTGGTAACCCCATCAACGTCAAGCGTACTGTGCAGGGTTATGCGCAGGCTGGCTTTGCATGCGTGATGATTGAAGATCAAGTCTCGCCTAAGCGTTGCGGCCATACTTTGGGTAAGAGGGTTGTCCCGTTTGCTGAGGCGCAACAGCATCTTCAGGCTGCTGTCGATGCACGTCAGGAAGTTCGCGATAAGGGCGGAGATATTTTGATCATGGCACGTACCGATGCCAATGCGACCGATGGTCTGGACGAGGCATTGCGCCGTTGTGAAATGTTCCGAAAAGTTGGTGTCGACATCACGTTCCTGGAAGCGCCTAAGGACGAAGATGAAATGCGCCGTTATGGTGCTGAAATCGATGGCCCGAAGATGGCCAATATGGTCGAACAAGGCGCGACACCATATCTTTCCCCAAAAGATCTTGAGGAAATCGGCTACAAAGTTGCGATCTATCCAGCTGCATTGTTGACGACGGCGATCAAGGGGATGCAGGAAACACTGCAGATGATCAAGTCAGGTGAACAAGACCTTTCAAACCGGATCACGTTCCAGGAATTGCAGGCGATTGTTGGATTCCCAGAATACTACGCCGACGAAAAGCAATACGCGGCAGAGTAAAGCTACTTCGCACGCACTTTGGCAGGCACGAAGCTTGGCAGCATTTTAGCGAATGCTGCCGCAGCGGGTGACGAACTGTGACCTCGTGCCATCAAGATCCCCATTCGACGTTTTTCGGTCGGCTGCGTGAGCGGCACAATAGCATACGTCCCGTCGCGTGTTGGGGGGACCGCTGTTTCTGGTAAGACGGCGATTCCCAATCCTGCGTCGGCCATACTGATCAATGTCTGGTGATGCAGCATCTCGAATTTTGGTGCCAGTGTACGACCGTTGTTTTCAAAAATCGTTTCCAAAAGACTACGTGTGGCAGATCGGCTGGGCATGGCCAAAACGGGCTCGTCCAGAATATCGGTAAACTTGAGTTTCTTCTTTGAGGCGAGGGGATGATTGCCCGCCAGCACGGCAACAAACCCGTCTGAGAGAATATGCGTGAAGGTAATATCCTTATCATCGCGTTCCAGAGGGCCGATGCCAAAATCGACGGTGTTATTCCGGATCGCTTCAATGATCTCGCTCCCATAAGCTTCGCGCACTTGGATAAATATCTTAGGATACTGTTTTTGAAAGGCCGCCAGAGCAGGGGGGAGAATCGATGACGCAAAGCTGGGCGCGCAGGCGACCAGCACGCGCCCACGGGTCATTGCGACCTCATCCCTGAATGTGCGTAACGTGTCATCCAGATCGGTAAGTGTTCTGCGCGCTCGTTCCAGTAAGTCATTCCCAGCCTGGGTCAGCCTGACCGAACGTGTCGTGCGATGGAACAACGGCACCCCCAACGTGCTCTCAAGCTGCTGGATATGCGCGGTCACAGCAGACTGGGATAGATTCAAACGCTCCGACGCGCGGCGAAAACCACGGGCGTCAGCCACGGCGATAAAAGTCTCAATCTGCTTAATCGTGATTGGAATCATGGCGTCCTCTATTGATCGGTTAAACTGATATATAATGCATATCTTTCGAATTGTGCAATCGAATGATGTATGATGAAATTAAAGGCAATAAGCTGAAAATAGCACTGTTTTTTATTTTGGGAGACATCTGATGACCGATATTAGCCGCCGTCTGGCGCAGTTTGCCTATGATTTGGGATATGAATCTTTACCGAAAGACGTGGTCGAACGGACCAAGCTTCTGATTCTAGACACCGCTGGCATCATGGTGCGTGCGCGCAATGATGTTGAATCCACACCTTCCATGGTTCGTGCGATCAAAGCTTTGGGGCTCGATAATGGTGAGTGTGCGGTACCTGGTGATACGGCAACCTACGCACCATCTGCGGCGGCACTGCTTAACGGCACGCTCGCGCACTCGCTCGATTTTGATGACACCCATGCTGAAGCCTCATTGCATTCATCAGCACCGATTGTCCCTGCGGCCTTAGCGGCAGCAGAAATGACAGGCGCATCGGGCAAAGACCTGATTGCTGCGTGTGTTGCGGGATATGAAATTCAAATTCGCCTGTCGTTGGCATTAGGGCCGTCCGATCATTACGACCGTGGCTATCACCCAACGGCAACATGCGGTATTTTTGGCGCCGTTGCGGCTGCGGGTAAACTGTTGGGCATGGACGTTGATCAGATTGAAAGTGCCTTTGGTATCGCGCTCAGCCAGACATCAGGCTCAATGCAGTTCTTGGCAGATGGTTCGTGGACCAAGCGTTCTCACGTTGGCCAGGCCGCACAAAACGGATTGATGTGTGCTGTACTTGCAAAAGAAGGCTTCATTGGACCCAAGCAAGCCTTTGAAGGCAAGTGGGGCTTCTTGCACGCCTTTGCACCGAATGCAGATGGCGAAAAAGCCGTCGCCGCCTTAAACGAAAACTGGGAAACCATGCGTCTGGCTGTGAAGCCTTTCCCGTCATGCCGCTATACCCATGCGGCGATGGATGCGCTGAAAATGATTATGCAGGACGAGGGTGTTACGGCGGACGAAGTTGAAACCGTTGAAATCGGTTTGCCACGCACTGGCATGAAAATTGTGTCCGAGCCTGTTGATGCCAAGCACAATCCAAAAAGCGTTGTGGATGGACAGTTCTCCATGCCGTTCTGCGCTGCGATTGTGCTCCGTGAAGGGACCATGCTTTGGGATCACTATGCGACACACCTCACCGACCCAGAAACACTGGCACTGACCAAGAAAGTCACGTGCGTCAATGACCCAGAGGTCGAGGCATTGTTTCCGGCAAACATGGCGGGCAAGGCGACGGTGAAAACGGCGCGCGGCACGTTCAGTGTGCTTGTCGATATGCCAAAGGGCGAGCCGGGCAACTTCATGACCTCCGAAGAATTCCGAGGCAAGTTTGATGGCCTCGCTGAACCTTATCTTGGTGTCGAAGGTTGCAACCGATTTGCCGATGCGATCCTCGGTCTTGAATCACAAAATTCAGTCAGCGCGGTGCTGGCTGCAGGTAAACCACAAATGCAGGCGGCAGAATAATGGTAGCAGAAGCAAAAGAAGTTGGGCCGAACCGGTACCGGGAATCCTACGGACGGTACCTTGAGGATTTTAAGGTCGGCGATATTTACGAGCATCGCCCCGGTCGCACGATCACTGAGAACGACAATATCTGGTTCACGTTGTTGACGATGAATCAGCATCCGCTGCACTTCGATCAAGAATATGCCAAGCATAGTGAGTTCGGCCAGCCGTTGGTGAACTCGTGCCTCACGCTTGCGATTGTTGCGGGAATGAGTGTCTCAGACGTGAGCCAAAAGACCATCGCCAATCTGGGCTGGGATAAAGTGAAAATGCCGGCACCGGTGTTCAACGGTGATACGCTTTATGCTGAGAGCGAAGTCCTTGGCGTTCGCGAAAGTAAATCTCGCCCGACGCAAGGCATTGTCTCTATCAAAACCACGGGCAAGAAAGCAGATGGCACTGAAGTCATTTCGTTCGAGCGTAATATGCTGATCCCGAAACGCGGCCACGCGGTCGACGATAAAGCGGATTATTGA
>CAWUWH010000071.1:0-13555 GCA_963926035.1 uncultured Rhodospirillales bacterium
ATAGCGATCGCTGCGTTTACAGGTACGCTCTATGTCACAGAGCAACTGCTGGAATTTGAGGGTTAGGGCTTTTTTGTTGGAGCCCGACGACGTTCCCGGTAAATCGTATACATGCCACTGGCGACAACGATCATCGCGCCGATGACAGTCCAGAAATCAGGTAGACTATCAAAAAATATGTAACCAACAATGGTCGCAAAAACCAATAATGTATAATTGAACGGCTGCAACGTTGATGCTGGTGCGGCCTCGAGTGCCTTGATCAACAGAAGATGCCCAATTGCAGCTTAAATTGATAAGGCCAGCAACCAACCCCAATCTGAAGGTGTTGCTGTCTCCCAATAGAACGGCCCGATTGCTGTCATCACGACGAGGCCTACGACGGCCATGTAGACGGTAGAGGTCTCACCATCATCATACCGTGATACCAGTCGTGTCATGACGTTATATGCCGCAAACGTCAACGCAGTGACCAATGCGAGGAGAGCCGCAGGCTGAATTGCTGCAAGGCCCGGCCTTAAGATCACAAGGACACCAAGGAAGCCGACAAACACAGCGCCCCATCTTCGGATACCAACAGGCTCTTTAAGGAATACAGCTGCGATAGCCGTGACCACAAGTGGAAATGTTGCCAATAGGGCATGCATCTCGGCTAGTGATAAATAGCGAATGGTGACAATGAACATACCGAACTCGGCAACAATCAGCAGAGACCGAAATATCTGAAGCCAGGGAACTTCACTTTTTAAGGAGTCGCGTAATGGTTTCTTGCGGACAGAAATCGCCAGTGCAAAAAATATGTAGAATACAAATCGTATCCAGAGAATTTGTGGCACCGAATAGGTGACGGCAAGGGTCTTGGTTATGGCGTCCTGCAGCGAAAAAATAAACATCGCTGTGATCACCAGGGCAATCCCTAATGTCGCATTATCTTGGTGATCTGGGCTTTTCATTTTAGCGAGTTATGGCTTTTTTCAGATAAATGAAAGGCACCAGTACCTGCTATTTTTGATTGCCAGCTATGCGCCGTAACGGTCACCAAAGACGAAAGCTTCGGTTTCGCGAATGCTTTCTTCGAGTGATTCCTTCACAGATTTGAATAAATCACGAACGGACACCACCGCAATGCATGTGCCATCTACCACGACAGGTAGGTGTCGATAGTTCCGTGTCTGCATCAATTCCAGAGCATCGGAAGCGCTGTCCCCAGGTGCCAATGTATCGGGGTTTGGTGTCATGATTTCCGCAACTTTTGTTATCTTTGGGTCCAAGCCACCTGCGGTTCCTCGAAATACAACATCGCGCTCTGTGATAATACCACTAAGCTTTCCAGCACTATCGACGACGACGAGTGCGGCAATTTTACGGTCGCGCATTATCGTTGCGGCCGCGAGAACTGTGTCTTCCGCTGTGATACTTGCAACATCAGTTGGCTGCACGATATCTGGAACTATTTTTCGCTGCATGTTCGCCTCCCAAAAGCCGACTAATATTTTAGTTCGGCATAAATGTTAACCCACCCATACATTAAGTGTACGCTACCTCAGGTTTTAGTTGAAGGAGAAATCCTCTACCTGATTTTTTACGCGAAAAGTGAGATACGCAGCGTTTTGATTTTATCGATCGTTGATAGTTTGGCATTTTAGAAAGTTATCGACAGTTTGGTTCACCAGATCAGGATATTCCCATAATGGAAATCCGCCACCACCATCAATCATTGCCCTTATGGCGTTTGGCATTTGTTTTGTCAGGGCTTCAGCAACATCCATAAATTCAGGTATGTCGTGCTCGCCATTCATAATCAATGTTGGCACAGTTAAAGCCTTTAACTGCGCATCGATAGGTGCGAGAGGTCGTGTAATAAGGCCGCTATCCATCCACGGTTGCCCGTCGAATTCATGGATCATGTCCAGTTGCGCAGCAGTTCGGCAGATTTCTAGGTTCACGCGCATAACATCAAACCAAGGATCTTCATTCTACCAAAGCTTGCGCGCGGCTTCAATCCCTTGGGCACGTGCTGTCTCAGATGTTCTTTCGATAAATTTGGCAACGGCAGGGATGGCTTGCCCGGGATAAATAGGGCCTTCCAAAATCAAATTTTTAAAAATACTTGGTTTCTTACACGCGAGAATAAGGCCTGCGCTCGCACCGAAATGTGTTCCCCAAAAGTGACAGGGTCCAATCTTGGCCCGTGCAAAGCATTGCTCAAGATGTTCTGAAAATTCAGTGACGCCATATGGGCCTGCAATATCAGATGCCGATCCATGACCCGGCAAATCAATAAGGATTATCTGATGCGTCGTTGAGAAGGTGGAAATTTGCCGATCAAACAGACGTTGATTTTGAGACACGCCATGGACCATCGCAATCCATGGGGCATCGGAGTCCGTGTTTTCTATAATCCTATAAGGGACGTTTCCCGACCAAGTCATTGGCGCACCTCATGACACTTTAAGTTAATTTTCTGACTGCTCAGCATCTGGATCAACAGGTGGTGTGACGCGAATACGTGTGATCTGATTGTTTTGCCGCCCAACAACATCAAAGCGGAAATCATGGAACATGAAAGACTGACCAACTTCGGGAATGCGTCGTGATTCATGCAAGATCAATCCTGCAATCGTTGCGGCTTCCTCGTCTGGGAGATCCCATTCAAACTCACGGTTTATATCGCGTAATGTGACAGAGCCATCGATCAAATATGAACCATCAGACTGTGGCGTGACGCCAACAACTTCAAGATCATGCTCGTCATCGATGTCGCCAACAATTTCTTCGATGATATCTTCGAGCGTAACGACACCCATGTTGGAGCCGTATTCATCGATCACCAATGCGAAATGCTCACGCCGGTTCCTGAATGCCTGAAGCTGATCCAAGAGCATCGTTTGCTCTGGTATAAACCAAGGCGTGGAGGTGATACTCATAATGTCGACAGTTTTTGCATCTCCACCAAGACGCATCATTTCGCGAAGTAACGCCTTCGCATGGAGTACGCCAACAATGTTCTCAGGATTATCACGCCATAATGGAATACGCGTATAGGCGCTTTCCAATACCTGATTGACGATGTCTTCAGATGGCAGGTCAGCATCAATGGCGACAACGCTCCGGCGATGGGTCATGATCTCTTCAACCTGAACTTCGGTAAGTTCGAGAACGGATCGGAGCATGTCCCGTTCCTGCTTCACGGACGGCTCATCGCCATCATGAAGCTCAATCGCGCCTCTTAATTCTTCTTCAGCAGCTTCGCGGCTTTCGTCGGCACTATTGCTTGCTCCTAATGCCCTTAGAATCTGTCGAACGATGGCACTGATAGCCAGTGTAATCGGCGCCAAAACATTGATCACAGGGCTAATGATAGGCGCGACAGCAAGCGCCATTTTGTTGGCATTCCGAATGGCATATGTCTTAGGTAAAATTTCAGAAAAAATCAGCACAAGCAGGGTCATTGCAATCGTTGCGTAAATGACTCCATGGTCTCCGAACAGATTAATAAGCAAGCTTGTCGCCAATGCAGATGCCAAAATATTGACGAGGTTGTTACCCAGCAAGATAGCTCCGATAAGCCGCTCCTTATCTTCGTGCAGCGTATTCACCAATGCAGCTCGTTTGTCGCCTGTTTGCTCAAGCTGGTGCATGACGTGTTTTGATACGGCAGTTAGAGCCGTCTCAGCACCAGAAAAAAATCCAGACAGTACAAGCAACACGAAAATCGCGAGGCCGGTTTCCAACATCATCAATCCTTCCAGATCGGAGAAATATCTATGGCGGTGCCATATTTTATTGTTATGTGCATCATGTGTTAACGCGCGTCAGCAATAAAGCCTTCAAGAACGCCTTTGACAGCGTCGTGGTCCACGTCGTTTGCGACAAATGAATTTCCAATGGCGCGTGCCAAAATGAATGTTAGCTTGCCGTCTTGGGTCTTCTTATCGCGTCCCATATGGTCAAGCAACGCATCTGCCGTCCAATTGCCACCTGCCAACCCCTTTAAATCGACAGGTAAGCCGACAGTTTTAAAGTGATCGCGTAGGCTGTCTCGGTCAGTTTCACTTGCCATGGCAAGGCGGACGGATAGCTCAAGCGCCATCATCATGCCAATCGAGACGGCCTCGCCATGCTTTAGCTTATCTTCAAAGCCGATTTGTGCCTCAAGTGCATGCCCAAAAGTATGGCCTAAGTTTAATAGTGCACGAAGACCTTGCTCACGCTCGTCAGCGGCGACAATTTCTGCCTTGTTAGCGCAGGATCGTCGTACGGCCTCGCGTCTGGCTGCAGGATTACCATCCAGGACTTTTTGGCCGTTCTCGACAAGCCAGTCATAAAATTCCCGATCATTAATAACGCCGTATTTGATGACTTCTGCATAACCGCATAATCGCTCCCGCATGGGTAACGTATCGAGTGTGCTTGTATCTGTTATAACGGCGCGTGGTTGATGAAATGTACCAATGAGGTTTTTGCCGAACCGTGTATCAATACCGGTTTTGCCACCAACAGAACTATCAACTTGAGACAATAGGGTGGTTGGAACTTGAACAAAGTCGACACCGCGCATGACAACTGCCGCTGCGAACCCTGTCAGATCGCCGATGACACCACCGCCTAAAGCGATGAGCGTGGTCTTACGATCGATATTGTTTTCCAAAAGGTTATCGAGAAGCTGCTCAAGATGAGACACACTTTTTGTATGTTCACCTGGTGGCAGAATGATCTCGCGCGTTTTAATGCCTGCATCGTTCAATGATGTCTTAAGGGGCTCAAGCCAGCTTGGTGCAATATTCTCGTCTGTCACAATAATGGCGCGTGGTGCTTTTAAGATGTCCTTGATCAGCGATCCGGCATGCGAGATCGCGCCATCACCAATAAAAATATCGTAGCTTCTCTCACCCATCGGGACATGGAGAGTTTCAATGCCATCGTTTGCGAGGCTCATTCTTAGGCTCCTGAATTCGTATTTTGTGCGATAATGTCAGCGACTTTTTGAACGGTGGCATCAAGTCTCTCGTTGCCGGTGTCTACGGTGATATCGGCTTCGGCATATACAGGGTAGCGAAGCTCTGCGAGGGCTATGAGTTTCGCGCGTGGATCTTCAGTCGTGAGAAGGGGTCGTGTTCTTGACCGCTTGGTTCGTTGATAAAGAACTTCCGGATCTGCACGGAGCCAAATAGACGTTGATGTTGCCTTGATGGTTTCGCGTGTTTCCGGGTCCATGAATGCACCGCCACCTGTTGCTATAATACTCGGGCCACCATTGAGCAGGCGGGCAATCACGCTACGTTCGCAATCACGAAATGCCGGTTCTCCATAAACGTCGAAGATATCAGTGACACCACATCCAGCCGCTTTTTCGATTTCCTCGTCAGAATCAACAAATGGGAGCCCAAGCGATTCGGCTAATCGGCGTCCAACGCAAGATTTTCCAGCACCCATTAAGCCAACCAAGACGATGGTATCCCGCCTCTTTGAAGCGGTTTCATCGACTTCCGGATCGTTTTTAGGCCCTATGGCCATCGTTTTTTGCTCTCCAATAACAACTCAAACCGATTTTACACCCTGGTTTGCAAGGTGCACATCGTTGAAAGGGCGTTGGCCTATCGGTAGACTTGCGCAACATTGACAAAAATTTGCCACAGTCATGGGCAAGCATCAAATACCGTATCACTGATACGAGCGATAGATACAGACAACACGTTCGAATGGAATATAATCTTTATGGGTAAATTGACGATTTTTATTTTTATTTTATTGCTTCTTGGGCTGGGTGGTGGCGCTGCATTTTTGGCGACTTGGGAAATTCCGGCACCGGTCAGCAATGTGGAAAAGGTGCTGCCGAATGACAAATTCCCCCGTTAGACGCATGAAATGGATCGCCGTATCGTTCGTTCTAACGTCGTTTGCGCTGTCGCCAGTCGAAGCACAAACGACAGGTGAAACCGGCCCTGTAGACCTTACAGCGCCATCTTCACTCAATGAACGAGCGCCTGTCTCAGGTCCGCGGCGATTGACACCGCGGGCAGCAAGTCCTGTGGAAAGCGCACCGCAACGTCGCTACACAGTTCCTTTGAACACGCCTGTAAAAGTGGGGATTGAAGTTGATAGCTTAGGGAAGGTCGATACTGAGTCTGTTGGTGTGTTGACGACGACCGATGGTGGACTTGGCGGTGGGATGTGGAAAGGTCTGACACGTACACAGGCCGTTGAAATGGTGGCGTCGATCCCAACGAAATCAAATTCAGCAGCTCTTCGGGATGTTGCATCTCAAATACTCCTCAGCCGCGCCCGTGCCCCTCTTGCAGTGAGCGAGAATGCACCAAGCTTGTTGGCAGCTCGCGCTGCTGCTTTGCTGGCGATTGGTGACGTTGACGGCGCTGAATTATTGTTAAGCGCGTCACCAACCCAAGAACGTCCACAAGGGCTGGATATTGTTGATGCGAATTTACAGATCATTCGGTTTAACAATGCGCGCGCATGTGGCCTGGCACGGAATAACGTTGCAAGTGCAGGCAAAGATTTCTGGCAGCGGCTTTTGATTTATTGTGATGCATTAGAAGGCAAAGTAGATAGCGTTGGTTTCGGGATGTCATTGCTACGAGAAACATCAGGCGATGACCCTGCGATGGTTACGCTGGTTGATTCTATCTTAAGTGGCTTGCCGATTATTCTTGAGAAAATTGGTCAGCCCAACACCATTCACATTGCCTTAAGCCGGGTCGCTAAAGTCGAATTGCCGACAAGCATTTCTGAGAGTGACAATCCAATTCTGTTGCATGCAGTAGCGATGACGCCAAACTTGAGTATTGGTGCGCGCATTGAAGCCGCTGAGCGCGCCATTTCTTTTGGTTCGCTAAGCCCAGTGCAGTTGCGACAATTGTATGAGCAGGTCACGTACAGTGAAGCTGACTTGGCAAACTCTTTAACCAGAGCATCAGAAATTGGTGGTGCCGCGGCGCGTGCACTCCTTTATCAAGCTGCGGTAAAGCAGAACATTCCAACGGCCCGTGCTGAGATCATTTCTAGTGCATTGGGGTTCGCTCGCGAAGATGGCCGCTATCAAGCTGCTGTTGAAGCATTCCGACCTCTCATCAACAGACTGCCACCAAGCCCGGAAATGGTATGGTTTGCACTCACCGGTGTACGTGCATTTTTAGCCCTTGGTGAGCCCGTAGCAACTGATCGTTGGATGGCGTATTTACGTGCCAGTGCAACGGTGAGTGAAGACGCAAAGGTCGCCTTGGCTCGGACTCGTCCACTTGTACGCTTGTTGGGCGGTGGTGATCGGAATGTGCCACTAGAAACGGTCTTAACCGAATGGCTTGCAACAGTTGAAGATGCGCCGCAACTCGTACCTTTAAGGTCTCTGCTCAATGGTTTGTTTGTTGCTTTGGGGGAAGACCTCTCGGATGCGGCATGGGCGGGCATTGATACGGGTGGTCCAAAAAACCAGTTGATGCCACCAACGGATATCTGGTTCCAGTTCCGCAATAGTATGCGGGCCTTTGAAACTGCCAAAGCATCACAAGACAGCACCATTGATGCGAATTCAAGCGTGGCATCAGGCATACCGGTTGGTGCTGCGAAACCAGCTATTCTGGCATTGCGTTCTATTGGCAACGGCGGCCCAGGAGCGCAGGGCGTGGCGGTCGTCTTTGAAGTTGTTGCAGCCTTGAAGTCGTTAGGTATGGAGCGTGCTGCTCGCCAATTAGCAGTTGAAACAGTGCTGGCAGCTGGACTTTAAATCGATTTCTAATATAGAATGTTAGGAAATCTTGTGGCGGAACTAAATAATCCGTGGATCGACAATTTTCTGAACATGATGCGTTCAACGCGAAATGCGTCGCAGAATACGCTGTCCGCCTATCGGGGTGATTTGACAGAATTCGCTCTTTTTGTTGGGCGCCGCCAAACCACGCCTGAGCGAGCCAGCGCAGATCATGTCCGTAAATATCTCAAAGCCCTGGATGAAAGGGGGCTTGCGGCTTCAACGGCGGCTCGCAGATTGTCCGCACTAAAGCGGTTTTTCAAATTCGTCATCGACATGGGGTTTCGTGAAGAAGACCCAACGTCGACACTTGATGGCCCAAAATTAGGCCAAAGAATTCCGAAATATTTATCAGAGGCTGATGTGGATGCCTTGATGGAAGCTGCGGGTCGCAGACCTGGTGCGGATGGCTTGAGATTGCAGGCTTTGGTTGAGATTCTTTATGCAACGGGGCTTCGGGTAACGGAATTGGTGACGTTACCGCTTTCGTCATTCTTGCGTGAAAGCCCGGTTTTGGTTGTGACGGGTAAGGGCGGGAAAGAGCGCATGGTGCCGTTAGGGGAGCCTGCTCAAGATGCTGTTCGTGCGTATATCGAAATCCGAGACCGCTATTTAGCCAAAGGTCGTGTCCAATCTCGCGCAGACCGCTTCTTATTTGCCTCACGTGGCAAGAAGGGACACCTAACACGGGCGCGATTTGGTCAAATGATTAAAGAGCTCGCAGTCGAAGCTGGGTTAGATAGAAGGCGTGTATCTCCACATGTGCTCAGGCATTCATTCGCTAGTCATTTATTGGCAAATGGCGCTGATTTGCGGGCCTTACAACAGATGCTTGGGCATGCGGACATCTCAACGACGCAAATTTACACCCATGTGATGGAAGAACGGCTAAGAACATTGGTTGAAACGGCTCATCCCCTTGCGGAAATGTAATGACTGTTATGCCCCGCCCACATTGACAGGCGGCGGTCTGAACTCTATCTCTTTTGCAACGAATTCAAGGGCCGCCCCTTCGCGACCGTATTTATCCGCGCTAAGCGCATCCGGAGCCTTAAATGCTGAATAATATTGCCAAACGTCTCTTCGGTTCGGCCAACGACCGTTTTGTAAAAACCCTTCAAGGTATGGTCGATGCAATCAATGCCGTTGAGCCAGAAGTTGAAGCTCTCTCTGATAACGATCTCAAAGCACGTACGGCTTGGTTGCGCGGTAGAGTAGAGGCTGGTGAAAGCCTGGATGATTTGCTTGTTGATGCCTTTGCAACGGTCCGTGAAGGCGCCAAGCGGACACTCGGTCAACGACACTTTGATGTCCAGATGCTGGGTGGTATTGTTCTCCACAAGGGCATGATCTCTGAAATGAAGACAGGTGAGGGTAAAACCCTTGTCGCAACGCTCGCAGTTTATCTGAACGCAGTCGGCGGCAAAGGCGTTCACGTTGTGACAGTGAACGATTACCTGGCTGAACGTGACTCAGGATGGATGGGCCAGGTTTATAAATTCTTGGGCCTGACCGTTGGCGTTATCACGCACGGAATGAGCGATGAAGAGCGCCGTGCAGCTTATGCTTGTGACGTGACGTATGCGACGAACAACGAACTCGGATTTGATTATCTTCGCGACAATATGAAGTTCACTCTCGAAGACATGTCGCAGCGCGAATTCAACTTTGCGATTGTCGACGAAGTTGACAGTATTTTGATCGATGAAGCCCGGACGCCTCTTATCATTTCTGGTCCTACAGAAGATCTAGGCGATCTGTATGCTGCTGTGAATGTTCTTATCGCCAAGCTCGATGAAGACGATTACGAGAAGGACGAAAAAGGGCGTACGGCGACCTATACCGATCCCGGCATTGAGAAAATGGAAGACTTAATGCGCGAGGCTGAGCTACTCGAAGAGGGCTCATTGTTTGATATCCAGAACGTTAGTCTTGTCCATCATGCGAACCAGGCGCTTCGTGCCCATGTACTGTTCGAGCGCGATGTTGATTACATTGTTAAAGATGATCAAGTCATCATCATTGATGAATTCACGGGTCGTATGCAAGAAGGGCGTCGTTATTCTGAAGGCCTGCACCAGGCACTTGAAGCCAAAGAAGGTGTCAAAATTCAGAACGAAAACCAGACCCTTGCATCGATCACATTCCAGAATTACTTCCGCCTTTATCCAAAGCTGGCCGGTATGACGGGTACAGCAATGACGGAAGCCGGCGAATTCGCTGAAATCTATAAGCTTGAAGTCGTCGAAATTCCGACAAACGTTGATATCTCGCGTATTGATCACGATGACGAAGTGTATCGTTCCGTCGAAGAGAAATACGAAGCCATCGCCTTGCAGATCAAAGATTGTTTTGATCGCAAGCAACCCGTTCTTGTCGGTACGGTATCCATTGAAAAATCTGAACAGCTCTCCGAGATGCTCAAAAAGAGTGGCGTCGAGCATAGTGTCTTGAACGCACGGTACCACGAACAAGAAGCACAAATCATCTCGCAGGCTGGACGTCCAGGTGGCGTTACGATCGCAACAAACATGGCGGGTCGCGGCACGGATATTCAGTTGGGCGGCAACTTTGACATGCGTTTAGCCGAGGAAGTGAAGGTTGAACCGGGTACTGATGCTTATGAGAAGGCATCTGCAAAGTTAGCCGAAGAAATTCAGTGCGACCGTGAGCTTGTATTAGAAGCAGGTGGCCTTTTCGTGTTGGGTACCGAGCGTCATGAAAGCCGACGTATCGACAACCAGCTTCGTGGCCGTTCAGGTCGTCAGGGCGACCCTGGTACGTCGAAGTTCTATCTTTCCTTGAAAGATGATCTGATGCGGATCTTTGGCTCTGAACGTATTGATGGCATGTTACAAAAACTTGGCCTTCAAGAAGGTGAAGCGATTGTTCATCCTTGGGTGAACAAGGCGCTTGAAAAGGCACAGTCCAAAGTTGAAGCGCGGAACTTTGAAATTCGTAAAAATCTGCTTAAATTTGATGATGTGATGAATGACCAACGTAAGGTCATCTACGAACAGCGCCGTGAGTTGATGGCTGCTGAAAATGTTGCAGAAGACATTGCAGATATGCGTCAGCAGGTTGTCTCTGACATGGTGAGCATGAGTATTCCTGAAAAAGCATATGCTGATCAATGGGATACTGAGCTCCTGCATGATGAAGTTCAGCGTGTATTTGGCTTGGATGTACCTGTCCAGGAATGGGCTAAAGAAGAGGGTATCGCGGATGAAGAAATTCGTGAACGCCTGACGGATGTCACAGATCGCATGATGGCTGAGAAAGCTGCGAATGTTGGCCCGGATGTCATGCGAATGGTCGAGAAAAGCTTGCTACTGCAGCTTTTGGATCAGAACTGGAAAGAACACCTTCTGACCTTGGATCATCTTCGTCAGGGTATTGGCCTTCGTGCTTATGCACAGCGTGATCCTTTGAACGAATATAAGCGCGAAGCTTTTGATCTATTCGAAGAAATGCTTGAGGGATTACGTGATCGTGTCACCACAGTTCTAGCATTCGTTCAGTTTGAAGCTGAGCCAGAGCCAGATGCATTTGCACGACTGCAACAGCAAATGACTGAAACACGTACAGACCCAGCGTTACAAGGTTCTGCTGATAATTCTGAAGGTGCATCTGATAATGCCACCGTGACGAACCGTCAGGCGCAGGGAGCTCTTAATCCAGACGACCCAAGTACTTGGGGACGTGTGCCAAGAAATGCACCATGCCCATGTGGTTCAGGCAAAAAGTACAAGCATTGCCACGGCAAAGCCTCATAAGCTCGATTGGTATTATTGAGAGTTGTTGCTAGGCCTTAGTTCAGGCCTTTGGTGCCCATCGACAAGAATTTCTCACGCCTGCTGCTGCGAAGCTCGCTCCCACTCATTGGGATGAGTTCTTCAAGGCACTTTTCGATCTCGTCGCCAGTGCGTGCCATAATGGCGTCTGGTTGACGGTGCGCACCGCCTAATGGCTCTGAGATAATGTGATCGATAACGCCAAGCTTAAGTAAATCCTGTGATGTGACACGCAGCGCTTCGGCAGCATCAGGAGCTTTATCTGGGTCTCGCCAAAGAATAGAGGCACAGCCTTCAGGTGAAATTACAGAATAGATTGCGTGTTCCAGCATGAGGACGCGGTCAGCAACGGCAAGCGCAATTGCACCACCAGATCCACCTTCACCAATTATGACGCTGACAAATGGCGCGCGGATAGAGATGCATTTTTCAATTGATCTCGCGATGGCTTCCGCCTGACCTCGTGCCTCAGCATCGATACCAGGATAAGCGCCGGGTGTATCAACCAGTGTGATGAGTGGAATTTGAAATCTGTCAGCAAGGTCCATCAAGCGTTGTGCTTTGCGATATCCCTCGGGCTTGGCCATACCAAAGTTATGATGGATACGAGATTCTGTACTATTGCCTTTCTCGTTGCCAATGACAACAACGGAATGGCCTCGAAACCGACCAAGGCCGCCAACAATGGCTTTGTCGTCTGCGAATGCGCGGTCACCAGCGAGCGGTGTAAAATCATCGATCATCGCATTGATATAAGCGAGAGCATGCGGGCGCTTTTGATGGCGAGCCACTTGCGCTTTTTGCCACGGCGTTAATTTATCATAGGTCTGCGACAGTAATTGCTGCACCTTTTCTTGAAGGCGCTGTACTTCATCGGCAATGTTGACCTCACCTTCGCTCGATAGATGGCGAAGTTCCTCTATCTTGCTTTCAAGGTCGGCAATGGGTTTTTCGAAATCTAGATAAGCTTGCATAATATAGTCAATAACATTTTATCACGGGGTTGGCGAGCTTATCGACTGTATAAACCGCCTTAATGTTCAGCAATCTGCGCTGCGGTGTCCACCAGAACCTTCGCTTGCTTGATAGACGCAATGTCGATCAGCTTACCATCAAGAGTTACGGCGCCGCGGCCCTGTTTTTGCGCTTCTTCCATCGCATCAAGGATGGCTTCAGCTTGAGCGATCGCTTCGACAGACGGGCTGAACGCGTCATTAGACAAATCGATCTGAGACGGGTGAATAGCCCATTTCCCTTCGCAGCCGAGCACTGCTGCTCGTTTGGCTTGCGCAACATAGCCATCAGCATCGCGAACATCGCCAAACGGGCCGTCGATAGGGCGTAAGCCATTGGCGCGGGCAGCAATAACCATCTCAGTGATAGAATAATGTCACATGTCGCCCCGATGGACGTCGCGCTCACCATTTTCGAGAGGGTCTGTCAGCACATAATAGTCCTCGTTTGGTCCGCCAATGTTGATCGTACGTGCTTTGGTTGATGCCGCATAGTCAGCAACACCAAAATAGAGTGATTCGTTGCGTGGCGATGCCGCAGCAATTTCATTTACATTCTGCATGCCAAGCGCCGTTTCGATGATCATTTCAAAGCCGATTCGGCTCTTAAAGCCTTTCGCAGATTCGATTTGGGTCACGAGCATATCAATTGCATAGATATCTAATGCCGTGCCTGCTTTTGGTATCATGATCAAATCAAGTTTTTCGCCCGCTTGTTTGACGATATCAATGACATCGCGGTGGCAATAATGTGTATCGAAACCATTGATACGCACAGAAACCGTTTTTGACAACCAATCTAGATCATTCAGTGCTTCAATAATGTTTTTACGGGCCTGTTCCCTGTCATCAGAGGCAACGGCATCTTCTAGGTCTAAAAAGACCATATCAGCGGCGCTTTCAGCGGCCTTTTGAAGGAATTTCGTGCTTGATCCAGGAACGGCAAGTTCCGATCGATTGAGACGTGCTGTCGCCTCCTCGAC
>CAWUWH010000072.1:0-3918 GCA_963926035.1 uncultured Rhodospirillales bacterium
AATTGCCAATGCAACATCGCGCCTGACATCCCATCGGTCAGCCGATGCCCAACCATTATCAATAACGAGGAGTACAGGTCCGCTTGAGCCGATTTCGGCCTCTGCATTTATCAAGGGTCGCGATGCCGCAAAAATAATCAACGCGGCAATAAGCAGTCGTAATAACAATATCCACCAGGGCGTGCGCGCTGAGCTTTCCCGCTCGGTGACAATGTCCAGCAACAAGCGTATTGGTGGGAACACAATGCGCTTTGGCATGGGAGGCGTTAGCCGTAACAACCACCAGATCGCCGGTAGCGCAATCAGCGTACCAAGGGCCCATGGTTGAGCAAATGCGAATGGTCCCAAGCTCAGCATATTAGCGTCTCCTCTGTGTGCTGAGCGCTTGATAAAGTGCCATCAGTGCCGTTTCCGGCGCATGGTCTGTACGGTGCCGTGTAAATCCCCACCCCGCAACATGTGCGATGGCCTGCACACCATTGATATGTGCGGCAAAAACATTCTGATACTGGGCGGCAATATTCTCGACGTTGCCAATAATCGTCGACCCTTCGCCCTCAGACCCTTCAAATAGAACACGCCCATCATAAGGGAATGTCTCTTCGGCTGGATCAACAATCTGAACAATGTGTCCGCGCACGCCGTGATGGGCAAAAGCATTAATCGCCATTTGCACGTCATCAAGGGGGGACAGAAAATCACTAAACATGACCAGACGACCGTGGCGCGGCAAAGGCTCAAATCCGGGCAATCCAGTTTCAGCTAAACTGCCGCTTTCGATATCATTCCATAATCGCATCAGAACCTTGCGACCCGTCGCGGGCAAAGCACCCGTGCCCAGCATCGAAACGTGCTCACCGCCTCGGATCATCATCGAAGCCAATGCCATCAAAAGAAGATCAGCTCGCCCACGCTTTGGCTCCAGCTCATCGGAAGACATAAATGACATTGAGGGTGAGCCATCACGCCAAAGCCATACACTTTGTGCCGCTTCCCACTCATTTTCCCGGATATAAACAGGATCGTTCTTTGCCGATTGCCGCCAGTCAATATGTTGAACGGTGTCGCCCGGTTCGTATCGACGGAACTGCCAAAACGTCTCGCCCTGCCCCACACGACGGCGACCATGCACGCCTTGAGATACCGTTGTGGCAACACGTTCGGCTGCGACCATTAAAGGTGGCAGTCCCGCGGCAAGAGCCTCGGCTTCGTGGTGGGAACGCGTGACGCGCTCAGCCATGGGCGTCAGCCAATCCGCTCACAAAGCGCATCGATAATTTTTTCCAAGGTGATGCCTTCAGCGCGTGCTGCGAATGTTAATGCCATGCGATGACGTAAAATTGGATGCGCGAGTGCCATGACATCATCAAGACTTGGGGATAGTCGGCCATCAATGACAGCACGCGCGCGCACACCCAGCATCAAGGCTTGTGAAGCACGAGGACCTGGGCCCCAAGATACATTGGCCTGCACCATCGCAAGATCAGAACTCTCAGGCCGACCCGAGCGCACCAGGCTCAAGATTGCCTCGGAGACCGATTCACCAACAGGGATAGATCGCACGAGCTTTTGCGCGGCGATCAAAGATTCTGGATCCATGACCGGACCTGGTGCCACATCTTCGTTGCCTGTTGTTTTGATCAGGATATCCCGTTCTGCATCTAAATCCGGATATTCAACATTCACTTGCATGAAGAAGCGATCCAACTGTGCTTCGGGGAGTGGATACGTGCCTTCTTGTTCGAGCGGGTTTTGTGTCGCCAGCACATGGAACGGGCGCGGCAGATCATAACACTGCCCTGCGACCGAGACGCGCTTTTCCTGCATCGCCTGCAACAAAGCTGATTGCGTGCGCGGGCTGGCACGATTAATCTCATCAGCCATGAGCAATTGACCAAACACGGGCCCTTTGATGAACCGGAACGAACGGCGGCCCGCATCATTTTCTTCAAGAACTTCTGAACCCAGAATATCTGCAGGCATCAAGTCAGGTGTGAATTGAACACGTTTGTCTTCGAGCCCAAAAACGGTGCCCAAAGTTTCGACAAGACGTGTTTTCCCAAGCCCCGGCACACCGATAAAAAGAATATGACCGCCTGCCAAAAGCGTAATGAGGCTTTCCTCCACCACGCTTTCCTGACCAAAAATAGCTTGGCCAATAGCCGCACGTGCCGCTGTCATTTTTTCAGCTAATGCTTCAACTTCTGCAACAGGGCTTTGGCCCTCGGCAGGAATAGGACTATCTTTGTCTTTGGGGCTTGTCGTCACTGTCACGTCAGAAGTTCCTTAAACTAAACTGAAAGGAAGCGTAGCGGATGGCCGATACGCCGGAAAAAATCGAAGATCTATCATTCGCCACAGCGGCCGATATCTCTTATCCACCACCCAAAGGCATGACACCTCGCCCCGGGCAGATTATCTGCGGCGACATTGATATGCGTATCGACACAAACGGTACTTGGTTTTATCACGGCTTGCCTATTACTCGCAAAAAAACTCGTACAATTATTCTCAACCGTCGTTCGCCGAGACGAGGACGGAGCTTACTGGCTTATTACGCCCGCAGAAATGGCTCGGATCAAGGTCGACGATGCACCATTTTTGGCTGTTGAGATGATTGAGACAAATGACAATGGTGTGAAGTCTCTGAAATTCCGCACAAACGTTGAGAAATGGGTCATTGCTGACCAGTCTCACCCTATTCGAGTTGAGGTCGATTCTGTCACAAACGAGCCGCGCCCCTATATTCAACTCAATGATGATGGCACCGAGGCCCGGATCAACCGTTCCGTGTTCTATGACCTTGTGAACCGTGCAAAAGTGACCGATATCATGGGTAAAGGTATGTTTGTGATAGAAAGTGCTGGAACCGAGTTTATTCTTGGCACCGCAACGGAGGAAGAATGAATAGAATTGCCATCATTAATCGTCTCGAAAACTCGTTTGAGACGTTTGGTGTGCGCTCGTCTTCGCGCGGTGACCATGACTTGAACCCCGGCATGGTGCCAGGAACCGTGCTTCGTGAGGCTGCTGTGCTCGTCCCGATTGTTGAACGACCAGAAGGCCTGACAATGATGTTAACACAGCGAACTGATCACCTGGACCACCATCCAGGGCAAATCAGTTTTCCGGGTGGACATATAGAAGACGACGACGCCTCACCCGAGGATGCCGCCCTGCGGGAAGCCGAAGAAGAAGTTGGCCTTGAACGAACGCACGTGGAAATCATCGGGCGCCTCGACCAGTATGTGACACGAACAGGGTTTTCTATCACACCCATCGTTGGCTTGGTTGATCCAAGCCATTCAGTTTCTGCCGATGAGTTCGAAGTCGCTGATATATTCGAAGTTCCATTGGCATTCTTGTTGGACGCGAACAATCATCGTCGGGATTCGCGGGTTTATAAGGGAATCAAACGAGAATTCTATGCGATGCCTTTCGAGGATTACTATATTTGGGGTGCCACCGCAGGCATGATTCGTAACTTGTACGATGTACTCATAAAGGAGCAAACTTAACTTATGCGTCTTTTCCTAACTTACGTATTACCCCTACTCGCGCCGTTGGTGCTCTATCTCTTATGGAATGCGTATGCGCGCACGCGTGCGAAGAAAAAGGGTGAAGAGCTGCCCAGTTTGCAAAAAGGCGGTATTTTCTGGTCTCTGGTTGCCGGTTTCGTATTGCTGGTCGCGACGTTCGTGACCTTGGCGGTTACGGGTGGTCACCAAACAGATTCTGGTGTGTATGTTGCCCCGCGCATTGAAAACGGAAAGATTGTTCCGCCTACGTTCAAGAATGTTCCTGCCCAGTGATCCCACTGGGTGCATCCAAGGATCCCACAGGGAAATTATCCCCTGAACCCTGGCTGACGGACATCGCCACGACATCAGTCATGGACGCCCTTTGCGCAGGCGGTGC
>CAWUWH010000073.1:0-7151 GCA_963926035.1 uncultured Rhodospirillales bacterium
CGCCGGACGCCAGATTCTGTTGAACAGTATCTGAACGCTGATCAGCTTAAGCTCTATACGTTGGTCTGGAAGCGTACGCTGGCAAGCCAAATGGAAGCCGCAGTTCTGGATCAAGTCGGTGTCGACATGTTCTCTGCTGACCGTGCCGTGGCGTTCCGTGCGACGGGCTCGGTCATCGCGTTTGATGGCTTCATGAAGCTCTACCGCGAAGGCGAAGACGACAAAAAAGATGATGATGGCGGTGGGCGAATCCTCCCCGTGTTAAACGAAGGTGAAGACCTTGGTCGCCAAGATACATTACCCGAGCAGCATTTCACACAGCCACCTCCTCGCTTTAGTGAAGCCTCGTTGGTTAAAAAGCTTGAAGAACTTGGTATCGGCCGCCCATCGACGTATGCATCGATTATCTCGGTGCTGCAGGACCGAAATTACGTTCGCATTGATAAGCGCCGGTTTATTCCGGAAGATCGTGGCCGGTTGGTAACAACGTTCCTCTCAAGTTTCTTTGAGCGTTACGTTGAATACGATTTCACAGCTGATCTCGAAGAAAAACTCGATCATGTATCCGGCGGGAAACTCGCATGGAAACAGGTCCTCGTCGATTTCTGGGTTGATTTCAAAGCTAAGGTCGATGACACAAAAGACTTATCCGTTCGCAATGTTCTGGATGTCTTGAATGAAGAACTGCGTCCTCACTTCTTTCCAGAGCGTGCAGATGGCTCTGATGCCAGAAGCTGCCCCAAGTGCAAGACCGGTGAATTATCGATCAAGCTCGGCCGCCATGGCGCGTTCCTCGGATGCTCCAGCTATCCAGAATGCAACTTCACGACCCCTCTCGGTTCCGATCCTGCTTTGAACGAGCTTGGCGAAGGTCCCAAAGAGTTGGGTATAAATCCAGAGACTGGCAAGTTGATCACCATGCGCCAGGGGCCTTATGGGCCTTATATCCAGCTCGGTGAAGAAGAGATAGATGGCAAAAAGAAAATCAAGCCGAAGCGCGCGTCCTTACCGCAAGGTTATGATCCAGCAGAAATGGATCTCGAGAAAGCGCTTGGGCTGATGTCCTTGCCGCGCCTGGTCGGTATCGATCCCATGTCTGGATTTGAAATCCGCGCGAATATCGGTCGTTTTGGTCCGTTCATTATTTGTGGCGGTACCTATGTCTCATTGAAAAAAGATGAAGATGATGTACTGAGCATCGGCCTTAACAGAGCTGTGACTTTGCTGGGCGACAAGCCGCGTAAAGATCCACCTAAAGAATTGGGCAAGCATCCAAAGAACAAAAAACCGATCATGGTCAAAGATGGTCGCTGGGGTCCTTACGTGCAGAACGGCCCCACCATGGCGCGCTTGCCAAAAGAAATGGTCAAAGACGACGTGACGATTGAAATGGCCGTTGAGTGGATTGATGCCAAGAGCAATGGCGGCAAAGGTCCGAAAGCAAAGCCAGCGGCGAAGGCCAAGCCAAAAAAGAAAGCCGCCGCTAAGAAGAAACCTGCTGCGAAGAAAAAAGTGCCTGCAAAAAAGAAAGCGCCTGACGCTGCTGACGATTAGAAAGCGTGCTAGATCCAGCACGCCCTTGTCGCCAACGGCATCGCAGCTTACGTTCTCTGCATGAACGACGCTCCATTCCCAACTAAAGAACAAATTGCCGAATTTGTGCGCGGTGGCACTGGCCATACTGGCAAACGCGAGATCGCGCGCGCCTTCAAACTCAACGTCGAGCAAAAGCGTACGTTGAAAACCTTACTTAAAGAAATGAAAGAGGACGGTACGCTGACAAGTGATCGCAGCAAAAAATTCACCGATCCCGCCGCCATTCCAAATGTCACTGTGATTGAAATCAGTGGTGTCGA
The DNA here is from genome assembly GCA_963926035.1 of uncultured Rhodospirillales bacterium. Taxonomy (GTDB): domain Bacteria; phylum Pseudomonadota; class Alphaproteobacteria; order Rhodospirillales; family Casp-alpha2; genus UBA4479. The sequence continues at coordinate 1,857 of CAWUWH010000073.1, forward strand.
TACCGATGGTGAGGTTCTTGCGCGTCCGGTTAAGTGGGAAAGCGAAGCCCCGCCTCCGACGATCTACGTTATCGCCGACAAAAAAGATAAGGTGACGTCCGCTCCGGCAGTTGGCGAACGCGCTCTCGCTCGCATGCGGCAAATAGACGACGGCTTCGAAGCCCGTATTGTCCGGCGTATCGCCCCTGCACCGACAGACATTCTTGGTGTGGTGATCGAATCCGAAGGTCAAGCCCGTATTCGCCCAGTCGATAAACGCGACCGCTATGAGTATGTGATTGAGCCCGGTGCAGAAAAAGGTGCCAAGGTCGGTGATCTTGTAAGTGCCCAGGGTACAGGCGGAACACGCCTCGGCCTCAAACGTGCCAAAATCGTCGAACGCATTTCCGAAGCCACAGGCGCAAGCGCGATCAGTTTGATCTCAGTGCATCAACACGGCATCCCCGTGGCATTCCCATCCGAAGCGCTAAAGCAAGCTGAAGATGCCAAGGCCGCCCCATTAGGCGAGCGAGATGATTTGCGGTCTGTACCGCTCGTCACCATCGATGGTGCGGATGCGCGAGATTTCGATGATGCGGTCTTTGCTGAACCTGATGACGACCAAAAGAACGAAGGCGGGTATAAGCTTATCGTCGCGATTGCAGATGTCGCTTGGTATGTCCGTCCTGGGGACGCGCTAGACAGCACGGCCTATGAGCGAGGGAACTCGGTGTATTTTCCTGACCGCGTGGTGCCCATGCTCCCGGAACAGCTCTCTAATGGCTGGTGTTCCCTAAGGCCCAACGAAGACCGGCCCTGCTTGGTGGCGCATTTGCGCATAGACAGGGATGGCAAGCTTCTATCAAAGCGCTTTAAACGCGCCCTGATGCGCTCACAAGCCCGCCTGACCTATGAGCAGGTACAAATTGCACAAGATGGCACACCCGACGAGATGACGGCGCCTCTGATGGCAGATGTCATCACACCGCTCTATGGCGCGTTTGCAATACTCGACAAGGCGCGGTCGATACGCGGCGCGCTTGAGCTGGATGTTGCTGAACGACAGATCATTCTGGATGACCAAGGCGAGATCAAAGGGATTGAGCCCCGCACGCGACTGGACAGCCACAAGCTTATTGAAGAATTCATGGTTCTGGCCAATGTCGCCGCCGCAGAGTTTCTGGAAGAAAAGAAACGGCTCTGCATGTACCGAATTCACGACGAGCCTTCGATGTCGAAAATTGAAGCGTTGGTCGAGGTTCTGGATAGCGTCAATATTCGCTTTGATAAGGGCCAGACCGTCACCCCGCATCGCTTCAATCATATTCTAAGCAAAGCAGTCGGATCGCCACATGCGCAGATGGTCAACGATATTGTCCTGCGCTCACAAGCGCAGGCGAAGTATGATCCTGATAACATTGGCCATTTTGGGCTTTCACTGAAGCGGTATTGCCATTTCACATCACCGATACGTCGCTATTCTGACCTTTTGGTGCACCGCGCCCTGATCCTGGGCATGAGCCCAAGCGCGGGCTCATTGCCGCAAGACCCAGGCGATTTCAATGAAATCGGTGAGCATCTTTGTATCACTGAAAGACGCGCCCAGGCCGCTGAACGTGGTGCGATGGATCGCTACAGTGCGCATTATTTGAAGGACCGTGTCGGTACAACGTTCGGGGCCCACATTTCAGGTGCAACACGCTTTGGCCTGTTCATCACCGTCAACGATATCGGTGCCGATGGCCTGATTCCGATCAAGTCACTCGCCAATGATTACTATATCCATGACGAAGATAAGCACATGCTGACCGGGCGCAGAACCGGCAACACTTACCGCATGGGTGATCGAATCGAAGTTGTTCTCCGCGAAGTCACGCCTGTCACAGGCGGAATGATCTTCGAGCTTGTTGGGAGCTCCCGCTCGTCGGGTAAAGCGCAACCAGAGCCTGAAAAGCGCAATGACCGTGCTCAAATTTCAAGGAAGCCTAAAAAGACCAAAGGTAAAAGTCGTGCTGCACGACGTATGCAGCGCGCTGCCGCGGGGGCCGATCCCAAAAAACCTAAAAAGAACAAAACCAACAAGAATAAAGGCCGCCCAAAACGATAAATAATTAACGCTGGGTGTGATAGAGACCGTGTACAGGTGCTCTTGAATGGTTTTAAATATACAAATGTTCTGGGAAAACACTCATCTTCGTCTCACGCTCAGTGGCGCGCTTATGCTGCTGCTGTCTGCTTGCGCGCAATTTAAAACCCACGATGATCAAGCTCAGACCAATTTCGCCGAACCTGCAGCTGCTGAAGTTATCGCTATCGGTTTTGATAATATTGCCAACAAATATATCGAATTGGTATCCTTGCGACGCATCAGTGTGGAAGGACTTCGAGGCCTTGGCGCCATTGATGAAGGTATTAGCCTCTCTGAAGAAGCGGGCGAAATGGTTCTCTATAAGTTCGATGACGAGATCGGACGCCTGCGCATTCCCCCTGAAAATGATGTGCGCGCGTGGTCAGCAGCGATTGTTGCCCTGACCGAAAAGGCCCGTGCGTCCTCATCCATTGTCAGGAGCGCCTCATCTGAAAAGATTTATGAGGCCATTTTTGATGGCGCGCTCTCCGATCTGGATATTTTCTCGCGCTACGCCGGGATGGACGAAGCAAACCGAAACCGCGCCCGTCGTGATGGCTTTGGCGGTATAGGCATACGGTTTCGAATCGAAGCCGGTGTTGCTGTTGTCACCCGCGTCCTTGAAGCGACCCCAGCCTTTGAAAGCGGATTACGCCCTGGTGATGGGATTATTCAGGTTGAGGGGCATAAAACCGATGGCCTGGATAGCGCTGCAATCACGCGCCTCATCCGAGGCCCCGTTCACACAGAGGTAAGCCTTACCTTGAGCCGTACTGACGCTGTACAACCCTTCACTATATCGCTCGCACGTGCACATATTGTCCCAGAGACAGTAACCTTTCACATTGAAGATGGCATCGCGATCATCAAGATATCCAGTTTCAATCAAGAGACTGGCAATTCCCTTGAACGGGTTTTGATGAACCTCACAGCACCGGATGCAGCGACACTGGTAGGGCTGATCGTAGACCTCCGAGGCAATCCGGGCGGATTACTGCGCCAATCTATCCAGGTTGCAGATCTATTGCTCACACAGGGTGACATTCTACGCACCTCAGGGCGCCATCCAGATAGCTTGCACCACTATAAGGCCAGTGGACGTGATTTTGCGGCTGGCAAGCCTCTCGTCCTCATGGTTGATGGAAAATCAGCCTCTGCAGCAGAGATTGTCGCTGCCGCTCTACAAGACCGTGACCGCGCTGTCGTCATTGGGACCGCATCATATGGCAAAGGCAGTGTCCAGACGGTAATCAGGCTCCCAAATGATGGAGAGATCACCCTGACATGGTCCAAGTTTGTCGCACCGTCAGGGTATTATATCCACGGCCTGGGCGTTATCCCGACGATTTGTACAAGCGGATATAAAGATACTGGTGCCGCTGCCGAGATTATTGAGAGTGCCCTTGAGGGCAAACGGGCGAGCGAAACGGTTTCGTGGCGTCGGCGTGCCTTGCTATCAAACGATGATCGTCAGGCATTACGGGACGGATGCCCATCTCAAGCGCGCAAAGACCCTCTGGATTTAGAAGTCGCCAAGCAATTGATTTTAAACGATCAAATTCATACACGCGCGCTTCGAATGACGACCGCCACGGCGCAAGCCATCAATTAATCCACGTTTACATGAAACTTGCCCTAAATTCCTTGACTTGATGGGTGCCGAGGTTATCTTGCCGCCTCTTTAGAAGCGGCGTTTAAAAACTTAATTGGGATACCAAGATTATGGCGAAGCCGACCACTATTCAAATTCGTCTTGTTAGCACGGCGGATACTGGTTTTTTCTACATCACGAAGAAAAATCCAAGAAATTCGACCGAGAAGATGCAGATGCGCAAATACGACCCTGTCGTGCGCAAGCATGTGATGTTCAAGGAAGCAAAGATTAAGTAATTCTCGCGTGTTTACGCCAGAAACGTCGCGCGCAGCTGAATCAGCGGCGCGTTTTTTGTGTTCAAGATTTTAGTAGAATTATTAGTTTGCAAATTTCTTAACTGTCTCAAGGAAATGCGGGACTGAGATCGGCTTGGCTATGTATCCTTCGCAACCACCTTCACGGATTTTTTCCTCGTCACCCTTCATCGCAAATGCGGTGACGGCAATCACAGGAATACCCTTAAGGTCATCATCAGCCTTAAGCATCTTCGTCACTTCAAGACCAGAAATCTCAGGCAACTGAATGTCCATAAGAATCAGATCAGGCGAATGCTCACGCGCTAACTTTAAAGCATCCCGACCATCAACAGTTTGTACTGTTTCATATCCATGAGCTTGAAGCAAGTCGTTGAACAACTTCATGTTGAGATCGTTATCTTCAACGATCAATATTTTCTTCGCCATCAGTCTCTTCCTCACAATGCAACGCGTGTTTTGTTGCCAGACACATTAAAGACTATACGCACTTTATTCATTAAAATGAGGGTGAATTATTACATTCATCGAATCAAATAAAGCTAAGATCAGCTTTAGACCTTTTTATTGTATGCAACACTCTTCTCGGGAACTTTAAAATGGAGCTAAACCGCCATTGAACTCTGATGCGAGAATAACGGACACAACCGTCAAAGTCAGCGCTAGTCCAAATGCTTTCCACATCATCATTTTCTTTCCTCCGCATAATGCATGATCAAGTTCATTATGTAGGAGCATTATGACAGAAGTATGGTTAACAGAATGTGAGCACGGTCACGCAGAAGTAAAGTCAATCGACACGTGCTTCTTCGACCATTTCACGCAACTGCGCCAAATCCTTGATCAAAAGCAGGTTCTTTCGTCGCTAGACGATGTTTTGGCGCGCCAAGTCACTTGATACACGGGCGACAGTCTCACGTGTTGTCGAAACCCCACTAGCGATATCTCCATGTACAGGTATTGGGGAGATTTCAGCTTGGTTATCTCCCACCATGCTGCTTCGTGCTTGGAGAAGCAGGTCTGCTTGGACGCGGTTATTTGCTGCATGTGTGCTCAGATCCATAATACGGACTGTGGAATTTCGAACAATCGCCGCAAGAGCGTGGAGCACACGAAAAGAAATCACCGCGTTCTCCTGCAGCAAGGATGTAAATCGCTCTTGAGGTAATACCGCAATTAATGAGCTATCCAGCGCCATGACACTCGCTGAACGAGGTTGTCCGTCAAGCGCGGAGAGATCCCAAAATGACTGCCAGGGCCTACATCTTCGAGCGTGATTT
>CAWUWH010000074.1:0-3380 GCA_963926035.1 uncultured Rhodospirillales bacterium
AGGGGGATAATCCGCACTGTATCTCAAGGTCATCATGCGCTACCTTGCCATCATGAACGACAAAATTATTTATCATATGTGCAAGGCTGACGAGTGGGCCCAGGCACAAGCCGGTGGATCATATCCCGGCTCAAGTCAGGATCAGGCCGACGGCTTCATCCATTTCTCAACCTACGAACAGGTCTGGACATCAGCAGCAAAACATCGCTGTGGTCAGGATGGCATTCTGTTACTCGCCGTCGATACGACGGCCTTGGGTGATGCATTGAAGTGGGAAGCTTCGCGCGGCGGTGCATTGTTCCCGCACCTATATGGTCCATTGAATACAGACGATGTTATCGACACTGAGCCGTTGCCTCTGGATGATAACGGCATTCACATTTTCCCAAGCGGCTTTCCACCACCTGAGTTGGACTAAAACACGTGCCTGATCTATATTCGATGCTGCGTCCCTTTATTGGCTGTATACAGGCCGAGACCGCTCACAACATGGCACTTTGGGCACTCAAACGACGTCTCGTCTCTGGGGCCCCGTTTTCTGATCCGGTTTTAGAAACAAACTTATGGGGCCGCGACTTTGCTAATCCTATTGGGCTTGCCGCCGGGTTCGACAAGAACGCTGACGTGCCCATGCAAGCTTTAGCGCTTGGATTTGGCTTTGTGGAGATCGGCTCTGTCACGCCGCGCCCGCAAGCTGGCAATCCAAAACCACGGTTATTTCGCCTCGATGAAGACGAAGGTGTGGTCAACCGCATGGGCTTTAATTCAAAGGGCGTAGACTATACCGCAGCAAACCTCTCAGCCCTGCCACCGACCCGTGGGCTTGGTATCATTGGGGTTAATCTGGGTAAGAATAAAGAAACCGAAGATGCTGCTGCTGACTATGTCATTGGCATTGAGAAACTGGCTCAGTATGCAGACTATATGGTCATCAATGTTTCTTCGCCGAACACGCCGGGGCTTCGGGCATTACAAGACAAGGCTGAGCTGGAAGCATTGGTATCGCGCGTCCGGGACGTGCTCGACAAAACTGTCCCCACCAACACACCGCCGCTTCTGGTTAAGGTCGCACCCGACCTGACCGATGATGACATTGCAGATATTGCGGCTGTTGCAGGCTCCAGCGCTGTCGACGGCTTGATTGCCACCAACACAACAATTGATCGCCCTGCGAGCCTGATCAATGCGTCAAAGTCAGAAGGCGGCGGCCTGAGTGGCAAGCCACTTATGAAACCATCGACAAAAATTCTCAGTGATCTCTATAAGGCGACGAACGGTCAGGTGCCGTTGATTGGTGTCGGCGGCATCATGTCTGGTGCGGATGCTTATGATAAAATCAGGGCCGGCGCATCACTTGTGCAATTCTATTCATCCATGGTTTACGAGGGCCAATCCCTGCCCGGTCGCATGTGCCGGACACTTGCAGGCCTGTTAAAGCGCGATGGATTCGAGCACGTTAACGATGCCGTTGGCGCGGATCACCGTTAATCACCCTCTTCATGCTTGGGCGGACCAAACAGCATTCGACTGACAATTGAAATCGCCATCACAATAAACAAGATGCGGACGATGTGATGCGTTGAGACGAAGGCTGTATCAATACCCATCGCCAAACTGATCAACGTCATCTCGGCCAAGCCGCCCGGCGCAAAGGAAATCCAGAGCGCATGGTAATCCAGCTGCGTGATATTATGCAGCAATGACGCAGCAGCCAATGCCATACCCAATGTTACCGCCGCACCTATTATACCGATGCCGACTGGATTGATTAACTGACGACGTTCGACGCCAACAAAACGACACCCCACGTTCGTGCCAATGACAAGCTGAGCCAGGTTCACGAGTTCGCCGGGTGGCTTCGCTGTCGTAAAGCCCATGAAGTGAACAATGGCGCTGACGACCATTGGGCCCAGCAATGCCGCTGCTGGTAGCTTAAGACGCTTCGCCACGACATAACCAACAAACGCACATGCCGCTAAAATCAATCCGTCTTGCAGACCCATTTCCGTCACCGATCCCATCGGTGAGATTTCCGGCGGCTGATAGCCTTCAAAGATACGGAAATACAACGGGATCAACATCACAGTGAACATGACCCGTGTGGCATGAATGAGTGAAATCGCCCGCACATCAACACCGTAGGATTCAGCGATCAAAATCATCTCGCCAAAGCCACCAGGGGTTGCCGAAAGTACCGCTTCAAATTTGGTCATCTTACCAAACTTCTGAAACGCCCAGGACAAGAACACCGTGATCACGACGACAAAAACAATCAGCACAGCGATACTGAGAATCCAGCTTGAAGCTTGCTCGAGAACATCTGGCGTGAATGCGCTGCCGAGCATGACGCCCAGCACGGTAATCATAATGGCACGGCTTTTCCCGGGGCCCTTTAGGCGCACACCTACGACGGCGATGCCCGCTGTAAAGAACATAGAGCCAATCATCCACGCGAGTGGAATACCCGCGAGCGAGAACAACCAGCCACCCAGCGCTCCCCATAAAAGGGTCGCTATCATTACAGGGAGGCGTTGTTTCCAATCTCGGGAGTCGGGTTTTTGGGGACGGTCTTCGGCATCTAGATATTCACTCAAGCGCTAAACTGCTCCTTTAAGACCCGTTCTTCGAGGTTATGTTCGGGATCAAACAAAAGTTTTGGCGCGAGGCTTCTATCCTCGGATATTTCCACGCGCACAACATTACGGACTTCATTGAAATCGGCTGTCGCACTAACACGACGATCATCAGGATCATGGACTTCAAAAGCGATCTTAGCTTTGGCGGGTAATAACGCGCCGCGCCAATGGCGAGGTCTGAATGCACTGATTGGTGTCAGCGCCAGTAGATCATTACCCAACGGAATGATGGGGCCTGAAGCAGACAAGTTATACGCCGTGCTCCCTGCTGGCGTCGCAACCAAAACACCGTCACAGATCATCTCGTCCATACGCGAGACACCATCAACTATAATTTTAATCTTGGCGGCCTGACGTGTTTCACGCAAAAGCGATACTTCGTTAATCGCGATACTCGTATGAATTTTGCCGTCCAGATCCGTCGCAATCATCCGCAACGGATGCATCTCAATCAGTTCGGCACGGTCAAGACGCGCAGGTAGATTCTCTTCTGAAAACTCGTTCATCATAAAGCCAACGGATCCACGGTTCATCCCATAGGTCGGCACATCGCGGTCCATAAAATCATGAATTGTATGCAGCATCATGCCATCGCCGCCCAATGCCACGATCACATCAGCCTTATCGGGGCTCACGCCGCCATACTGTTTGGTCAGGCGGGCCATCGCCTTTTCGGCCTCAGATGATGGGGCTGCGACAAACGCAATATTTTTAAAACTCATGTGAAAATGTCCTTCTGAACAT
>CAWUWH010000075.1:0-12262 GCA_963926035.1 uncultured Rhodospirillales bacterium
TGGCATCACATCATTTAAATCCATGTTACCGGTCGGCCGATTATTTATCTTCGTAGCGTTAAGTTTTTTATTAATGGGCGCTGTCATTCTCTTACCGTTTATCATGTATTTAGGACCTAATTTTGATCTCGGGTTTTTTTCATACTTTGAGACACCCGAGTCGGCAACTTTCAGCGAGGCAATCGCGCCAATCGCATTAATGTTCGTCTTGGTTGTTTTTATCTTTCCGTTGATATGGTCTGTCCTGTTCAAATACGAAGTCATTAAACAGCTGGTCATCACAACATCGATTGAAAATGCGTACGTGTTGGAGCAGGCTACACAATCTGCATCTGAAACAGCACGCACCGGCGAGGGTCTTGCAGACGCTTTGGATATTGGTGGGTTCTAAGTATGCCAAACACGGCTTCTTTTAATGATGGCAAAACGGCAGCGCGTCACAGCGTAGAAATTAAGATTGAGGCACTTGCCCTCATTATTTCTGATGACGCAGGACATGTCATCACGCGTTGGCCTTTAGGCGATATTCGCTATGCCAATGCGACTAGGCGCACGCCGCCGATCCGGTTGCGTTGCGATGGCAACGATACGCGCCTGAACCTGGACAGTGACGATGACGGTGCCTGGCTGACACACAAATGCCCAAACATATCCAAACGCGATGCCGGGCAAATCAAATGGCCGACATGGGTCGCCGCAGGGATTTTTGCGATTGCATCCGTGGCCGGTATTTTCGTGTTCTTCTTGCCCGCGATCGCCAGTACTGTCGTCAATTTAATCCCCTATAGCATGGAACAAAAACTGGGGCTGCAATCTCGAGACCAATTAATCGGGCTTGCAGGCCATCTCAACAAAAATGACAAATCACTCGTCTGCACGTCGCCTACAGCACAAGCCATCCTGGACAAACGCGCCAAGGAATTAGCGACAATCATGGATAGTCCATTCCCAATTACCATGACTGTTTTGCGTGTCCCAATAACCAACGCGCTAGCTTTACCGGGTGGCCATGTCATCATTTTGTCCGGGTTATTAGATCACGCTAAAAGCGGCGACGAAGTCATCGGCGTCCTGGCCCACGAGATTGCACACGTGGTGCGTCGTGATCCGATGCAAGTATCCATCAAGCAAACCGGCGCGGCCCTTTTGGTCAGCTTGTTAATTGGTGATGTCTTTGGTGGCGCTGCTTTGTCTGGCATCGCATCCAGTGTCATCGAAAGTGGATATAGCCGCGATGCCGAAGCGGCCTCAGACTTTCTTGGCGTAACGGCGCTCAATCAATTGGGCCTGACGGCACGCCCACTTGCGGACTTTATGGGACGCATCAGTCAAGCCGACCCCATATCCGATATCATCCCAGATTTCCTGAATACACATCCAGCCGGCAACGACCGCCGCGATGCCATCATCGCCTTATCACAAGAGAATGGTCGCGCAATGAGCGGCTATGCGTGGAAAGCGCTCAAATCCATGTGTGAAAAGTAAGGTTAATTTTATTTGTTTTACCTGTGCAATTGCGCACAGACGCGAGGGTGAGTATTGCGTTTAATGGTTTACGTCTAGAGGTAACACATCGCCCAAAACGGGTGATCTACTTAAAACGCAGGCGACCATGAATATTAAGTTCAGCACCCTCATGAATGAAACCGTCGGCGCTGCAGTCGGCACAAGCCTAGGCGTTTGCGCTGTCCATTATGCAATTTTTACACTCGTGACCAATAGCCTGGAAATTTTGTTCTAAATATTTTGTCGATGATTTAGCCGCGCATTGCGTCGGGTCCGAGTGCCCGAAGCATCGCTTGAACGTCACTTTTGCGCTTTTCATCGTCCTCGTTGTTATCGAATTGCAATGCGAACCCCTCTGGAATACGCCGTTTGATGTATCCGCTCTGCGTTTCCACGCCGTTCATATGCAGTTACACAAACTGATTGTTCTCGTACCCCACATCATCAACACCGACAATCGCCACCCCGGTTGATGAAATATCTTTAAGGCGACCTTTAAATGCAAGGTCACCAATCGCCCCTTCAATGGGCGCATCAACTTCATAGCGTTCGGCGGCGCGATTATCGGTTTGAGTTGGCATCACTTTAACCTCATTACCTAAGCCTCGGGTGCATACCCTGTGATACGCGTGTGACGCTCAACATATGTATCCCAGCAAGTCGGGTTCACAAGTCGAGGTGCACGGCGACCATTCAGCACTTCAATCCACTGTTCAGCACCCCACTGCGCCATACGGTAATTACAGACGTCCGTAATCCCAGCGGCATGTGGCGTCATCAAAACATTCTCAAACTGCATCAATGGATGACCTGGCCCAGGTGGTTCTTCATCGAAAACATCGATGCCAGCACCGTTCATTTGATCCTTAGCCAGTGCCGCAACCAACGCAGCCTCATCATGGATAAAGCCACGCGCGGTCGAGACGAAATATGCAGAAGGCTTCATAAGCGCGAATTGATCCGCACCGATCATATGCCGCGTTTCATCCGTTAAGGGACAGTGCACAGATATGAAATCTGACGTTTTGAACAACGTCTCAAGGTCGACGCTCGTGGCATCGCGCTCAGCAAAGTCAGTTTCAGAAATATGTGGGTCGAAAGCGATCACGTTCATGTTCAATGCGTGCTTGGCAATCTTTGCCGTACGTCGACCAATATTTCCAAGGCCAACGATACCAATCGTTTTACCGGTCGCTTCAAGGCCCGGGTATGCCATACGGTCCAATCCCGGGGCCGCACGCATCTTACGATCATGGCGGATCATGTTCTTACCCAACGCCAAAACCATACCGATAGCATGTTGTGCGACACTATCTGAATTCGCACCGGAGTTATTCATGACCATGATACCATGCTCGGTACATGCCGCATCATCACAGGCATCATACCCAGCGCCCAACGAGGCGACGGCCAACAGGTTCGGGCATTTTTCGATAAATGCACGATCCGGCCACCACTTTCGCAGCATCTCGGTTTTCGCCAGCATTTGATAGCCGTGTGCTGTCTTCATGACATTGAAGACCTTGTCTTCATCATCATCCTGGTTCAGCCGGACAAGCTCAATTCCAGGTGCCTCTGATAAAATTTCTTCGGCAACAGGATCAATCCAATTTTCAAAATAAACCAACCGGCGTGCATTCGTCGTCATTAATTTCCTCCATATTGTTATATGTAAGTTGGTGTGAGCACGCCGAAGCGTCAAGCACGTGCAGCAATATTCTGCGCCATTTCGGCAATACGCGCGATGATCGGTCGGGATGGATCGGCAATATAAGACGCCGTATAATTTAAAGGTGTTGGATACCAATCCGCCTGTATTTCTATCAAGCGCCCATCTTCAAGAGGTGGCGTGGCCACAATTCGCGGAACGACACCAATGCCAACACCGCGCTCAGCCATGCGCTGACAAGCAGATAGCGACGTTGAGGGAAATATCCGCGGTGTCTTTCCTGTCTGATCTCGGAACGCTTCATTGATTTCCGCAAACGGTCGCGTGTTACGGGCGAAGGTTAGAATCGGATAGGCCAGCATTTCGGTCATTGACATTTTAATCGGCGCGCTTTTCGGTGTCTCAGGACGCATCGCCCAGATCAACGGGTACTCACAAAGCTGCGTGTTCGAGATCGTGTATTCTGAAATCGGTCCCAAAAGGATCGTCAAGTCCAATGAATGCTCAACCAATTCGTTTCTAAGCGATGCCATCACGTCGACTGAAATCTCAACATCTAGGGACGGATACGTGTCTCGCATCTCAGCCAACAACTCAGGCAACCACGTTTGCACGATTGTCTCTGAAACACCCAGCCGTAAAAGGCCCGAAACCTCAGCCGGCGATCCGGCACGCTCACGCATCGCTTCGACAGCCCCCAATGCGTCTTCAGCCATCGGCATTAACGCCTGCCCGTCCGGCGTCAAACGCACCAACCCAGCCTCACGATAAAACAATTTGGTACGAAGTTCTTCTTCCAGGTTTGTGATTCGGCTCGAGATGGCGGGCTGGGTCGTATAAAGCCGATCAGCCGTTTTTGAGAAACTGCCAAGCTTTGCCACCCAGAGATAAGCTTCCAATTGCTTAAGGTTCATAACACATCCCCACCCATTTGCCTAAAGTTATAGAGAGTTCATCATGTTATAAATTTTTTTATACCTGAGTCTAAAAATTATAAATTAGACTCATCCCATACTTTGCTGTTTGTTTCTAGTATCAGCTGCCAAAGAGCGGCGATAAAGACAGGGAGTTTATCAAATGGGAAGTGCTGCTAAAGCCCACTCCGGTGGTGCAGCAATGGTTTATGACGACTTCGCTGGATTGAGCGCGTTTGATTCGCGTCAACATTTCCGCCAAGGCACTTATACTGGCCATACCGCGGGTATTGCGCCCGGCATGTTGCAAGGCAACGTCGCTATCCTTCCCGCAGACTACGCCCTCGATTTTGCCCGCTACTGTCAACGCAATCCACAGCCCTGCCCTTTAATCGGTGTTTCCGATACGGGTAACCCGATCATGCAGACTTTAGGCGAAGACGTTGATATCCGACGCGACGTCCCGGCGTATCGTATTTACGAGAATGGTGAATTAAAGGACGAAGTTGCAGATATTCGTGATCTCTGGCGCGACGATTTTGTCGCTTTTGCGATTGGTTGCTCATTCACTTTCGAAGATGCATTAATGGCAGAAGGCATTGAGCTTCGCCATATTGATCAGAACAAAACTGTTGGCATGTACATCACCAACATTGAGACAGAACCTGCTGGGCCTTTTTCAGGCGGCACCGTTGTCTCCATGCGACCTATGAAAATTAGCGATGCGGTGCGCGCCAGTGCTATTTGCGCGCGCTTCCCGCATGCTCATGGAGCGCCCGTTCATATTGGCGATCCTGCGCAGATTGGCATCAAAGATATTAACACCCCCGACTGGGGCGATACGACCGAATTCAGAGACGGTGAGATACCCGTTTTCTGGGCCTGTGGTGTGACGCCACAGAATGCCGTCAGATTAGCACGCCCGCCGATCTGCATTACACACGCACCAGGCCGGATGTTAGTTTCCGACGTTCCAGCCTGGGCGACTGATTCTAAAAAACCTCACTCATGACAACAAGGGAGTTTTAAAACATGAGACACATCCTTAAAGCCGGCATGATCGCCAGTGTTGCTGCGTTTGCGCTGAATTTGGCGCCCGCAGCACAAGCTGCAGACCCTGTCACCATCAAAGCGGTAGGCACCTGGGGCAACTTGACCAATTATACAAAGCACGAAGGTCCGTTCTGGAACGAGACACTTGCTAAAGAAACTGGCGGCGCCCTAAAAGGCGAGATCAAACCACAGACGGAACTTGGCCTCAAAGGTTTCGAGATTATGCGTCTTCTAAAGCAGGGCGTGTTCGATTACGCGCACGGCGTTATGGGCTACGTGTCAGCAGAAAACGCAATGTTTGATGGTGTCGATCTGTCGTCGCTGGCGCAAGATATTGGTACAGCACGCAAAATCGTGGACGCCTACATGCCAGTTATGGCGACGAAGTTCGAAGAGATTTATGACTCCAAACTTCTACAGCTCTATCCGTTCCCGAGCCAAAACCTGTGGTGCAATGCTGAGATTAGCAGCATTGACGATCTAAAAGGCAAAAAAGTCCGCACCTACACCGCTTCACTCGCCGACTTTGTCGAAGGTGTCGGTGGTACCAGCGTGACCGTGGCATTCGCCGAAGTGATCCCAGCGCTGCAAAAAGGCGTCGTCGATTGCGGCATTACCGGCTCAATGCCAGCCTATAACGCCAAATGGTATCAGTCAGCGACACACGCCTACACCATGCGCGTCGGCTGGGGTATGGCGTTTGGCGCGATCAACTTGAAAAAATGGAACAGCATGACTCCGGCACAGCAGAAAATGCTACAATCCGAGGTCGACAAACTGACCGATCGCATGTGGACAGAAACTGCCAAGGAAGATGCCCTCGCAATTCAGTGCCTGACCGGTAAAGAATGCTCACTTGGTCCTGTCGGCGGAATGAAACTAGTGGAGCCATCCGCAGACGATATTAAAAAGCAAAAGAAAATTGCACAGGATGTCGTCGTCGCCAATTGGGCTAAACGTTGTGACGCCGAGTGCGTGAAGACTTGGAACGAAGTTGTTGGCCCGATCGTTGGCATCACCGCCAAGAAGTAAGAAGTTCTCCTCCGGCCGGGGGGGGATACAACACCCCCCCGGCCATTTTTTTGAGAGATAAGCATGTGAATTTTCTAGATAAAACGTTAAAAGGCCTCGACAGGATCGCATTACGTCTCGTTTGGCTAGGTGGTGCGCTTCTAATCATGGCGGCAGTGATCGTCACCGTCGACGTGATTTTACGGAAAATTTTTAACATCTCGATGGCTGGTTCGGACGAGTTAAGTGGTTACGCCTTTGGTGTAGCGACAACTCTTTCTCTCAGCTATGCGCTTATCCATCGTTCGAACATTCGGGTCGACGCCCTCTATCAACATTTGCCTTCAAAGTTGTGCGCAATTCTAGATATCATCGGCAACATTCTTTTGATCGCATTTGTCAGCTATGTCGCATGGCGCGGATTCTTGATGCTCGCCGATACCTGGAGCAACGGGTCGCGTTCTATTTCACCATTACGTACGCCACTGGCCATTCCACAAACGATTTGGTTTGCGGGACTTCTCCTATGTGTCATTACCGGTATCGCCATTATCCTTCGCTCACTGATCCATCTGGCAAAACGTGACTGGCAAAGTATCAATCAATCACTCGGCATAAAGTCTGTCGACGACCAAATCGAAGAAGAAAGCTGAGTCACGATCATGCTACTACAAGCCATACTTGTTCTCATGGGACTCGTCGCGCTCAGTGTGCCCATTGCTGCCGTTCTTGGTTGGCTCGGGCTGTTCATGTCGTATTTCCATTCATTCATGCCGCTCCATCTCGCGATTGGCGATATCTTTTGGCAGAACAGCATCGAATTTCTGTTGGTCGCCATCCCAATGTTCGTCTTGATGGGCGAAATTTTACTGCGCTCTGGTATCACGGCGCGGATGTACGAGGGCATGGTGCAATGGCTTGGCTGGTTGCCAGGTGGCCTGATGCATTCCAACATCGGTGCCTGCGCGCTGTTTGCAGCAACATCAGGTTCAAGCGTCGCAACGGCCGCGACCATCGGCACAGTCGCATTACCTGAGGTTGAGAAGCACAATTACAATGAGCGACTTTTTTTAGGGACCATCGCCGCCGGCGGCACGCTGGGCATCCTCATACCGCCATCGATCAATTTGATTATTTACGGCCTGCTGACCGACACCTCGGTCCCGGAGCTGTATCTCGCCGGATTTATTCCAGGTCTGATGCTGGCCGGTTTATTCATGCTCACCATCGCCATTGCCTGTTTTTTCAAGCCCGAATGGGATGGCGATCCCGTGCCGCAGGATTGGTCGGCTAAAGTCCGATCACTTTCGGGCCTACTACCACCGCTCGGAATATTTGCTGTCGTTGTTGGTTCAATTTATGCTGGTGTCGCAACACCAACTGAGGGGGCGGCCCTCGGTGTGATCGCATCTCTTGGATTGGCCGCCGCCAACCGAACATTGACCATTCCGATGCTAAAGTTAGCCATCGAAGGCACTATGCGCACCACGGCAATGATCATGTTGATCATCTTAGCCGCGATCTTCTTGAACTTCATTCTTGCCGCCGTCGGCCTGACTTCGATGTTAACTGACTTTATCACCGGGCTTGGCCTGACCCCGATGCAGACCATGTTCATGATCGTTGGCTTCTATATCTTACTTGGCTGTTTCATGGAAACGCTGTCGATGTTGCTGACCACCGCACCTTTAATTGCACCAGTTGTTATCGCCTTGGGCTTCGATCCAGTATGGTTCGGCGTCTTGCTGATGGTGCTGTTAGAAACGGCGCTGATCACACCACCCATTGGCATTAATCTTTACGTCGTGCAAGGCATCCGAAAAAAAGGCGGCCTCAACGACGTTATGATTGGGACATTGCCATTCGTCGCAACGATGTTCGCCATGGTTGGCCTGTTGCTGGCGTTTCCTGACCTCGCTCTTTGGTTACCTAAACTTTTTTATTAATCCCGCCCGCATTCACGATGAGTGATTGAGGACTATGGAGACAAACCCCATGTGGCAAGTATGGATTGATCGTGGTGGCACATTCACAGATTTGGTTGCACGCAAACCAAGCGGTGAACTCGTGACCCATAAATTGCTCTCAGAAAATCCAGAGCAATATGATGATGCTGCGTTACAAGGCATTCGCGATCTAATGGGTCTGGAATCTGACGCGCCAATCCCTGCTGGCAGTGTCGAAGCTGTTAAGATGGGCACAACTGTTGCCACCAACGCATTGCTTGAACGTAAAGGCGACCGCACCGTGCTCGTCATTACCAAGGGCTTTGGCGATACACTGCGCATTGGTTATCAGAACCGTCCACGCCTTTTTGATATGTATATAAAATTACCCGAGTTGGTTTACGAAAGTGTCATTGAAGCCGATGAACGTATTGCAACTGATGGTGAAATCTTAAAGCCCCTCGCCGAAGACGCTTTGCGAGTCTCTCTGCAAACCGTGTTTGACAATGGCGTTCGCTCGATCGCCATTGCCTTTATGCATGGATATCGTCATCACCAACACGAGATTCGTGCCGGGGCTATTGCAAAAGAAATCGGCTTCACACAAATTTCGATTTCGCACCAGACCAGCCCTATGATCAAGTTGGTTTCACGTGGCGACACAACCGTTGTTGATGCGTATTTGTCACCCATCCTCAGACGCTATGTTGAACGTGTTGCAACAGATCTTGAGGCGCATGGCGATCAAGGTCCACGACTGATGTTTATGCAATCCAATGGTGGATTGACCGATGCTAAGCTGTTCCAGGGTAAAGATAGTATTCTTTCTGGTCCGGCTGGTGGCGTCGTCGGCATGGTACGAACGGCTGAGATTGCAGGCTACAAAAGTGTTATTGGATTTGATATGGGCGGCACGTCAACGGACGTTGCTCATTACGACGGCGAATATGAACGCTCGTTCGAGTCCGTCGTTGCGGGTGTACGTATGCGCGCACCAATGATGCACATCCATACTGTTGCAGCGGGTGGTGGCTCCATCCTGGCTTTTGATGGCGCGCGTTTTCGCGTCGGCCCTGAAAGTGCCGGCGCTAATCCTGGCCCTGCATGTTATCGACGTGGCGGCCCGCTCGCAGTCACCGATTGCAACGTCATGGTGGGTAAAATCCAACCTAAGTTTTTCCCACATGTGTTTGGCCCTGAAGCCCATGAGGCATTGGACGCCAAAGTGGTGCATGAAAAGTTCAAAGAACTCGCCGAACGTATTTCTAACGATACGGGCGAAGCTAAGCGCTCACCCGAAGATGTCGCAGAAGGTTTCTTGACCATTGCGATTGAAAACATGGCCAATGCGATTAAGCAGATTTCTGTACAACGCGGTTATGACGTCACCAAATATGTATTGAATTGCTTTGGTGGCGCTGGCGGTCAGCACGCGTGTCTTGTTGCAGACTCACTTGGCATGAAGACCGTCTTTGTGCACCCGTTTGCTGGCGTATTGTCGGCATACGGCATGGGCTTGGCTGACATTCGCGCACTCCGTGAACGTTCTGAACAGGAACCATTGGACGATGAGGCCCTCGCACGCGTCAGCCTAATCTGCGATGAGATGGAAAAAGATGCGATAAAAGAAGTCACCTCTCAAGGTATTGAAGGTAATCAAGTCGAAACATTCCGCCGCACACATCTGCGCTATGACGGTACAGACAGCTCGATGGTTGTCGATATCGCCGATGCCGCAAAGATGAAGACGACGTTTGAAGATTTACATCGCCAACGTTTTGGCTTTGTGCCTGAAGGCCGTAATCTTGTCATTGATGCGCTTGCCGTTGAGGTTGTTGGTGTTACAGAAACAATCATTGATCCAGAAATAGATTCAATGTCGGGAGCCGCGCCGATGCGTCCTCGCGCAACCGTGCAAATGTATTCTGATGGCGCGTATCACGACACACCCATATATGCGCGCGAAGCGTTTTTGCCTGGTGATACTGTTGCCGGTCCGGCGATCATTGCTGAAGACACAGGCACCACTGTTGTCGAGCCTGATTGGCAAGCCTCCATGAATACGCGTGGCCATTTGATTTTGGAACGTGTTAAAGAGCGACCAAAAACATTTGCAATAGGTACCAAAGCCGACCCGGTCATGCTCGAGGTTTTCAACAATCTGTTTATGTCGATTGCCGAGCAAATGGGCGCGACACTCGCCAACACAGCCTACTCCGTAAACATCAAAGAGCGGCTTGATTTCAGCTGCGCAATCTTTGATATCGCAGGCAATCTTGTCGCCAATGCACCCCACATGCCCATTCACTTAGGCTCAATGGGTGAGAGTATCAAAACTGTTATTCGCGAGAATGCAGGCAAGATTAAACCCGGCAATGTCTATGCATTGAACGCCCCATACAATGGGGGCACCCACCTGCCCGACGTCACCGTGATCACACCTGTGTTCAACGATAACGGCAAAGACATCTTATTCTATGTTGGCTCACGAGGACACCAGGCTGATATTGGTGGCCGGACACCTGGTTCCGCACCACCTGACTCGACACACATCGAAGAAGAAGGTGTGCTGATCGATAACTTCCTGTTGGTCGAAGAAGGCCGACTGCGCGAAGAAGAAACCTACGCGCTGCTGAAGTCAGGCAAATATCCATGCCGCAATCCATCGCAAAACATGGCCGACCTGACAGCACAAATTGCTGCCAACGAAACCGGTGTGCGTGAATTACGCAAAATGATCACCCACTTCGGTCTTGATGTTGTGCATGCGTATATGGGCCACGTGCAGGATAACGCTGAAGAATCTGTACGCCGCGTTCTAGATGTTCTTGCCAATGGCGAGTTCACGTATCCGATGGATAATGGTGATCAGATCAAGGTCAAGATTATCGTCAACAAGGAAGCCCGTGAAGCTGTCATCGACTTTACCGGTACATCTCCGCAAGGAAATCATAACTACAATGCGCCGTCTGCTGTCTGCAAAGCTGCGGTACTTTATGTGTTCCGAACGTTGGTTGACGACGAGATCCCTCTAAACGAAGGGTGTCTGAAACCGCTCAAGATTAAAATACCGCCAAAATCAATCATCAGTCCTGAATTTCCCGCTGCGGTTATCGCTGGAAACACCGAGGTCTCGCAATGCCTGACAGATGCACTTTACGGTGCGTTGGGTGTGTTAGCCTCGGCACAGGGCACAATGAACAATTTCGTCTATGGTAATGAGATCTATCAGAACTACGAGACGATTTGTGGCGGCACGGGTGCCGGAAACGGCTTCGACGGCGTGGACGCTGTTCATTCGCATATGACAAATACACGCATGACAGATTCTGAAGTTCTGGAAAATCGTTTTCCCGTTCGTGTTGAGGAATTCTCAATCCGTCATGGCTCGGGTGGCAAAGGTCGCAACTCGGGTGGGAGTGGTGTTATCAGGAAAATGAAATTCCTCGAAAGCATGACTGCCACCGTTCTATCCAGTCATCGTCACACCGATCCATTTGGGCTTGAAGGCGGCTTACCAGGCGCGCGCGGCATTAATCTCGTCGAGCGTGCAGATGGTAGCGTTGATACTCTTCGCGGAAATGATGAAACCGAGATGAAGCCGGGTGATGTGTTCGTGCTCAAGACACCTGGCGGCGGCGGATTCGGAAAACCAACGGATGATGACGGCGATTAAGGGTTAATCGTCGTCTATTTTGCGAATATCCGACGATAATGGCGCAAAATTTTGTGCCGCGAACGTCAAACCAATATTTTTATAGCGAATCGATTCGTGTCGGTATGACGCGTTGACCCAATGGGTGTAATCCCTATGATAGAAACCTCGTATTTGAATGCTGTCCGGGAGTTCGGCGTTGCCCATAAAACGAAGTTCATTCTGTCTCACGTTTGTTTTGGCCGCCACTGTTACGATGCCAAGCGTGATGGCGAATCCGATTGAGATTGAACTCACGGGCCTAATAAACGACCATCCGCAAATTCGCGCTGCTGAGAAAAGCCTGCAATCATCCCGGCAAGGTGTAAAATCTGCACTCTCGGATTTCTATCCAACTCTGAATTTATCAAGCGACATTGGTGTTGAAAAAATTGATAGCCCGAGCACACGCGCCGCGAACGAGACTGGCGAAGGCCCGTATGGCCGAACGCGAAATACCGCATCGCTA
>CAWUWH010000076.1:0-5271 GCA_963926035.1 uncultured Rhodospirillales bacterium
ATCCGTTCATACAATCGCTGAGCCGCAGCATTGCTGTTTTCAACTTGGAGATATAGCCCTATGGCTCCATATTCAACCGCCCATGCTGAAAGAGCGCCGATAACTGACTTTCCAATACCTTAGCCCCGGTGTTCAGGGCGCGTCCACATGCCATAGATGCCGAGCCATTTGACGCCAAGCACGCCAAAGCCAATAGCTATGATTTGATCTTGGTCGTCGCACCACGTGGCGTAGATCGGTTGATCTCGAGATACCTCAGCAATCTTTGAAGCGTCCCTGGAGAAACCTTCTTTATAAACATCCTACCAACCCGATGGCGCCGTCGTTGAGACGGAAACTGGCATGCTCGCAGTGGGGCAACGCGTGTGCCGCCGCAATCTCGATTGAGACTGGTGTCTCTATCTCATATCCCCGTGCAGCAATTTGTGCATCGAGATCATTGGGTTCAGCTGCTGGGCTGATCTGAAATCGTGGCGGTAATTCGTGGTTTCGATAATACGCCTCAACAGCATTGATGAGGTCATCTATTTGTTGCGCATCAGCGACCAATGGAAATGGTGCAACAGAGTTTGCCCGTCTCGTGATGCCATGGGCAAACCGAAGCAGCTAACCGTCGCATGCGTCATTTACAGGTGCAGGCCATGCCGCAACAGCAAGCTGATCCAATGCCAGAATATCTTCGGCAGCAATGACAAATGTATCGAAAATAGATGGTCCCGGACCTTGAAGGTCCGCCGTTAGGAAAGACACCATGCCAAAATGGCCTTTTGGACATGCAGGCGATTCTCTGCCTCATCCCAAACTACGGATTGAGGGCCATCGATGACACTTTCCATCACTTCTTCGCCTCGGTGTGCTGGCAAGCAATGCATGAACAATGCGTCTGAAGCCGTATGTGCCATCAGCGCGTCATCAACGCGGAATGGTGTCAGCATGTTATGTCGTGTGCCGGCATCTGTATCACCCATGGATACCCATGTGTCTGTCACGACAAGATCAGCACCCGAAGCAGCCTCAGCGGGATCTTCGGTCAGGATGATTTTGGCACCTTGATTTGTCGCCCAATCGATTAGCGCACTATCTGGGCGTAGCTCTGCGGGTGTTGCAACTCGCATCTCAAAACCAAGTTTAGCGGCGGCATGTATCCAGCTGACGACGACGTTATTGCCATCACCTGTCCATGCGACGGTGCGCCCGGCGATTGAGCCGCGATGCTCTTCAAACGTCATGACGTCAGCCATGATCTGGCATGGATGTGAAGCATCCGTCAGTCCGTTGATCACGGGGATCGTTGCGTACTCTTCGAGCTCCAGCAGTTTATTCGGATCATCTGTGCGGATCATGATGGCATCGGCATAGCGTGACAAAATGCGTGCCGTATCAGCGACGCTTTCGCCACGGCCTAGTTGCGATTCGTCATCGTTCAACAGCACGATATGGCCGCCCAATTCCTGCATGCCCACTTGGAATGACACGCGTGTACGTGTCGATGGTTTCTCAAAAATCATCACAAGGGTTTTGCCGCTGAGTGGTTTTGGCGCATCAGCGTGCGTGCGGGCTTCTTTTAGCTCATGTCCGCGATCCAAGATGGTCCGTAGTGTCTTTTGGTCGAACTGGTCAATGTCGAGAAAGTGTTTCGGCGAAGGCATTCTAGGCCTCTTCATTCTTAAGATCATTTAAAGCCGCATCGAGCTTTTCCAGCGCTTCGGCAACATCCGCAGATGTCACCACCATTGGCGGGACGAAGCGCACGACATTGTCACCCGCAGGGACAGATAACAGGCCATGGTCTATGGCTTTGTTGACCAAATCACCATTGGTGACTTTGCACTTCAAGCCTACCATCAAGCCTTTGCCGCGACAATCCTCAAGTTGATCAGGATATGCAGCGACAAGCTTTTTAAGACCATTCATGAATTCTGCTGATACTTTTGCGACGTTTTCCAGAAACCCAGGTGCCAGCACAACATCAAGAACAGCGTTTCCAGCTGCGACTGCAAGTGGGTTGCCGCCATATGTGGTGCCGTGTGAACCTGCTGTCATGGTTTCGGCAACACGTTCGGTCGCCAACGTTGCGCCGATCGGGAAACCGCCACCAAGACCTTTTGCAGAGGCCATGATATCAGGCGTAATGCCGGCCCATTCATGTGCATAGAACTTGCCAGTCCGACCAACGCCGCACTGAACTTCATCAAACATCAACAGGATGCCAAACTCATCAGCTATCGCGCGAAGACTCTTTAAATAATCAACGCTCATCGAATGAATGCCGCCTTCGCCTTGAATGGGCTCAACGAGAACACCTGCGGTTTCTGGACCGATAGCGGCTTTGAGTTCGTTCAAATTATCAAAGGCAACCTGGTCAAAGCCGTCAACTTCAGGACCAAACCCCATCATCTGCTTTTCTTGTTTGCCAGCTGCAATGCATGAAAGTGACCGACCATGAAATGCACCCTGCACCGTGATCACACGGTAACGTGCTGGATCGCCTTTAGACCAGTGATACCGGCGCATCATTTTGATGCCCATCTCAACCGCTTCGCCGCCTGAGTTATTAAAGAAAACAGCGTCAGCAAAGGTGTTGGCGACCAGCCGTTCAGCCAGCAGGGTTTGCCCTGGGATATGGTACAAATTGGACGTGTGCATAAGCTTGCCAGCCTGCTCGCGAATCGCTTCAACCAGATGCGGATGGCAATGGCCAAGACCAGCAACGGCAATACCTGCGGCGAAATCGAGATAACGTCGGTTCTCTGTGTCCCATAGATTAGCGCCTTCGCCGTGGTCGAAGGTAAGGTTGTAACGGGCATATGTCGGCATAACTGCGGGAATCATGTCCAGCCTCCTTCAATGGGATATTAGAAAGCAGAGGAGTATCAAGATGGTCTTCGGCACTGTCAACAAGACGTTGCATCAGATGATTAAGCGTAGCCGGTGATAAAATGAGCTTTAGACGTAAAAATAATACATGCAGGTGTGATTACGGTCATTGGACGAGCAGAAGAAATCGATGAAACTGTGCTTGGTTGTGTCGATCAGAGGATTGCACGTCTATGTATTTTTCTTTTTGTCGCTTTGTTTGCGCTCTTTTTTGAGATCGCAGGCATCGTCTATGGAACTGAGGTATCAAAGCGTTGCCAACAGCGCATCAATGAACGGTTTGCGGAAATAGAGATTAAGATGTCTCGCCGTAATAAGGATCATGAAGAAATCATCAAAAAGGCTGTGCTGAGTTTACGCAACATGATGGAGAAGCTTGAAGAACCCGAGCTGTCACAATCACGCGATTTCAAAATCGATCAAACCTCTCGTGAAAGATTTTGAATTACGAGAAGAGCATCGGAAAAAGTGAGAGAAAATTTGTGCGACGCAACGTCGTGGATAAAACTGTTTAAGGTTTCAGTTTATAACCTGTCTTAAACATACGCGTACAAATAACCCAAAGTACGATATTAATCGCCACCATCACAGCCATGCCGACCCACGGTGTAATATCTGCGTGTCCAATGAAGCCTGAGCGAAATCCATCAATCATATAAAAGAACGGATTAAAATGAGCGAGTGTCTGGCCGAACTCAGGCAGACGTTCGATGGAATAAAATGTACCTGAGAGAAACGCCAGGGGGGTGATGATGAAATTGGTCACCGCCGCCATGTGGTCAAATTTCTCTGCCCAGATACCTGCAATGATCCCCAGCAAGGCGAGCATTAAAGACGCTGCAAAAGCATGAAAAAAAATCATACCAACATGTGTGATTTGAAATCCGACAGCGAAGCTCATTGCAACGGTCACGGCAAGGCCAACGAATATGCCGCGTGTAACTCCACCCATGGCGATGCCGAAAACAAGCTCAGTCGGGGTAAAGGGAGGCATCAGCGTATCGACAATGTTGCCCTGAACTTTGGCGATCATGATGCTGCTGGATGTATTCGCGAACGCATTTTGAGCAATCGCCATCATGACGAGGCCGGGTGCAAGGAATTGACTAAACGGCACGCCATGCACATCAGGTCGAAACTGCCCCAGTGCAAGCGTGAAGACGGCCAGGAAAAGTAACGTTGTCACCACAGGCGCTAACATGGTCTGGGTGTAGACTTTCATGAAGCGCCGAACTTCACGCATGTATAAAGTCCAGAGGCCGATTGCATTGGAAGCTGTTGGTTGATGCATGGGTTGGCTCAATTCCGGATGTACTTTGATGTTCTGGGCGGCGTCGATGTTTCTCTATATATAGTGTGATCAGCGTTTAAACCAGAGCTTGAATGGGGTTAAACTGCGTAGCATGGATGACAAATTTAACGAGCCGGATAAGAAACCAAAGAAACGTAAGGGCCCGCGTAAGGCGACGGCCAAGTATCTTGAGAATTCCGCCGCGCATTATCTGGGTCGATTTGCGACCTCAAAATCGCACCTTCGCCAAATAATGATGCAAAAAGTAAGGCGCTCGGAAATGCATCATGGAACAGATCCGACCGAAGGTGTGGGCTTTATTGATGTGATCATTGAAAAATTTGAGCGGTTGGGTTTTCTGGATGACCCCGCTTATGCAGTGATGCGCGCGCGGGGCCTTCATACAAAAGGGACGCCCGTTAAAGGTATTCGCTTTAAGTTGATGCAAAAAGGTTTGAGCGATGACGATATCGACGCGGCGCTCCTCCAACTTGAAAATGAAGTCGAGACGCCGAACCTGGATCTTTCCGCTGCCATCCGCCTTGCACGTCGTCGGCGATTTGGCCCCTATAGATCAGATCAAAGTAAAATCGAAGAGCGCCGCGATAAGGATATGTCCGCTATGGCCCGCGTTGGTTTTTCTTATGATATCGTTGCTCAAGTCCTAGATGCGCCAAGTATCGACGAGCTAGAACTTCAACTCGAGCAGACTTAAACGCGTTCAACTGGCGGTGGCGTTGGGGCGACTGAATCTGCTTCTGCTTGGGGATCAAGTTCACCAGCTACAGGCGTTGACCCCGGTGTCGGTGCAAATTTATTCTGTTCTGAGAGTGGGGGCTGCTGCACAGCGCGTCATACGCCAAAGCGCATGGATACCAACAATGATGAACACGCCGCCGATATAATAAAAGGGGCTGATCCAGATAACTATCTCAAATAACGTTTAACGCATTGTCTTATCAGCAACAATTGGTCTGACAGGTCACTGTTGTTGAAACGCCACTCACATTCCTTCAAATATAGGCCGAATTGAGCCTTTGGGACACCGTTGAATTTACGTATGTGACGCTTTGCCTGGTTCCAGAAATTCTCGATACCGTTGA
>CAWUWH010000077.1:0-3525 GCA_963926035.1 uncultured Rhodospirillales bacterium
AGGTGTTTTGCTAACTTTGCAGTGGCCCCGGTTCCATCTTCGAACGCCTGCTTCATCAAATAAATGCGTCCACGCGGACTATCGAGTTCGTCACCCTTAAGAACATAGGTCGGACACGTCGCCGTACAGAACCCACAGTGAACGCACTTTCTGAGGATATCATTGACCGCACTGACGTTCGGGTCTGCGAGCTGCGCAATGGAAAAATTGGTTTGCATGAAGTCCTCTAAATACTGGCGTACATACGGCCAGGGTTCAAAATACCGTCAGAATCAAAACCTTCTTTGATCTTGGCCGTTACCATCGCTTCTGGTCCAGACAAGGGCTGGAAGACAGCCACGCTGCCGCGGATATCTGACGGCGCACGCACTAATGTTGCATGCCCGCCCATTTCCATTAATGCGGCACGAATAGTTTCAGCGCCCGCGCCTGGCACAGCGGTTAAAGCAAGCCAGATTAACCCACCGCCCCAATCGTAAAAAACCTCACCACCAAGGTATTGTAGGATAGACGCTGCCACGTGTGATCCACTGGTCGGCGGCACTGAAATTCGCCAAACATAAGGCAGATTATCGCAATTAACAAAAGGCTGAACATCTCGAATTTCTCGCCAAAGTGTCGCAGAGTTTTTGGTATGAAGTTCTTCGATCTCAGCGAAACCTTTAATCTCGTCTTTGAGCACTTGCGTGCGATGTTTTACGGATGGTTCCGGACCTTCAAGGCGCAGTGCTGAGACGCCGCCGCTGCTCGACTTTACATAATCAACGCCTGAGCGCCCGGCGATAGCCGCAGGCAAATGTGCCGCAGCAGAAACATCATGCGCGCTACCCAAAGCCTGAGACATTGCTGTCATTGCAACGTGATCATCGGGTGCATCAGCCCCCCAACGGATCAGCAACGTTCTGACCTTTTCAGGCATTGGCAGGACTTTAACCGTGATCGTCGACATCACGCCTAAAGTCCCGAAAGACCCTGCCATTAATTTCGACATATCAAATCCAGTGACGTTCTTTACAACCGTGCCGCCAGACTTGAACATTTCACCACGGCCAGAAACAGCATTAAAGCCAAGCACGTGATCGCGCGCAGCCCCATCTTTAATTCTCCGTGGCCCTGCCAGGTTCGTCGCCACAATGCCGCCCAAAGTCGCTGCATTTTCTGATCCACCAAGCAACGGGCCCAGATCAGGCGGCTCGAAAGATAATTGCTGACCTGCTTCCAAAAGTGCCGCGTCAATTTCACTCATCCGGGCACCTGCTTGGGCCGTCATATATAGCTCAGCCGGCTCATAGATTTTGATTTTTGCCAGACCAGAAACATCCAGCGTCGCGGCCGTCTGGGTCGGTCGACCATAAGTGCGCTTGGAGCCCCCGGCGACCACTTCAAGCGGTGTTTTTTCAGAAATAGCCCACTTGATGGCATCCAAAAGTTGCACATCATTTTCGGGTTTTAACGTATCAGCCATCGTCTTAGAACCTTGGGATATCAGGGAACGGGAGCTTGCCATGATGCACGTGCATTTTGCCAAGTTCGGCACACCGATGCAGTTCAGGGTAAACCTTACCTGGATTGAGAAGATGCCCCGGATCAAATGCACACTTGAGGCGCTGTTGTTGCTTCAAATCATCTTCGGTAAACATCGTGCCCATAAGATCGCGTTTCTCCACACCAATCCCGTGTTCACCACTAAGCACGCCCCCGACTTCTACGCATAAAGTCAGGATATCGGCGCAGACCAGTTCCGCGCGTTCAAGCTCACCTTCGATGTTTGCATCAAACAAAATCAATGGATGCAGATTACCGTCACCGGCATGGAACACGTTCGCGACCCGCAAGCCATGTTTCTCAGAAATCCCTTCCATCCGACGCAGGACTTCTGCCAATTTTTTGCGAGGGATCGTACCGTCGACACAAATGTAGTCCGGTGAAATGCGTCCAACCGCCGGAAAAGCATTCTTACGTCCAGACCAAAAGCGCGCACGCTCGTCTTCGTTCTCGCTAATGCGGATATAACTTGCGTTGGCGGCATTCGCGATCTCTTCGACGCGTTCAACCAGATAATTTACCTCAGCATCGGGGCCATCAAGCTCAACGACCATCAGGCCTTCAACGTCGAGCGGGTATCCCGCATGAACAAAGTCTTCTGCCGCATGGATAATTTGCTTATCCATAAGCTCCATCCCACCCGGAATAATGCCAGCTGCAATCACATCCGCAACACAGTTCCCGGCGTCAATCATCGTCGGGAAACCGATCAGCAACGCACGTGCTGTCTCAGGTTTTTTCAAAATGCGAACCGTGACCTCGGTAATCACACCCAAAAGACCCTCGGACCCAGTGATAACGCCAAGCAAATCCAAGCCACCTGAATCAAGATGCTTACCGCCAAGGCGGATAATCTCGCCATTCATCATGACCATCTCAACGCCCAAAACGTTGTTCGTGGTCAGGCCATACTTAAGGCAATGCACGCCACCTGAATTCTCAGCAACGTTGCCGCCAATCGAGCATGCAATCTGCGATGAAGGATCGGGCGCATAATAAAATCCGGCGTGTTCAACGGCTGTCGTGATGCCTAAATTTGTAACCCCCGGCTGCGTCACAACACAGCGGTTTTCAAAATCAATATCGAGGATCTTTTTGAATTTTCCCAAGCCCAACGTAATCGCATCAGCGAGCGGCAATGCACCACCTGAAAGGCCGGTACCCGCCCCTCGGGGCACAATCTTAACGTTATTGGCATGGCAATATTTCAAGATGTCCGAGACCTGCTTAGTTGTTTCTGGCAACACAACGATCAACGGCAATTGTTTGTAAGCCATCAAGCCATCGCAATCGAAGGCACGTAGCTCTTCTTCGCCGTCAATCACGCCTTCGCCTGGCACAATCTCACGAAGCCCAGCTGCGAGTTCTTCACGTCGCGCAATCACACTTTCGTCAGGTTTTGGCATCTGCATGTCAGGACTTCTTTCAGCTCAAATTCATTTAAAACATTGTGGCATGGGAAAAGCGCAACGTCACCCGTCCGATTAAGCAGTTTTTGCTGCTACAGCAGGCTCTTTATCTTTAATCGGAAAATGCACCAATGCCGCAATCACACCCAGAGCAACCCCCGCCCACCAGACCGGCATATACGAACCTGTGGTATCAAAGAAGTAACCGCCGAGCCATACGCCCAGGAAGCTGCCAATTTGATGATTTAGGAAGACAATGCCGAACAACGTTCCCATGTAACGCGGTCCAAACATTTGCGCGACCAATCCTGACGTCAGTGGCACCGTCGACAACCATAGCAAGCCGAGAGACGCAGAGAATAATATCACGGATACCGGAGACACCGGCACCATAATGAAAATCAAGATCACGACCGATCGTGTGAAATACAAAATTGTTAGCAGGTTCTTTTTGCGAAACCGGTCGCCAAGAAATCCAGCCGTAAAGCTGCCAATTACATTAAATATACCGATAAGGGCCAACGACCATGCGCCCCATTCCTCTGACATACCGAGGTCCGTCAGGTGTGCT
>CAWUWH010000078.1:0-5526 GCA_963926035.1 uncultured Rhodospirillales bacterium
TCAGCAACAGCGAGCAGGACGATCCCTAAGTCTTCTTCTAGTTCTCGGATTTTAGCCAAGGTCTCTCTATCCAATTGCGCTGGCGATGCCTGGACTTCTGAGAATGCGAGCAATGGCTGATCTATTTCAGCCTCAATCGCCTGGATTTTGGCAAGCTTGTCTGCGGGTAAATTTAAAAGACTATAGAGCATGATCTATATCCCTAAATTGCGGTGAGCCCTGATAACATTTTTTATATTATAATAGTGTGACGTAAAAAAGTATCTGTTGAAAAATCTCATAACGGCTTTTGGCTGGCAAATTTAGCGTAATCGGCTTATATCGTTGGCCTGATTTAATGGGCAAAGACGTTTGAGGTTTATTATGACGAAGAATTGGACACCGACGAGCTGGAGAGAGAAACCAGTCGTGCAGATGCCGGACTATCCGGATGCGGCGAAACTCGCTGGCGTTGAAGATGTGCTTTCACGTGTTCCACCGTTAGTTTTCGCTGGCGAAGCACGGTCTTTAAAGAAATCACTTGGTGATGTTGCTGAGGGTAATGCATTCGCGCTTATGGGCGGTGACTGCGCCGAGAGCTTTGCCGAGTTCCATCCAGATAATATCCGTGACACATTCCGTGTCATTCTTCAGATGGCCTTCGTTCTAACCTTTGGCGCCGCAATGCCAATTGTTAAGATTGGCCGTTTGGCGGGTCAATTCGCGAAGCCGCGTTCAGCACCAACTGAGACACAGGGTGATGTCACGCTTGATAGCTATCGCGGTGACATGGTCAATGCGATGCCATTCACGCCAGAAGATCGCACCCCTGACCCTGAGCGTCTGATGCGCGTTTATAACCAGTCTGCCGCAACGCTGAACTTGCTCCGCGCATTTTCACAAGGTGGCTATGCTGATCTGCATAAAGTTCACGAATGGACGCTTGGTTTCATTGCTGACAGTTCAGAAGCAGAACGTTATCAGGACATGGCTGATCGCCTCGACGAGACACTTGGCTTTATGGCCGCGTGCGGTCTGACCGCAGACAAGACACCGCAATTGCGTGAGACAAATTTTTACACCGCGCACGAAGCACTGCTGTTGAACTACGAACAAGCGTTGACCCGTGTCGATTCAACAACGGGCGACTGGTATGACACATCCGCGCACATGCTGTGGATTGGTGACCGGACCCGTCAGCTTGATCACGCACATGTTGAATTCATGCGCGGTATCGGTAACCCAATCGGTATGAAGTGTGGACCATCGACGGATCCAGATGAATTGATCCGCCTGATCGATACATTGAACCCAGACAATATTCCTGGAAGATTGACGCTTATATCGCGGATGAGTTCAGAAAAGGTTCTGGATCTATTACCACCATTGGTACGCCGGGTCCGTGATGAAGGACGTAGTGTCGCCTGGGTATGTGACCCGATGCATGGCAATACGATCAAAGCATCCAGCGGGTATAAAACGCGACCATTTGATCGCATCCTGACTGAGGTTCGTGGCTTCTTTGACGTACATCAGGCCGAAGGTACGCACGCAGGTGGTGTACACTTTGAAATGACCGGACAGAACGTGACTGAGTGCACAGGTGGTGCCGTTGCGATCACAGATGCCGATCTTTCAGCGCGCTATCACACGCATTGCGATCCACGTTTGAATGCTCAACAATCCCTTGAGCTCGCATTCTTGTTAGCTGAAGAATTGAAATCAGTTCGGACAGGTGTACAAGCGCAGCGTGCCGCCTCTTAATTAACGCAGAACGGGAGGGCTAACATGGCCTCCGACAGCAAGATAAAGAAGCCAACGAATACGGGATCGCCGCATGTTGTACATGCAACTGTGGCCCCCAGCGCTACCGACGTGCCGCGTTGGAGTGATCATTACTTCACGCGCACTAAAGAAATCGTGGGTCGTTATGGTGATAAAGCCGTCACGTATGCCGTATTTATGCGCCGCCCTGTCATCTTCGCGCCTAAGCTCATGCTCGATTGGCTTAAGCGTATTGCAGATGAACGCGGCGTAAACTTCGATATTTCGCTGAACTACGACGAAGGCCAATGGGTCGGTGCGGGTGAGCCGCTAATGACGATCACTGGATCGATGTTCCACCTGGTTGATCTTGAGACATTATATTTACAGAAACTTGGGGCCGCCTGTGTGGCCGCGAATAACGCATTTACAATGTGCGTAGAATTACCTGAGGTTTCATTCCTCGCCATGGATGCCCGTCATGCGACCGGTATCGAAATGGCGGAAATCATGGCTTATGCAGCCTCAGTTGGATCAAAGGCTGCCCGTGATCAAGTCGGCGCCAATGGCTTTGTCGGCAACGCCACTGAAGCCACTGCACATTATTTTGGCGAAACTCACGGCAAGGGCACGATGCCCCACGCATTGATCGGGTATGCCGGGTCGACGTTAAAAGCGGCAGAAATGTTCGTTGATACGTTCCCAGACCAGCCCCTCACTGCCCTCGTTGACTATTTTGGGCAGGAAATTACAGATGCGCTGACTGTTTGCCGCCGGTTCCCGGCAATGGCAACAACAGGCCGGATTTCAATACGCCTCGATACACACGGCGGGCGTTTTGTAGAAGGCCTGGACCCACAAGAATCATATAAAGTGCTGGAACGGCATGCGCCTCAGGCAATTCGTCGATATCGTAATGACGCTGAATTGCGCTATTTGACCGGCACAGGTGTATCAGCAGCAGCCATTTTCTATCTGCGTGAACATTTAGATCGAAACGGATTTGATGCTGTCAAAATCGTTGTCTCGAGTGGCTTTGATGTTGAGAAATGTAAAGTCATGGCCGATGCCAAGGCCCCCATAGACATGATCGGCACAGGATCATTCTTACCCACCAAGTGGACAGAAACCTATGCAACGGCTGATATTATTGATTATGACGGCGTCCCATCCGTGAAAATCGGGCGCGAATTCTTAATCCAAAGCCTTAAAGACTAAAACTCAGATTTTAGCCGACAAGAATGCGCTTCAATGCGATGATTGCATTGTTCGCGGTTTCCCGGCCATGGCGTTTGATCAGTCTTTCGCGGCCCGTATCTGACGACATAACCTTCCGTATATATGCAAACATCGCGTCCATCATGCGGCGAAAGCCCTGCTCTGCCAGTGTCCAACGACGTTCACCTTCGGATGCACCACTTGGCGCAAGCCCAAGATTAGAGTTCACCAAGTTGATAAACCAATTGGCACGTTTATCGTAATCACCGAATTGCGCCGCCAACGCAACTTGCGCGTCCAGGCTCACCGTAATCGCATCGCGCTCTTGATAGAAATGTTCCCAATCGAACTCATCCTCACCAACGTCAGCTTTAATACGAGAGATAATCGCCCGGCAACGCTCGTGATAGCTCTCAACCTTGTCTAGCCCCAACAGCATATCAACGGCCAAGAAATACCCCGGCAACATCCGGCGGCTGATGCCTTTACGGCTCGGCTTTTCTTTCAACAAGCCAGAGAACTGTTTAACCAACAATTGATAAAACGGCTCATCACGCTCCAGGCTCTACTTCATACGCTCACGTGCATCCGCAAAACCTTCTAGCGTTGCTTCGATGTCTGCCTGAATGATTTGAGCTTGTTGTGCAAAGTCGGCTTGCATCAGGTCCAAGTCTTGTATCGAGAGCATACCCCCATTAGCATGGGCCTTAGTTTTCATTTTATCGACCATCGACGTCACCGTCGTTTCAGCCAATGCTTTGCTTTAGGCTTTCGCTGAGGCCGCGTTTTTAATACACGGCACAGCAGGTTTTGGCTTTGGCGTGGGCCTCACGCCCTGAGGTGCAGCAACTGCATTTGGCGCAGGCGCTGCTGCGGCCTGAGGGATCGATTTTGGCCGATCAGGGATAAGCTTTGTCTCAACGGGGGTCGGCTCGGGCTTCATTTTACGCGCACGCGGCGTGCTCTCGAAACCACCTTTGCTGACTTGAGGCTTCCCATTTTTACCAACAGTAATAATCTCGGCGCGCGAAGGCGTAGGTTGTGCCTGATCGCCGTACATTATCACTTTAGAATCTTTAGGCTGTTTTACTATTATGTTAAAATCATAGGTTGCGTAGCCATGCTTTGCCAATCCCCTAAACGCACTTCAGCAAGATGTGCATTTATCACTTGAACCCCGCTAGATGCAGTGCAAGTTGACATATGCCGCCTTAACTTGGAAAAAGACACTCAAATGACAGACAGTCTTACCATTGCTATTGCGCAGATCAATCCAATCGTCGGGGACGTCGACGGGAATATGGTTTTGCTTGAACGATTTGCGGCGGATGCCAAAGCGGATAACGCTGACCTTGTTGTTGCTACAGAACTTGCGGCATCCGGCTATCCCCCAGAAGACCTTGTCCTCAAGGAAATGTTTCAAGACCGCATCGAAGCTGCTGTAAAAGCCCTCGCCAAAACGCTGAATGAAAAAGACCTACCCGCAGTGCTGCTGGGCTCACCATGGCGGGTCGATGGTAAATTATACAACGCAGCCCTGCTGCTCGACGACGGCGACGTAAAGCACGTCCGTCTCAAACATGAATTACCGAATTACGGTGTGTTTGATGAAGTGCGTGTCTTCACACCAGGCCCATTGCCGGGCCCGATATCATTCAAAGGTGTCCGCCTCGGCGTTATGGTCTGTGAAGACCTGTGGTTCCCCGATGTTGCAGAATGCCTAGAAGAAAGTGGCGCTGAGCTTCTCATATCGCTTAACGCCTCTCCATTCGAGCTGGACAAAGTCGATGTTCGCCTCAACATCGCCATGGCACGGGTTACAGAAACCGGGTTGGCGTCCCTTTATGTGAACCAGGTCGGTGGTCAGGACGAGTTATTGTTCGACGGCGGGTCTTTTGTCCTTAACCCAGACTACAAAATGCCGGTCCGAACGCCTTTCTGGGAAGAAGCATTAGTGATCACCAACTGGTCACGCGGCACCGATGGCTGGACATGCGATGCTGGCCATGTCCAAGCCAGCCTGAGCCGGGAAGAAAACATCTATTGCGCCATGACCATTGGTCTTCGGGATTACGTGAACAAGAACGGCTTTCCGGGCGTTGTCATTGGCTTATCCGGGGGCATTGATAGTGCCCTTTCTGCGGCCGTCGCCGTCGATGCGTTGGGCGCCGACAAAGTCCTCGCTGTGATGATGCCGTCACCATACACATCATCCGAAAGCCTGGAAGACGCCGCCTTGTGCGCAGAAATGCTGGGTATTCGCCTGGAAAACGTCAATATCGGGCCCGCGATGGACGCCTTCGATGGCATGCTTGCACCCATTTTCACAGGTCTTGACGCAGATACCACCGAAGAGAACATTCAGTCGCGAACACGCGGCCTGATCTTGATGGCAATCTCGAACAAACTTGGACATATGGTTTTAACGACTGGCAACAAATCAGAAATGTCTGTTGGCTATGCAACATTGTATGGCGACATGTGCGGCGGCTATTCGGTCTTAAAAGATGTCTACAAGACAGCGGTATTCCTGGTCTCGCATTGGCGCAACGCCAACTGCCCCAC
>CAWUWH010000079.1:0-7663 GCA_963926035.1 uncultured Rhodospirillales bacterium
AATGCGGTACGCGAGACGCGTTACAGCTAACCTGAAGGCGGTCTCACCGCCACGGCTGAGGCGGCGCGTATAAACCAGATCAGCACCATCGCGCCATTTGGCCAAGAGTTCAGGAATGACTTCAGGCGGGTCCTGGAGATCGGTATCCATATAGATAACCGCATCACCAGAGGCGTATTCCATACCAGCGAGAACACACTCACCAACACCAAAGTTTCGCGACATGTTAACAATCTTAATCGACCTGTTTTTTCCTGCATAATCCTGCAGGATTTCCAGAGATCGGTCCGTCGAGTTGTCATTCACGAAAATTAATTCGTGCGCACACCCTTCGGCCTTAAACATGGCTAAAACACGTTCAATGAGTTCATCAATAACATCGGCTTCGTTTCGAAACGAAAAGACGACGGAAATTTTACTTTTCTTGGTACTTGCTTTTTTTGCCATGGGGCCCCCTAGGATGCTACTCGGTGAATATCCGGGGGGCCTTAAAGTGTCAAGAATTCATGGGAATTAGAGGGTTTTAAGCGTATTCAAGACCATCTGGTTCATAAACAACGATTTTAGACCCAACATTATCAATCGCGATCTTCACAGCGACCAAATCATTCAGGGCTTCGCGAACTTTCGCCTGCTTTGAAGGTTCAACGACGAAAAGCATAAACCCCCCGCCGCCAGCCCCCAAAAGCTTACCACCAGAGGCGCCTGCGCCCGTTGCAGCGTTGTAAATCTCATCAATTACAGGGTTTGAGACACCTTCGGCCAGTTCACGCTTGAGCAGCCATGATTGATGCAGCAATGCACCCACATCACTAATCGAGCTTCGTGCATCATGGAGGATAGACTGTGCCTCATCGACCATGGTCATCATTTCTTTGAGTTGTGCTTCGCGCGCATCCAGATTCTGCATTTGTTTTTCTGCCATCGCAGGGGCTAAACGGGTGATCCCGGTAAATACCAGCATGAGATGATCTTGCAGATCCGCCCGACGCTCGTTCGAGACGATCGCCGGTTGCACATCGAATTCGCCTGTTTGCAGGAAATTAATCCGGTTCAAGCCGCCATAAGCCGCCCAAATTTGATCCTGACAGCCAACTTTCTCGTTAATGACATCTTGTTCAATGCGAATGGCTTCGCGCGCCAAGTGACGCTTAGATACAATGCGTCCTTGAAATGCGGCCAAAGCATTCAGCATACCGACTGTGAATGAAGAGCTTGAGCCCAATCCTGAGCGCGCGGGAAGATCGCCGTCATGGTGAATTTCAAGCCCGTCATCGAGCTGATGCTGGCTCAGCACACCACGTACAGCTGGATGCTTGATATCATCGACAGAAACGACGTTCTCAACTTTGGAATAAACAATACGGTGCTTATGTTCAAAAAACGGCGGGAGTTTTCGGACAGAGATATAGCAGTACTTATCAATGGCGAAGCCCAGCACAGCACCGCCATGCTTTTCATACCAGGGCGGATAATCCGTTCCACCACCAAAAAGCGACACACGAAATGGTGTCCGACAGATAATCATGTGTCCCCCGCAGCGTCTATTTTGTGTCCGATAACCTGCGCCGCAATGGCCAAGCTTTCAGGCGTCCCAATATCTATAAAGGGTACGGTACCAGCGTTGTAAGCGGCAAGGGTTGAGGGTGGTTGCACACCAAAAACATCGCGCTCTAGTGAAGGCCCTTCGTTGGCATCGATCATCTCCCAGCCTGCGGTTGAAAAAGCATAAACACCGGCATTAATCAGACCAGGCCCACCGTCATCTTGTTTTTCACGAAAGGCTGTAATCTGACAGTTCTGATCGATATCAACACGTCCAAAACGTCCCGTTTCGTCAACATGAACACACAGCAGTGTCGCCGCAGCCCCTGTATCACGGTGCGCAGCCATGAACATAGATAGGTCGGCACCAATCCAGCTATCGCCATTCATGACCAGTGCATTTGATGCCTTAATCTCAGGTCGAACCAATCTGAGCGCTCCAGCAGTGCCGCGTGGTGCATCTTCAATAATAGTATCAACAGTTAATCCGGGGTAGGGGTTTTGTTCAACATGCTCAACCACACGGTCCGCCAGATGACCGAGGCTTAGGACTATTCGTCTGGCACCAAAACCGACCAACCACGAGAAAAGATAATCCAGATAAGTTTGATCATTGATAGGTGCCAGCAACTTAGGGACGTCGCCTAGAACAGGCTGAATGCGGGTCCCAAGACCGCCTGCAAGAACCACCACATCTACATCAGCAAGATTGGACTGTTCAGGCTTCGTCACGATGGAACATCACACGCATGCCTGAAGGATGAAGCCGTCACTCTGCCGCCTCCAACTCCTCAACGATACGGCGCTTAAGGCGATGAACAGCCATCTCTTCAATGTGCGTGCGCGTATCCCAGCCGAATTGTTGCGTGACCATATCCAAATAGCGTTTATCGCCAAAATAGGTATGGAAGGCCTGATCCCGGAAACGCAAAACCTCAGCAGCCGATGTTTTCTCAGTGGGGAGCGGGCGGCAATCATAGCTGTGCTGTGAATATCCAGCCCAACTCTCAGGTAACGGCCAATCGTTCTGGATCGCCATCGCATATAAAGGTGACCCAGGATACGCCATCGCAGAATAGAAGTTTGCGTATTCGCAGTTCAGTTCCTGTGCAAGATCAAGCGTCGCTTGCATGCTCTCAAGGTCATCATCAGGTAAGCCAAAGATATAGTTTCCGGCTACTTTGATACCAGCCGACTGGATCGTCCGAACAATGTCGATGATATCGCTTTGATCAAACGCTTTATCCGCGCCGTCTCGAACAAGGTCAGAGCCAGATTCAATGCCAAGCGCCAACCACTGGAAACCGGCTTTACGCATTTTCTCAAGCATATGCGGCTTCACCGTGTCGACCCGCGCATAGGCCCAGATATTCAAATCATCAATACCGCGCTCGATAATACCGTCACAAACGGCCATGACATGACGCTCATTGAGGACAAACATCTCGTCTATGATCTTAAACGTCTTAACTCCGTGGGTTTCGCGCAGGAACGCGATCTCTTCGACAACTTTCTCTGGCTTTCGCATCCTGTATCGATTGATATCAAATGGCGCGTTAATACAGCAGAAAATGCACTTAAACGGACACCCAAGCGACGTATAAATGGATGCATAAGGAATGCGGTTTTCAAGCTCACCAAAGCATTGCCAGTTATGCGCCCGGTATTTTTCCATGGGCAATAAATCCCATACATTACCGTGCAGCTCAGCATCCAGGTCCTTGATTAACGGAGCCGCAGTATTGATCGTGAACTTTCCATCCCGGTCCCAGACTAAACCAGGCACTTCCGCCAAAGCTTCATCAGACCCACCATCGATTAAAGCACGCAATAGACCGGTTACTGTTTCAGGGCCTTCACCCTTACATGCGAACTCAGCCACTTCTTCACTTAATGTTTGCTCTGGAAGGGCCGACACGTGGCCACCAACAAAGATAACGGGAATATCCGGGGTCACAGCCTTAATCGCGTGCGTGGTATCGCTCGCGGCCACCATTTGCTGCGTCGATGCCGATGGCTGGTGACCAAACACGATCATCGCAACCAATTTTGAGTTCAGCTCTGCAATTCGGTTGGCAACGCTTTCTGTGCCCATGCTTTCGGCTTCGGAATCAATAATAACGATCTCAAAGCCCTGATCACGCACATATCCACCGATCAAACGGCACCAGAGCGGCGGTTCAATCGCCGTTAACTCGTTGCCCAGTTGCTGATAAATACGCTCACGTCCACCGGGATTTACGAGGACTAGATCAGGATTGCTCATGGTGTTTTTTCGCCCACGGTTGGTGCATTAGATTCTATCGAACTTATACCGCGCGCACGGCATGAAGTCATCTTTAGTAACAACCCGAGCTTAGCCCACGGATACCCGTTATACGTTGCCGTACTGCGCGTTACGGATCATCCGGTAGCCTTTGATGAGTTCACGAATGCCCATGTCCAGTGAATGCTGCGGCATGTAGCCTGTCGCTTCGATTTTCTCGTTAGACACGATGTAATCACGCTTGTCAGGATCTTCGCCGATAGGGGCTTCCATAAAGACAAATGACGGAATGTGTTCGTGGATTTTTTCGCACAGCTCGCGCTTGGACAGGTTCGCGTCCGATAAGCCAACGTTGTAGGCTTCTTTCTTCATCGTCTCAAAGTT
This sequence comes from uncultured Rhodospirillales bacterium, assembly GCA_963926035.1. GTDB lineage: Bacteria > Pseudomonadota > Alphaproteobacteria > Rhodospirillales > Casp-alpha2 > UBA4479. Next base: position 4,196 of record CAWUWH010000079.1, read on the forward strand.
ATCAAGACCATGGATGAACGCGCGCGCAACATCACGTATGTGGATGTAATTACGCTTAAAATCAGCTTCGAACAGCACAACCGCACGGTCATGGACAGCACGATATACGAAATCATTGACCAGAAGGTCGAGGCGAAAACGGGGTGCCATTCCAAACACCGTCGCTAGGCGGAAACTGATGGCATTACCGCGCTCAAGTACGGCTGCCTCGGCTTCAACTTTCGTCGTTCCATAAAGTGATATTGGATTGAGTGGAGATTCTTCCGTACAGAATTTCCCTTTTTCACCAATACCATAGCCTGAATTTGTGATTGGCATCAGAATACGCTGATCCTTCGACAAAAGCTTCGTCAGCATGATAACCGCGTCGCGGTTGATCGACGTTGTACCAAGTAGATCATTGTTACACAGCGGCGCACCAACAAGGGCTGCCAGCGGAATAACAACATCAACGTCTTTGATCGAGCCTTTAATCAGGCTCTCATCACGGGCATCACCGCGGATCACGTCAAATTCAGGATTGGCACATACATGGGCGAGGGGGTTTTGCTTAAACATGAAGTTATCAAGCACCGTCACCTTATGACCAAGGGACAGAAGTTCCGGAATGATCATGGAACCAAGGTAACCAGCGCCACCTGTCACGAGTATGTTTTGTTTGTTGGTCATTCTCTTAACTCCTTAATTGTCATTTCCGCGAAAGCGGGAACCCAGTTTTACATCTCGATTATTCTGGATCCCCGCGTTCGCTGGAATGACGCGTGTTATGCTGGCTGCGCGGACGCGTCCAAAACTTCATGTAATTTGCGTAACTGCGGCGCGATATCATGCGGCTGGTTGCCACAGAAAAAACCGTTGTCATGCGCAATATTGGAATTGGCGATTTCGCCAACGGTTTCATAATCATAAAACTTCATCACGTCGTGACGCAGAATGCAGCCGCCTGTGATGATCCGATAACCAATATCTGCATCCACAAGGGCTTTGAACACCCGCTCGCGATCGATGTTGAGAGCAGGGTTCAGGATAATCGGAAAACAGAAGCTCGAATGTTGGCCGTTTTCACGCTGAATAATAAAACGCTCATCCTCGCTAAATAATTCATTGAATAATGCCAAGTTTTTACGTCGTGCGGCAGTCATCGCAGGCAGTTTTTTCAATTGCTCGCGACCAATCGCACCGGCCATTTCAGTAGGGCGAACGTTATAGCCCGGCAGAATAAACCGATAAGCTTCAAAGAAATCATCATCACGGGATTCGAAAATCGGTGAATCCTTTGGTATGTCGCGCGTCCAGCCATGTGCACGAAGACAGCGCATCAAATGATACGTCTCAAGATCATCCGTGATGATCATACCGCCTTCCATGGTTGCGATATGATGAGAGAAAAAGAAGCTCGACGTATTTACATCACCAAACGAGCCTGCTTTTTTACCATTAAGTTCGGCATCAAGGCTCTCGCAGTTATCTTCCATGAAGATCAAATCATGCTTGTCGCAGAACGCTCGCATCACATCCAACTCGCATGGATTGCCAAGAATAGAAACGGCGACCAGCATTTTGGTATCTGGTGTGAGGGCTTCTTCAAGCTGCGAGACATCCATATTCAATGTCTCAAGTTCGATATCGACGATCTTGAGCTTAAGACCGTATTGCTGCAGCGGATGATACGTTGTCGCCCACGATACAGCCGGAACAATCACTTCATCTCCGCGCTTTAAGGGATTCTTTTTCTTAAAGAATTGCGCAGCGACGGCAATCAGATTGGCGCTTGATCCGGAATTGACCATGACACCGTATTTTTTGCCATGATAAGCCGCAAACTCACCTTCGAATGCAGCGACCTCGGGACCCATGGTATATCGATCACTCTCGATAATACGATTGATCGCCGCAATTTCCTTATCGTCCCAGCTGGATGACGCGAGCTCGTAAAACATGCTCAGGACTATTCCATCGTCCGAGTACCTTCGGTACCCGGCTTGGCTGAGTTTGCATTAACAATGTCTGGCATTGCTGGCTCTTCCCAACCTTCAATCGGCTCAATGAACATGTTCTTTTTGAACTCATCGCGCGGAAGGTATGGATACATATCTTCAACCGGTGTCGACCAACCAAAGATACGTGGCTCGTACGTGTGATACTCATGCATGTTCACATCACAAACAGCTGGGCCGTCAAATGCCATCACGGTATCTATTGTGCTAACGATATCGGCATTCTTGGACACTTCAAACGTTTGAATATCAAAGCCTTTAGCGACATTAACAAAGTTTGGCGGGTTATAGCCAACAGGGCCACATGCTTCGCAGCGGCCTTCAAAGTTGGTTTCTTGAAACGCCTTGGTAATCCCGTAAATGTGGTTGTTGAGGATGAACGTTTTAATCTTCATGCCATAGTTTTTCATGGTCTGAAGTTCCTGAATGTTCAAGATCATCCCGCCGTCACCAATAATTGCGATGACGTTGCGGCTTGGATCAGCCATCCATGCGCCCATCGCTGCACACATTGAAAAGCCCATCGGCGCATTACCGTTGTTGGTCAGGTATTGCTCACCAAACTTGGTCTCAAACGCATGTGCGACAACAACCGACGTGCCACCAAGGTCACAGACAAGGATATCATCGCCACCCATCTTTTCAGACAAACGACGCATGAATGCATATGGATGCACGTATTCCTGCCCTTCGAACTGATAGGCACCATCTTTGAACATCTCAGGACGAACTGGATCGTATTTCACTTTCCATTCCTGGCACTGTGCATTCCATTTCTCATGCTCTGGCAGATTGCCTGCTGCACGCTCTTCTTTAAGGCGATTAAGAAGGCGCTGACAAAAATCACGCACATCGCAAAGAATGTTCACATCGAATGGCACTTGCTGAAGCTTTGGCTGAAGGAGTGCTTTGTCCAGGTCGACGACAAATTTCTTCGCACCGCGAGCAAATGTGTGGATGTTACCGCCAGTAATTCGACCTGAGACACGTGTGCCAATACCCATCAGAACGTCTGAGTTCTGGATACCAAAGTTACGTCCAGCACCACCGTAAGTGCCAATACGACCGCCGTAGTAAGGAAAGTCAGAGGTGATAATATCGAGTGCATTCCACGTTGGATAAGCTGGAACCATCGCGACTTCAGCGATTTCACGGACCAGATCAACCGCATCACCGATACGTGCACCACCGCCAACCATAAGAACGGGACGCTCAGATTTCTTGAGGTCTTCGATGTACGTTTCGATCTGCTGATCAACCACATCTGTTCTGTAATGAACGCCAGCAGCATTTGTATCAAAGCTGAACAATTCGTCCGGATTTATTTCGGCTTTTTGGATATCGATTGGAATATCGATCACACACGGGCCGGGACGACCTTCTTCGGCCATGAAGAATGCTTTTTCCATCTCGTAGCGAATTGATTTTGGATCCGAAATCATCACAGCGTTTTTGGTGACGCTCTCGACGA
>CAWUWH010000080.1:0-10192 GCA_963926035.1 uncultured Rhodospirillales bacterium
GAAACCCAGCGCCCGGTTCCACATCCCACGAACGGTGAAGTTCTCATTCAAATCCATGCGGCAGGCGTGAACCGCCCGGATTGCATTCAACGCCAAGGACACTATGCACCACCCGAAGGCGTCACGGACATACCCGGATTAGAGGTTTCGGGTGAAATCATTGCGCTCGGCGAAGGTGTTTCAGGTTTTAATATAGGTGATATGGTTTGTGCGCTGGTCGCAGGCGGTGGATATGCTGAATATGTTTCGGCACCCATTGAGCAGGTCCTGCCTGTTCCTAGTGGACTATCGATGCTTGAAGCTGCGGCCCTTCCGGAAACATGTATGACCGTCTGGACGAATGTCTTTGAGCGCGCACACCTCGCACCTGATGAAACACTCATGATCCATGGAGGTTCCAGCGGCATTGGTACGACGGCAATACAGATTGCCAGCGCACTAGGCTCACGCATCATCATCACCGCCGGGAACGACGAGAAATGCCAGGCGTGCCTGGATCTCGGTGCAGAGCGTGCGGTTAATTACCGTGAGGAAGATTTTGTCACTGCGGCAAAAGATTTCAGCGGTGGTAAAGGTATAAACGTCATTCTGGATATGGTCGGTGGCGAGTATATTCAAAAAAACATCAAAGCTGCAGCGCCCGACGGACGTATCGTCAACATTGCATTCCTTCAGGGCGCAAAAGTCGAAGTTAATTTCATGCCGTTAATGCTGAAACGTCTCACACTTACCGGCTCAACCCTCCGCTCACAGTCAATTGCACGCAAAGATGAGATTGCTCGCCATTTAAAGAAAACAGTATGGCCATTGATTGAGGCTGGTCGTATTAAACCGGTTATTTTTAAAGAATTCCTCTTGAATGAGGCAAAAGAAGCTCATGAATTGATGGAATCAAGTGCACACATCGGAAAAATAATGTTACGTGTCAAAAAATAGTCACGAAGAGGCTTTGACCAAAGCATGGCACTGGCGCTATAAAGGCTGCGAGTTTAACCGGAGTGCCATCCGGTCAATCCCTATATTTTGAAGAGGAAAGAATTATGGCGCATCCGTTGATGCCAAAGGGCACCGCCGTCTGGCTCGTAGACAATACGACGCTGACATTTAAGCAAATTGCAGATTTTTGTGGTCTGCATGAACTAGAAATTCAGGCTATTGCCGACGGTGACGTCGCGATTGGTATGCAAGGTCTTGACCCAATTAAGTCTGGCGCGTTGGCCGCTGAAGAAATTGAGCGCTGTATCGCTGATCCAAATGCGATCCTGACACTGGTGAAGCCAAACATTCCGCAGCCAAAAGCGCGTCAAAAAGGTGCGAGATATACACCTGTATCCAAGCGTGGAGATCGCCCGAATGGGATTTCATGGTTGGTAAAGAATTATCCAGAACTTTCAGACGCACAAATTTCAAAGCTCCTTGGCACAACGAAGCCAACGATCAGCGCAATTCGTGATCGATCCCATTGGAACTCACCAAATATCAAAGCCGAAAACCCAGTCGGATTAGGCCTTTGTGGTGCAACTGACTTAGAGAAAGCTGTCGCTATTGCCCGTGCGCGGGCAGGTACAGTCCACGCCCCAAAGGCAGAGCCTGCAGCAACGACTTCCGATGCACCAGTTTCGGCACCACCAGCAATGGATACGCCTTCAGAAAGCTGATGCATAAGCGATTTGTAAAAACCGCATAAAAAAACGGCCGACAAATTGTTGGCCGTTTTTGCATTCTTACCTTATAACTCAGTGCGCTTTGAGGTACTCAATAACCGCTTTACGGTCATCTTCTTTTTTAAGCTTCAAGCCCATAGATGATCGCTTTCCAGTTTTTGCCTTCGTGAATTTTGAAGGATTCTCAAGATAAGCCATCAATGAAGCTTTATCCCAAGACCAATCAGCATCTTTTAGACCCTTGTAACGCTTTTCGAAGCCTTCAGCCGTTCCAGCCTTACGACCAACGACGCCCGCAAGCGACGGCCCAACCTTATGCTTACCAGCTTCAGTCGAATGGCACGCAGCGCATTTTTTAAAGACTTTTGCACCATCTGCAGCAATTGCAGCACCAGGTAACGTCACAGCAACGACAACAACTGCACCAATAACACCAATTAATTTCTTTGATAACGACATTCTAAATTACCTCTGTTTGATATAACGGTTAGGTTTCCACCCCCCGAGAAATCTATGAAGACAGTACCCCTTCACTTGGAAAAATAAAAGTATCCGCAGTCTCCAGTAGTCAACTTATTTACGCATCTTCAAGGAGTTTTTTAGTACACACTTCTTGGATTGCAGCTGTTAGCACATTCATCGCAATCTGGATTTCATCAATACTAGGCAACGTCGGGGCGATACGGATATTCGCGTCATGTGGATCGCAATTATAAGGATACGTACATCCAGCAGGTGTCATCTTAACGCCAGCCTCCGCACATTTAGCGATCACAGCTGATGCACATCCATCCAAAACATCAACACTGACAAAGTAGCCACCTGCGGGCCTTGTCCATCTTGCCAACCCTGTGCCGCCGAGATGCTTTTCAAGAGCCTCATCAACAGCAGCAAACTTTGGCGCGATACTCTCTGCATGCTTATTCATATGCTCAAGAATACCATCCATGTTTTTAAAGAACCGCACATGACGAAGCTGATTGATTTTATCAGGCCCAATCGTCCCATGACCAATTTTCTCAAGGTGGTCTTTAATATTCAACAAGCTTGATGCAAGCATGGCAACACCTGCGCCAGCAAGAGTCAGCTTGGACGTTGATCCGAATACAATGGGACGGTCTGGATTATCCGCTTTATCGCATGCATCCATGATGTCTGTGAGTGTTGCGAGACCATCGGCAATATGATGCACGGCATATGCATTATCCCACATGATACGGAAATCTTTTGCCGCTGTTGGCATTGATGCCAGGGCTTTAACCGTTTCTTCCGAGTAGGTTTCTCCCGACGGGTTTGAATACTTCGGCACACACCAAATCGCTTTAACAGACGGATCATTCGTAACAAGCTCACGAATAGTATCCATATCAGGGCCATCCGGCGTCATCGGAATGTTGATCATTTCCATGCCCAAACGCTCGCAAATCGCAAAATGCCGGTCATATCCAGGAACAGGGCAAAGCATTTTTGGCGACTGATCACGCCAAGGCCCCTCGCCACCCGGCATGCCAAAGTTAACGGCATTGGATAGCACGTCCCACATCATCGATAAGCTAGAGTTGCCGCCAACGATGACACGCTCGGGCTCTGTACCAAGATACTCTGCAAACAAGCGCCGTGCCTCAGGAATACCTGCCAGGCCACCATAGTTACGCAGATCCGTTCCATCTTCGCCCGTCGTATCTCCCGGCTGCAAAGCAATCAACAACTTATCGCTAAATGTAAGTTGTTCGGGTGACGGCTTACCGCGCGTCATATCCAGACTCAAATTACGTCCACGAAGTTCATCCATGCGCGCGTGCGCTGCATCATGCCGAGCACGAATATCATCAGCTTTCGCTGTCGTTAAATCCATCTCAAGGTCCTTATTTTCAGATTAGTCAGCAACATCCAAAGGATAGTTCTGTGGCAACCGGCCACCATCACAGTAAATTGTCTCACCGGTGATATAACTTGCATCATCGGATGCCAAGAATACACAAACCGATGCGATTTCATCGGGCTCACCTGGGCGCCCCAAAGGTGTCCGAGATAGAACGCGCTTTTTAGCCGCTGGGTTAGACATCATCGTCTTGCCCATTTCCGTCGCGATCGTACCCGGTCCAACAGCATTCACACGAATGCCATGCGGCGCTAATGAAAGTGCCATCGATTTCGTGAGCTGGAGAACGCCTCCCTTACAAACCGTGTATGGCGTTGCCGTAGGAATTGCGACAACCGCATTGATCGAGGACATATTGATAATATTACCGGAGCCTTGTTTGACCATTTGTGCAGCGGCAGCTTGCCCTGCGTAAAAGAAGCCATTCAAGTTAACACCGACAGTCTCCTCCCAGTCTTCCTCAGTGATATCGAGAAACTCTTTGGCAGCGATAATCGCAGCATTCGACAAATGCACATCGACGCTGCCAAAAGCATCAACAGCTGCTTGAATAAGGTCGACACAATCAGATTTTTGCGACACGTCACAGGCAAAAAATATAGCTTCACCACCAGCATTCCGGATAGCTTTGGCGACAGCTTCGCCCTTCTCAATTTGCACGTCTGAAACAACGACTTTCGCGCCTTCATTAGCAAACCGCATTGCGCATGCTTCGCCGATTCCCTGCGCAGCCCCTGTAATGACGCAGACTTTGTCTTTTAATCGCATTTAATTTCAACTTTCCTATAAACGGCACACGGCTTATCCGAATACCCATGTGCAAAATTAGTCGCGGCGCGCAGAACCGTATCCTATTGATTCAAGCGCAACAGTGATTTCATCCAAAATCACCGGATCGTCAATAGTTGCAGGCATTTTCCATTCTTTTTTATCTGCAATCGCCTGCATTGTGCCGCGAAGAATTTTACCTGACCGGGTCTTTGGCAACCGTTGAACCACTGTTGCCTGTTTGAATGCGGCGACAGGTCCAATTTTTTGACGTACCAGCTTCACAACATCCGCAACGATGTCCTCAGGCCCACCTACGACGCCATCCTTTAGAACAAGGAACCCAAGGGGCAATTGCCCCTTCATTTGATCCTCAACGCCAATAACAGCACATTCAGCTACATCAGGATGCGAGGCCAGGACCTCTTCCATCCCGCCTGTTGAGAGCCTGTGACCTGCGACGTTAATGATATCGTCCGTACGCGCCATGATGTAGACATACCCATCCTCGTCGAACATCCCAGCGTCCGCTGTCTTGTAGTAGCCAGGATAGTCTTCAAGGTACGCTTCCTTGTAGCGGTCATCCGCGTTCCAGAGTGTTAGTAAACTGGATGGAGGCATTGGCAACTTCACACAAATAGCGCCAATATCGCCCGTAGGAACCTCCTCATGCGTTTCTTCATGTAGCACCCTTACATCCCAACCTGGGATAGGCTTGGTGGGCGAGCCCGCCTTCACTGGATACTCATGCAGCCCTAAGCAGTTGGACGCAATTGGCCAGCCGGTTTCAGTCTGCCACCAGTGGTCCACAACAGGAATCTTCAGCGTATCAATGGCCCAATTCAGCGTGTCTGGGTCCGTTCGTTCGCCCGCAAGGAACAACGCATTGAGGCAACTAATATCGTACGTCTTCATCAGATCAGCATTCGGGTCTTCCTTGCGGATTGCACGGAATGCCGTTGGGGCTGTAAAAAGCACCTTGATTTGATGATCAGAAATCATGCGCCAGAAAGCACCTGCGTCAGGCGTACCCACCGGCTTCCCTTCGAACATAACTGTCGTACAGCCATGCATTAAGGGCCCATAAACGATGTAAGAATGGCCAACCACCCAGCCAACATCTGACGCCGCCCAATACACATCACCCGGATCGACCCCATAAATGTTCTTCATTGACCATTTCAGCGCAACAGCATGCCCCCCGTTGTCACGCACAACGCCTTTTGGTTGCCCTGTGGTACCCGAGGTATAGAGAATATAGAGTGGATGCGTGGCCTCGACAGAAACACAATCAGCAGGCGTAGCAGCTTTAGATGCATCTTCCCAATCTACATGTTTAACGGCGGTGATTACATCTTCGCATTCGGGCCGTTTAATAATCATACACGCAGTTGGCTTATGCTTTGCAATTTCAATCGCTTCGTTCAACAGTGGCATATATTCGATGACGCGATTGACTTCGATACCGCACGTCGCTGACATGATGACCTTGGGTTTTGCATCGTCAATGCGCACCGCCAGTTCATTCGATGCAAAGCCGCCAAATACAACGGAATGGATGGCGCCAAGGCGACTACATGCAAGCATGGCAATCGCCGCTTCAGGGATCATCGGCATATAGATAACGACACGATCGCCTTTGGCCACACCCTCCGCCGCGAGTGCCCCCGCGACCTGGCTAACTTCATGCAATAATTCGTTATAGGAATACGTTCGCTGTGTGCCACCTGTGACCGGGCTATCATAGATCAGGGCAGCCTGATCACCACGGCCATCTTCGATATGCCGATCTAGGCAATTGTAACAGGTGTTCAGCTCACCGCCGCTAAACCAGCGATAAAATGGGGCGTTACTGTCGTCTAAGACTTTATCCCATTTTTTAGTCCAGGTGATGCCTTCTGCCGCCTCAGCCCAAAAGGCTTCAGGATCACTCATCGAGTGGGCATAAGCTTTCTCAAATGCATTCGTCATCGTGTTCTCTCCCTAACAGGCGCTTGGTTTATTAATATTCGCGCTCTTTCACTTTTTGTGCGTCTTCGGCATTATGCAAAAAAACAATCTCGCGTGCACGTATCAAACGCGAAGATGCCGGGAGGAATATTATGGACGACGTAAGTATTTACGACATTGACTTAGAACAAACGCCAGCGAACCACACACCACTGTCACCATTATCATTTATTCGCCGTACAGCCGCAGTCTACCCAGACCTTGCATCCGTCATTCACGGTAAGCGTCGATATACTTGGTCTGAGACCTATGCGCGCTGCCGCCAATTGGGATCGGCACTTTCAAAGCATGGTGTTAAGGCAGGCGATACCGTCGCTGTGATGGCATCAAACACACCGGAAATGTACGAGTGTGCCTTTGGCCCCGCAATGATTGGTGCGGTTGTAAATGCGCTAAACGTCAGGCTGGACGCTGATATTATCGCGTTCTCTCTGAACCACGCAGAAACGAATGTCCTTATCACCGACACTGAATTCTCAAGCACGATGAAAGCTGCCATCGAAAAATCTGGCCGCGACATTCTGGTGATTGATATCAACGATAGCGAATACTCTGGAGATGGAGAGCTATTGGGCGAAATGGATTATGAGGCCTTTATCGCCACGGGTGACCCAGAGATGGAATGGAGCTTACCTGATGATGAATGGCGCGCCATCAGCTTGAATTACACATCCGGCACCACAGGCGATCCAAAAGGTGTCGTTTATCATCATCGTGGCGCCTATCTGAATGCCGTGTGTAATGTTCTTGGCTGGAATATGACGCACCACCCGGTCTATTTGTGGACGCTGCCGATGTTCCACTGTAATGGCTGGTGCTTTCCCTGGACCATCGCCGCGATGGCCGGCACCAATGTTTGCCTTCGCAGTGTTAATGCAGGGTCGATATTCGCAGCGATTAATAAACATAAAGTCACGCATTTCTGTGGCGCGCCGATCATATTGAACTTTGTGATCAACGCGACCGATGAAGAACGATGCAGTTTTGACCACAATATTGATATCATGACAGCTGCAGCCCCCCCACCTGCGTCGACTCTCGCGAAAATCCAAGAACAAGGCTTCAATGTTACCCATGCTTATGGTCTGACCGAAACCTATGGCCCGGCCGTCATGTGTGCCTGGAAATCTGAGTGGAATGACGAGCCCATTGAAAAACAGGCTTATTTGAAATCGCGCCAGGGTGTGAACTATCACATGCTGGAAGAACTCACCGTCATGGACCCGGAAACCATGCAACGCGTCCCAGCAGATGGTGAGACCATGGGTGAAGTGATGTTCAAAGGGAACATTGTGATGAAGGGCTATCTCAAGAACGCAAAAACTACATCAGAATCACTTGCAGACGGTTGGCTACATTCTGGCGATCTCGGTGTCATTCAACCTGATGGATACATTCAACTCAAAGATCGATCCAAGGACATCATCATTTCCGGTGGAGAAAACATCTCGTCTATAGAAGTTGAGAGTGCACTTTACATGCATCCTGACGTTTCCGCCGCAGCAGTTGTCGCCAAACCGGATGACAAATGGGGGGAAACGCCATGCGCATTCCTCGAAATGAAGCCTGGAAAAACATCGACAGCGGAAGAAATCATCACCTTTTGCCGCGATAATCTGGCGCATTACAAATGCCCGCGCACCGTGGTCTTCGCTGAATTACCAAAAACCTCGACAGGTAAAATTCAAAAATTCAAGCTACGCGATCTCGCACGCGAAATGTGAAGTAAAGTCACCTAGAAAAACAACAAGGCCGTCCTTCGCAGGAGCGGCCTTGTTTGTTAATACGATGTCACAGGCGATCTCATGTAAGATCCATACTCTGCAATTCGTCTTTAATCTTCAGTTTTTGTTTCTTAAGGGTGTGAATAGCAACGGCGTCAGGTAAGGACTTCTTTTCTTCGTCCTCGATTAAGTTCTCGAGTTTATCGTGCTTTGTGTGCAACGCATTGATCCGCTGTGGGTTTGCCATATTCGCATGCTCCTTAATTAAATGAGGTCCTATTTTCTCTCTTCTATCTCAATTGTAACTTTCAACAGTATTAACCTAGTAATATCATTATATTTCAATTACCAATGGGAACGCGATCAGTATTGATCCCAATTTGGGTTTATTACGAAACTTTAATCTCCAAAACAGATTCCAAGACCCCGAGCTGCACGCATACGTGACCCCATAAGATTCACCGATTTTTCCTTATCGACAACGGTGCTGAGATCAACATCACGCACACTGCCATCCCACCAGGAAACCATTCGCCCAGAAACACCAGAAGCCAGTAAATCCACGGCATACACGCCAAATGATGATGCCAAAACGCGGTCAAAGCTCGATGGCGATCCGCCACGTTGAACATGCCCAAGCACTGTCACACGCGTTTCAGCACCGGACAGCGTATGAATATCGTGACCAAGTTTATGAGCGATGCCGCCATATACTATGTGGCCTGACTGCTCGACGTAAACGGCCTCTCCATTTTTTGGGCACGCAGCTTCAGCGCAGACTATCAGTGCATGATTTCGTTTTTCATCTTGAGATACATCTTCAATTTTCTGAACGATTTGCGCGATGTCATAAGGAATCTCAGGAATAAGGATCACATCAGCGCCGCCTGCAATGCCTGCACTCAGCGCCAAATGCCCAGCCTGGCGCCCCATTGTTTCAAGGATCATCACCCGGTGATGGCTGGCAGCCGTTGGCTGCAATCTGTCCATTGCCTCCGACGCCACGCCCACCGCAGTATGAAAACCAATAGCGAAGTCCGTTAGCGGCACGTCATTATCGATGGTCTTTGGGATGCCGATAAATGGAATGTCAGCTTGCTGCATCAAGGCGTGAAGTATCTTCATTGAGCCATCGCCGCCGATTCCAATAAGTCCATCAAGATTAAGTTGATGAATAGAATCAACAGCTTGACTGGACCGATCTGTAATTTCACCGTCCGGCATTTGGTATGAAAATGGGTTTCCTTTATTGACCGTCCCTAGCATGGTGCCCCCGCTACGAAGGACGGCACCTGAGAAAACATCAAGCGCTAGCGGCATTGTACGAGGCGGATTAGCGAGCAATCCCTCGGTGCTGTCACAGATTCCAACCACCTCCAGGTCGTGACCATGGATCGCCCTTTTCACAACGGCGCGGATCGCGGCATTCAAACCAGAGCAGTCGCCGCCACTCGTCAGCACGCCGATACGACGAATTGATGTATTATTCAGAGGATCCTCCTGTTATAAACAATCAAGCTTTGCTACTCTTGATTTAAGCCATTTGATCCTGCGGATACCATGGACGATACGGAAACACTACAACAGCAACTGAGCGACCTCCAGTTAGCGCACCGCGATCTAGATGATGTCATTAATCATCTTATTGAAACGCGTCCATTTGATCAGTTGAAGATTCAGCGTCTGAAAAAGAGGAAACTTGGGCTCAAAGATCAGATATCCAAGCTGGAAAGCCGACTTTTGCCTGATATTATTGCTTAACCATATCCCGGTCAGCGGCATTTATGGATGCTTCTGCGCTTAAGCCTTGGCTTAATACGGCAATACCAACATTCGCTTCTATCGTAATACTGCCGCCTGAGTCATGCAGAGGCACGGCCCTAAGTTTGTCCAGTATTTCAGCCATCCTTGGCCGAGCCATATTTAAGTCAGCGCCCAGAAGTATCAATGCAAAATCGCTTCCACCCAAATTCCCGAGCAAGTCAGTTGGCTGTAATGCATTACTCATAATATTGGATGCGTGGACCAATAGGCGATCCAACGCATCTCGCCCGCGCGTACGTCGAACCTCGTCAGCATTTGCAATATGAACCAATGCCACACACGGCATCATACTCAGATCATTCAAGTGGTTCAGGACATGA
>CAWUWH010000081.1:0-3619 GCA_963926035.1 uncultured Rhodospirillales bacterium
TGTCAGAAACCCTCGCGACCCAAGACCGCCCAGAACATATAAATTATCTGCGACTTTACCTGCCAACGGGATGTAATCACGGATCGTGGCCCGGAGCGCCGTCCGCCCCCCCATTGGTACATCGGGTGATAGCGCAGGCAAATGAGCCTGAAGGTTTTCAATCATATCTGTATTGTCCGCTGGGCGGATTGCGGCCCATTCCGCATCAGGCATCTCATCCCGGCGCGCATATGTCGCCCCCAATACGTGGCCCTGTTGTCCATCACCTAAATCGACCAAGGGCGAAATGTATCCTCCATAGGTCACTGGCACGCGCGGTGTCGGATTGAGTGTGGGCAGATAAGCTAGCTGACCTCGGTTCGCACGTAATGGCCATGCTTGATCTGGCATCAAGTCCATAATGCCCACGCCAGCTGCAACGACAACACCATCGAAATTTCCCAGCGATGCACCATCGCCATCGATAATATTTATGCCATCTTCGGCCTCTTGGAATTTAACAGCATTCCGCTGAGAATACGTGACACCTGACGTCAGTGCTGCCGTGATCGCGGGCGGACAAAGCGCGCCTGCGCGCTCAAACCAAAGCCCACCTTTTGGTACCTCAACGCCTGTTAACATACTCGCTTCTACTTGATCAACAAGGCGCATCACATCCTTTGGTAAGTTGAATGCCACCGAGGCCCGTTGCTGACGTTCACTCTCATCTGGATTATGCGCCATTGCAAAGGCGCCACGCGGACCAGACCAAACACACGCTCCCTCGCCCTCAAGCGCGTCATAGAACTGAACAGCATGCAGAAATGCCGACGCCATCAATCGACCAATCGGGCTCTGTGTTCGGGGCAACCTGGGCGCTAACAAGGCCACAGGGTTACCAGACGCACCACTGCCCGGTACTGGTGCAGAATCGATCAACGTCACGTTGATACCGCGCCGCAATAGCGCACGCACGAGGCATCCACCAGCGATGCCAGCACCAATCACTGCAATATGCGCATCTTTCTCAAAAATTTTTGGTTTTTGATTGAGTGAAACCTGATTATCCATACATAAAGATTACCTGACGGAGTCGCCCCTTGAAACCCATGCCCTAATGGTTTCATGTATACGCGAAATGGAGAATACAGTGGATTTTGATGTAGCAGGAAAACGCGTCTTTGTCTCAGGCCATCGCGGCCTCGTTGGCTCGGCGATGGTAAAGCGTTTACGCGCTGAAAACGCCGACGTTCTAACGGTCGACCATCAATCTCTAGATCTTACTAGGCAGACCGAGACCGAGAACTGGATTGCTGCGAAATGCCCGGAAGTCATTGTTGTTGCGGCGGCGCACGTCGGCGGCATCAAGGCTAACAGCACGTATCCTGCAAAGTTCCTATATGATAACGCTGCCATCGCACTCAATGTGATTGAGGCGGCACGAAAAAGTAGCGTCTCAAAGCTTTTATATCTCAGCGCCGCCTGCACATATCCCAAGCTTGCCGATCAGCCTATTTCTGAAGACGCTCTGATGACGGGACCGCTTGAGCCGACCAACGAATGGTACGCTATTGCCAAGATCACCGGCATGAAGATGTGCGCTGCGTATCGCCAAGAACACGGCTGCAACTTTATTTCAGCCCAACCGTCCAGTGTTTACGGTCCCGGCGACAATTTTGATCCTGAAGAAGGCCATGTCGTCGCAGGTATGATGACCAAGTTCCACAATGCCAAAATCTCTGGTGCGGCTTCGGTCGAGTTATGGGGAAATGGCACGCCAATACGGGAATTTATGTATATCGATGATCTGGCTGATAGCTTGATCTATTTACTCAATCATTACGCCGATCCAACACCAATCAACGTTGGCATGGGCAAAAGCACAACCATTAAAGGTTTAGCCGAAATCATCTCAAAAGTTGTCGGTTATCAAGGCTCTCTTGAATGGGATACAAACCGTCCCGACGGCATGCCAAAGCGCATGCTCGACTCGTCCAAACTCACGTCTCTTGGTTGGCAACCGTCCGTTTCGCTAGAGGACGGGTTAAAGCGGACCTATGCTTGGTATCAGGCGAATTTCACAAAGTAAGATAAAGTCCCCTCACTCTATCTTTCTTTTACGAACTCCCAACAATCACCAACACAATGCCAACAACGAGTAACAACGACGCAATAAAACGACGACCGAGCAGCATTTCCTTCAGCATCATAGCGCCGAGCACAACCGAAATCGGGATCGACAGTTGCCGCACTGTGGTTACCGCAGCGACGTCACCGCCGTAACTGTAAGCCGCTAGGATCAACATATAAGAGGCATAGGCCAGTCCACCGGCTGACAGATGTCTGACCGGTCGAACTCGCATCAATTGTACCGCGCGTGGTACGACGTGCTTCTGTCCCAACAACCAAAACGCTGGCAAATACGCGAAGATCATGGTGGTTTCAACCCAGAAGAACAGAACTTCGGGAGCAACGATCTGAACCGCTTGCGAATCGGTAATCGAATAGACCGCCGTGCCCATCATACAAATTACGGCAAAGGCGAGGGTTTTCGGATCATCGAGCAACCGCCGACCTGGCTTTTTCTGTAACCAGAAGCCGCCAATGACGCTACAGATGATGCCAAGCAACACTAGCAGCCCATAACTGTTCCCAAGAAAAATATAACCCAAAATAACAACGCCGACCGGCGAGGCGCGGACAATCGGATAATACGCCGACAAATCACCCTTTTCATAAATCCGAATCAGGGTCAGACCGTAGATATATTGACCTAAAATCGAGAGCGACAGCAGCGGCAGCACCGCCGTGATACTCATAAATTCAGCGCCGCGAATCAGGCAGACGATACCACCAATCCCCGAAAGCATAACCGTGAACAGCCACCAAGATGCAACACGATCCTGATCCCCCTTGAGCAACAGATTCCAAAATGGATGAATGCACGCACTGGCAACGACCATGGCGGCGATGAATAAGGTCACAGAAAGACCTCCTAATGGCTAGGCAGGATCGAAAGCATGGATTTCTCCACACCCAAGATCAACGACAGATGGCCCCTCACTTGTCTTCAAACCAGCTGACACAGAGATGGAGGTTAGTGTCTACCCTCGCAGAAGCAAAGGTGTGCATAGTGTTTTACTTAACCCAACAACTTTTTACGCAGCAATCCGTTGACCTGGCCCGGGTTAGCTTTGCCCTGTGACGCCTTCATCACTTGACCAACGAACCAACCTATACCTTTTTCATTACCGCCTTGAACATCGGCGACCTGATCAGGGTTATCAGCAATAACCTTATCAACAATCGCTTCAATCGCGCCGGTATCCGTAATCTGCTTTAAGCCCTTATCTTCAACAATGGCTTCGGGGGACTTGGATGTCGCCAGCATTTCTTCGAACACATCTTTGGCGATGCGTGATGAGATCGTATCATCTTCGATCAAGCCAACCAGCTCGCCTAGATGCGTTGCTGAAATCGGACTTGCGCCAATTTCCAGATCAAGCTTTTTGAGCGCACCGAATAAGTTTGTCGTCAACCAGTTGGCAACTTGTTTCGCATCATGACCTTTTGCGGCTTCTTCAAAGTACGCAGCCGTATCACGGTCCGCGACAAGCACGCCGGCGTCATACGCTGACAA
>CAWUWH010000082.1:0-6817 GCA_963926035.1 uncultured Rhodospirillales bacterium
TTCCCAGCCTTTATTTCATAAAGAAACATCGAAAAATGGCACTAAGTCTTTTATATATTAAGGATGAATGGGATTGAAGGTATCCGTGACGACAACTTACGTCGACTGTTTTCTGAAGCCGCAAAGCAGGATCTGCATGGGCGACTACAGGCCGTGCAAACGGGCTTCACCCTCCTTGCAATGACGGTCTTGATCGCATTAAACGCCTGGGTCATTCGTCTTATTCGCGCAGATCCATTACCAGGTGCGCATATCATCGAAGTCCTGATCCGCTTCGATAGTTCTTTGAACTTCGCTGTTAGTGCATTTTTACTGATAGCCGTCGTGCTCGCCCTACTCTCGCCCATTGTTCTTGGGGTCTTGTTTATTGAACGTGGTCGGCGATGCCGCGACTTAGGCAAGCTTATCGCTCTCCTGAAAAAGTATGATCGCCTCTAAGGCTAAGTATTACTTTCGTGGTGGTAGTTTCACCTTAAAAGTACGTGTTCCATCGCCGTGCTTGCTATCGGATGCACGTACAATAACTTCGCTGACACCAATCGGGATTTTCACCTGGCTAAGGCTTCGTGTGAAGGGTTGCTCATTTACATGCGGGTGAAACAGTATCCGTGTTCCGAGGACGCTGCCATCAGGCGTAAGACGTCCCACTTGTTCACATGATGTATCCAGCCTTCGTCCTGGTGCGCGACGGTCACATTGAAAGCATAAGTCCCATCCGCATTTGCGCTCACAGTCACATCAAGTACCGACGCTTCGCCCGCAGATGCCGAAGCAGCCCCAGCAATGATGCCGATTGAAAACATTGCACTTAAAATAAAATTACACCGCATTCGATTTCCTTCCAAACTTAGCCCTTGCCTGAGCAAGGATCCAAACGAGATCAAGCACGTAAGCAATTTTTACTTGATATTCTATATTTGTTCTACTATTGTTCTTTTTAAGTTCTTATTATTTAATGTACATGAGTACAGTGCTCAGTTACTTAAACAAAGGATAAAGCCATGAACAAGTGGAACAATGCAGGACGTTTCTTGAGCGAATTTTTAGCCCTCAGCACTCTCTTTGTTGGTGCGTACATCAGCATGGTACTGATCTAACATCATGTTCTATGAGATGCCTCGACGCTAATAATCAAAGGGTTTAGCTTGTCCATCTGAGTATCAAAAAAATCGGACAACAATTATGCTAGGCGCCTTCGCACACCTTACGTTGGTTAATCATCCTCAATCAGATGAATTTATGAAGAATTCTGATTTCATTGATAACCTTGTGCAGGCTGTCATTGAATATGGCCGGTTCGTTGATTTAGGTGCTGTTAGTCCCGATCACCCCTACCTGGCATTGTTGAGCACAGGTAAGCAGGCAGAATGGGCCAAGAGTATGCACGTGGATGAGCGTAATGGTGATTTCAGTGGATGAGCGTAATGGTGATTTCATACGTGCTATTCTAAACGAAACAGCGGCGTTTGAAGGCACAGACAAGCAAAGGGCTCTCGCATGGTCTCTTGGTTACATATCCCACGCTGTCATGGATATGACGGTACATCCGGTCATTGAACTTAAAGTTGGCGAATACAAAGATAATTAAGACGTTCATATCTTTAAACGCCTCAGGGGTGAAGATTTTGATACCTCTGAATACTTAAACGCAGGTGTTGGAAATTGTTCTGATGGATCTGACAAAACGCGGATTGATCCACTGATCAAAAAAGTCTAGTGCCAAAGCCTTATCAGCACATTTCCAGAGCTAGATGAACAAAACGGCCCGCCTGACATTGATGCTTGGCACAATCAATTCAGCACAATGATTGGCTCGATCGCAAATGAAGGCAATGCATGGGGAATGGTCCCGTTTGCGCGTCATTTTGGTAAGAAGAAAGGTGTTGTTTATTGCACTGAAGAGGAACTTGCCAACGAAGGCATGGAATTCATCGAAGGCTTAAAAACACCTGAAAGCACAATAGATTATGACGACTTATTCGACTTTACTTTACAGAACGTGGCCGATGCATGGAAAATTGCAGCGTTGCACGTTCTTGATGGCGATACATCGAAATGCACATTTTTTGGCCCGTGGCACCTGGACAAGGGATGCGATTTATCAACGGATGATGACGTTTACTGGAATAATTAAACGTTACAAGTTGTCTAAAGGCGGCACGTCCCGCTTCTTTCCGTCACCATCAATTGCGACGAAGCTGAACGTCCCTTCTGTCACCTTGATACTGTTCTCTGGTCTGCGTCCTCGTAGCACCCACGCAGAAACAAGAACCTGTATTGAAGTTTTGCCGACATGAACGATATCGGTGTAACAGCAAACAACATCGCCAACATAGACCGGGCGATGAAAAGTAAAACCATCAACAGCGACTGTTGCGACACGACCATCGGCGCGGTTCCATGCACTTATGCCCCCTGCAATATCCATTTGCGCCATAACCCAGCCGCCAAAGATATCGCCGGAAGGGTTTGTATCTGCAGGCATTGCCAGCGTGCGTAATGCAAGCTCACCCTCTGGCGCGTCTTGTGAATTTGGTGATGGATCAGATGCAGACATCGTGTTTACCTCGTGTTAAGGACGTTAACGGAATATACACAAGATATTGATGCTGTTAAAAGCAGCATATACCTTATCATCCTTGAAGCGCCATAAGCAGGCGGCTAAACTATAAGCCTATTATTGTTTATTATGGATACCAGTTTGTTGGTATCGGAGTCTCGTTATGGATCGAAGTTAAGATATGAATGATTTATTCGGCACGGGCGCAGCAGATAGCGGCGAAAAGATCGCTCAGTCTGCAAAACCCGCACGCAAGAAGGCTGCAAAAAAACCCGCCTCTTCCGATAACGGACGCACCAAAGACAGCTATACCGCCCAGGATATTGAGGTTCTTGAAGGGCTCGAGCCCGTCCGCCATCGCCCAGGCATGTATATTGGCGGCACGGATGAACGGGCACTGCATCACCTGGCTGCGGAAATCCTTGATAACTCTATGGACGAAGCTGTTGCTGGCCATGCAAGCCGGATTGAAATCGAACTGGGCGCTGATTACTGCCTGACGATTCGTGATAACGGCCGTGGCATCCCGGTTGACCCACATCCAAAGTTTAAAGATAAATCCGCCCTCGAAGTCATTCTGACGACGCTTCACTCAGGCGGTAAATTTGGCGGTGACGCTTATGAGACCTCTGGCGGTCTGCACGGCGTTGGCTTATCTGTAGTGAATGCACTTGCACACCGGCTTGTTGTTGAGGTCGCCAAAGATAAGAAGCTCTGGACGCAAACTTATGAGCGCGGCGCACCGGTCACCAAATTGATAGACGGTGGTACTGTTTCAAACCGCCGTGGCACATCCATCGCCTTTTTGCCCGATCCTCAAATATTCGGCGCAGGGGCCAGGTTTAAACCATCCATCTTATTCAAATTGGCGCGCTCTAAGGCTTACCTGTTCCGTGGTGTTGAAATCCGCTGGACCGCTGACCCTAAAATTCTCAAGGCTGACGACAAGACGCCTGAAAGTGCGACCCTGCACTTCCCTGGTGGCATTGGGGATTACCTGACGTCACTTTTGAAGGACCGTAAAACGCTTACGCAAGTCCCTTTTGCCGGCGATGCAACGTTTCCTGATGGTGCTGGGCGAGTTGAATGGGCCGTCGCATGGCCTGTAGATGAAGATGCGTTCTTCAATTCTTATTGTAATACGGTCCCAACACCCTTAGGCGGCACCCACGAGCTGGGCCTCCGCGGTGCGCTGACCAAAGGTTTGCGCACATATGGTGAGCGTATCAGAAACAAAGCAGCTGCAAAGCTTCAAGCCGAAGACGTCATGGGCGGCTCGAACATCATGCTTTCCGTGTTTATCCGTGAACCACAGTTTCAGGGCCAAACGAAAGAAAAGCTCTCAACCACTGACGCACAGAAGCTCGTTGAGACGTCTTTACGTGATCATTTCGACCATTGGCTATCTGCCTCACCAGAAATGGCAACGGCATTGCTTGAGCACGCGATTGAGCGCGCTGAGCTACGCCTGAAAAAGCGCGACGACAAACAAACCAAACGCCAATCTGCAACGCGCCGGTTACGACTGCCGGGTAAACTTGCTGATTGTGCGAATTCTACGCGCGACGGTACTGAGCTGTTTATTGTTGAGGGTGACAGTGCTGGTGGATCTGCGAAACAAGGCCGCGAGCGTAAGTACCAAGCGATCTTGCCTTTGCGTGGAAAAATTCTCAACGTTGCCAGTGCAACTGCTGAGAAAATGATGGCAAACCAAGAACTTAGCGACCTTATTGAAGCTTTAGGTTGCGGTATTGGTGATCGCTTTATGGCGGAAGATTTACGCTATGAAAAGATTATCATCATGACCGATGCGGACGTCGACGGCGCGCACATCGCAGCATTACTCTTGACGTTCTTCTATCAGGAAATGCCCGAGCTTATTGAAGGTGGATACCTTTATTTAGCTATGCCACCGCTTTACCGATTGAGCCAGGGTGGTAAGACATTGTATGCGCGTGACGATGTGCACCGCGAGAAACTCATGAAAACTGAGTTCAAAGGCCGCGGCAAAGTCGAAGTCAGTCGCTTTAAAGGCTTAGGTGAAATGCCGCCTGCGCAATTAAAAGATACAACGATGTCTCGCAAAAACCGTACGCTCATTCGCGTCACGGTGCCTGGCGATCATACGGATGATGCGAAGATCGAGACGAAAGCCACAGCACGCTTGGTTGAGCAGCTGATGGGTAAAAAGCCCGAGTTACGCTTCAACTACATTCAAGAACACGCGCAGTTTGTGGAAGACATCAACGTTTAACGAAGAGATATGCTCTCGTCACCTTGAGGCAAAGCGTTGCGGTATTCATTATCCGCCAGTGCGTGACAAGTTTTCAGTTCAAACGAATTCAAGACGCTTCAGTGTCTCGCACACAGTCTCGGTATCCGAAAAATCAGTTAAGGCACCCGTATACTTCTCAGCGTGAGATGCTTCCCCGTTACGCACTGCAGCGATTGCCCACTTTGCCTTTTCAGTCGGAATAACAGTCACTGAGCGTTTATCATGCTTGGTTGGACGTTGCTTCAGACATCCAAGCTCAGTCAGTTTACGAATGTTGTAAGACACGTTAGAGCCCAGGTAATACCCCCGCTCCACCAGATCACGAACAGCGATTTCATGTTTTCCAACGTTTGCTAGTAAAAGCGCCTGTACGCCATTGAGATCATGGATATCAGCCCGTATAAGCTCGGCACGCACGACATCTAATAGGCGTCGGTGTAGTCGTTCAACAAGATGGGTCAGTTCGCGGTATGCGTTACTCAAAACGGTGTCTCCTTTGTGATGCATATAGGATACGCGCGTCGCGATTGAATACCTTTGATTTTCATCACTATTGATAAAACATTTAACCTAACATGGACGTTTTTCTGATGGCGTCCTAATCTCTGATCAAAGCATGGCTAACATAAGGATTTAAGCGCATGAAGTTTATAAGATTTGGCGACGTAGGGGCAGAGAAACCCGGTTTAATCGACGAAAATGGTCGAATTCGTGACCTCAGTGACAAAATTGGTGACTTTGCTGGCGCATCATTAGCACCAGATCGTCTGTCACGTCTTGCCAAGCTTGATTTCGATACGCTGCCGTTGATCGGCAACGATGTTCGTATTGGCGCACCCGTGGGTGATGTCAGACAACTCGTCTGCATCGGATTGAATTATTCGGATCACGCTGCAGAACTCAATATGCCGCCACCTGCTGAGCCCGTGATCTTTATGAAATCGCCTTATTCTTTGACGGGGCCATTTGACGATATTGCGATCCCACTTAATTCCGAAAAAACAGACTGGGAAG
The DNA here is from genome assembly GCA_963926035.1 of uncultured Rhodospirillales bacterium. GTDB lineage: Bacteria > Pseudomonadota > Alphaproteobacteria > Rhodospirillales > Casp-alpha2 > UBA4479. The sequence continues at coordinate 5,850 of CAWUWH010000082.1, forward strand.
TGGAGCTGGCCATCGTCATTGGGCGTAAAGCTGAAGAAGTCGATCGCGCTGAAGCTATGTCATATGTCGCAGGCTTTACCGTCATGAATGATGTATCCGAACGTGCGTGGCAACTCGAAGGCACTGGCCAATGGACAAAGGGTAAAAGCTATCGTGGCTTTGCACCCCTAGGACCTTGGCTTGTGACGCCTGATGATATCGATGACGTCCATAATCTGCATATCTGGACCAAAGTTGGTGATGATACTGTTCAAGATGGCACAACAAAGACAATGATTTTTGATGTTGGCCATATGGTTGCCTTTGTCTCTAAGCATCTAACATTGATGCCAGGCGACGTGATTGCAACCGGCACGCCACCAGGCGTCGGTTCCGGTATGAAACCGCCTCGCTATCTAAAGCGTGGGGAGAAATTGACGTTTGGTATCGAAGAACTGGGTGAACAGCGCCATTTAATGGTTTAAAAGCCAATACCATAACGTTATGCCTAACCCAAACCAGCTTCAGTACTGACTTTTGGGTTGTATTCGCATCCAATGGCGCCCGAATAGCCTAGCATGTCACAGACTTCCAGGAACGGGCCGATATCGTATTCATCGCTGCCAAAGGGCTCGTTTCTGCCCGGATACCCAGCGATTTGAATATGACGGATGATATCAAGATTAGCGCTAAGCCCCTTAATCGGGTCTTCACCGTTCATCAGGGCGTGATATTCATCGTATTGGAGGAATAAGTTCGGCTGTCCAATCATTTCCAGCAATGCAAGCGCCTGGGCTGTTCGCTGAATTAAATACCCAGGTACATCGATGCCGGTTAATGGTTCAACAACGACGCCAATCCCTGCGGCCTCAGCCGTAATAGCGGCCACGCGTAAATTCTCGGCATAGACCAACATAGCGATATCTTCCTCGCCATACGGGACAAGGCCAGACATCTCATGAACCAAAGGACAACCAAGTTCACGTGCA
>CAWUWH010000083.1:0-20031 GCA_963926035.1 uncultured Rhodospirillales bacterium
GCTCTTGAAAAGCAGGCAGCTTGGATCAAACGATTTGGCGGCGTCCGTGTTGTTCTCGAAGGTCACGCTGATGAGCGCGGTACACGTGAGTACAACCTCGCACTTGGTGAGCGTCGTGCAAACGCTGCAAAAGATTACTTGGTGGCATTGGGTGTTAACCCATCACGCGTCAAGACACTTTCATACGGTAAAGAGCGCCCAGCCGCTCTCGGCCACAACGAAACAGCATGGAAGCAAAATCGCCGTTCTGTAACTGTGGTTGATACGTCCGGTAGCTAATCCTCTAGGACCAGTGAAAATTTATGGCGCTTGCTTAATGGTGTGAACCAAATGGGCAAGCGCCTTAATTTTGCCAAATATGATTGTCATCTTGAGCGGAAAGGCAGTGTTCGTCAAAATGCTGCATTCATTGTTAGGTGGGAAAACCGGAGAGAATAATGACTTTGCGTAGCGTTTGGATAGGCGGCGTATTTAGCGCTACTATGCTAGTTTCATCTTTGCCAGCTTTGGCACAAAGCCTTGATGCCAGTGCATTGATGGATCGAATTGAACGTCTAGAACGTGATATTCGGACATTGAATGTGCAAATTGCACGCGGTGGTGGTTCAACTGGCGCTAGTGCGACGGGTGTTGATGCTGGTTCTGGTGAGCCTGCTTTCGCGCGCCTGAGCATTAGGATGTCACGACTAGAGAATGATCTTCGCAATGTCACAGGCCGCATTGAGGAAATGTCATTCCAAATGAACCAGGTCACTGCGCAGCTAGAGAAAATGTCTACTGATGTTGATTTTAGGCTGAGTCAACTCGAACATGGTTCAACATCTGGCGGTATGAAAAAGCCAATGGCCGATGCGGGCGCTGCGATGCAGACGCCACTAACCGCACAAGGCACGCTGACACCACAGAATAATGCAGTTCCAGCACCCAACAATAACTTTCCAGACGGTTCACAAGTTTTGGGGACGCTCAATTCATCAGACGTTGGCAGCCCGACAGCTATCCCGGCGCCGCAAAGTGAAGCCGATGAATTGCTCGCACAATTGACTGAAGAGCCAGCATTAGCACCACAGCCACTTGCATCACCGTCGCCGGCTAGTGTGAACGTTGCGCCTACGCAGCAGACGATAGTCGCAGCGCCAACGCAGACGGCCGCTTTACCAAATGGCACACCCCGCGAAAAATACATGAGTGCGTTTGGTCTATTGCGCCAAGGTAAGTACGACATGGCATCGTCGGCATTGCGTCAGTTTATTGAACAGCACAACGATGATCCACTCGCCAGCAACGCGCGTTACTGGCTAGGTGAGACGTATTATGTCCGAGGTTCATTCGTGGAAGCCGCAGAAACTTTCCTTGAAGGCTATCAAACGGACCCACAAGGACCGAAAGCGCCGGATGCTTTACTGAAACTTGGTATGTCATTGGCGAGTTTGGAAAAGAAAAGCGAAGCATGTGCTGCTTTTCAGAAATTACGTGGTGATTACCCTGATGCCCCAGCTGGTCTGAAAAGTACATTGCAACGGGAATGGCAAAAGAACGGCTGCGTTTAATTATGCCGTTGTTGATGCGCTAAATTCCCCATGTTAGTGTTACCTATCAATAAAGATGAATTCGCCACTGCGATGCAGGCGGTAGAACCTTTTGAAAGTAAGCCCCATCTGGCTATTGCTGTTTCTGGTGGTGCCGACAGCATGACGCTGGCGTTACTAAGTCATTGCTGGGCGAAAATCATCGGTGGCAGCGTTACGGCGTTGATTGTCGATCATGGTCTGCGGGATGCATCTGCTGGTGAAGCGCGCTTAACAAAAGAACGATTATCAAAGCTGGGTATCCCATCGGTTGTTTTGCCGTGGGTAGGGAATAAACCGACTTCGGCGTTACAGGCAAAAGCTCGAGCCGCCAGATATGATCTGATGGATGCATGGTGTCGTGATCATGATGTGCTGCATCTGTTGATTGGTCATCATGCGAATGATCAGGCCGAGACATTCATGATACGAGATAAGCATGGGAGTGGCCCGGATGGGTTAGCCGCGATGGCGACTGTTCGCATGTTGTCCTCATGTCGGATCATTCGGCCGCTACTGGCGTTTCCAAAAGAGCGACTGGTGGCGACCATTGAGCGCGAAGATATGCCTTGGATTGAAGACCCATCGAATATCGACACAAAGTACGGACGTGTAAAAGTTCGTGAAGAGCTCGCAGAAAATTCAACTGACATCATAGGTATGATGTGGGGCGCAGAAAGGTTCAGGCGCGCCAGACATGCTCTCGAAGCACAGGTATCTCATTGGCTCGCACGTTATGCTGATTTACGCCCCGAAGGATATCTTCGCCTAAGTTTGACGAGTGTGCAGCAGGTAAATCCTGAAATCTGGCTGCGTATTCTCAGCAAAGCAGTGATCGTGGTCGGGGGAAATGTTTACCCACCATCTATCTCTTCTATTGAGCGGCTGGATAAACGTATCAGCGCGGGTAATGGGGCAACGCTTGGTGGCGTTCGCTTCGTAATGAATGATGACGAGATCCTTGTTTGCCGGGAGGCACGTAACCTGCCGTCAGAGATGCTGCTCGATAAGGGATCATTACTCTGGGACCAGCGCTTCCTAATTAGATCAGAAAACCTAAAGGCGATGGACGCTGTATTGCCATGGTCGCCGAAAATAGCAGCAAAGGTAAGCCATGTTGAGCGCCCTGTGTGGTTTCAAGCCATCCCTGACTGTGCCCGCCTAAGCTTCCCTGTTATCAAGTCAGATAAGGGATACACGCTTGTGAGACCTGGATACACTGAAAATAATGAGATTTATGTGCAATTTTCCCCTAAAATTCCTTTGTCTGGAGAAGGATTTTCCGTTGCGTAAGCGTGGAAAAGCACTATTTCTATTTGGAAGCCAAGAAGTCCTTTCACGGCATGCCGTGCATAAGGCTATTTTTATTTAATTAATACACCACGCATTGCCGTGAAAAAGGATGTGAGACCGTGAATTTCAGTAAGAACATTGCCCTGTGGATTATCATCGGCTTGCTGGTGTTGGCACTTTTCAATTTGTTTCAGGGAACGTCTCAACGTCCTGGGCCAAGTGAAATGGCTTTTTCTGAGTTTCTGACACGTGTGGAAAGCGGCGATATCAAAGCTGTGACCATCAAAGGTAATCAAATCTTTGGCAAATACCAAAGCGGTGAGGCCTTTCAAACATATACACCGAATGATCCGCAGCTCGTTCAAAGACTGAAAGATCAGGATGTCCAAATTCGTGCTGAACCATCTGAGGATGGATCGCCGACGCTTTGGGGTATTTTGATTTCATGGTTCCCGATGCTGCTGTTGATTGGTGTTTGGATATTCTTCATGCGCCAGATGCAGTCTGGCGGCGGCAAGGCTATGGGCTTTGGTAAATCAAAAGCAAAATTGCTGACCGAAAAGCAAGGCCGCGTCACTTTTGACGATGTGGCGGGTATTGACGAAGCTAAGCAGGAACTTGAGGAAATTGTCGAGTTCTTGAAAGACCCGCAGAAGTTCCAGCGATTGGGCGGACGTATTCCAAAAGGTTGTTTGCTTGTTGGACCTCCAGGTACTGGTAAAACATTGACCGCGCGTGCTGTTGCAGGTGAAGCAAACGTTCCGTTCTTTACGATTTCAGGTTCTGACTTTGTTGAAATGTTTGTCGGTGTTGGCGCATCTCGTGTGCGTGACATGTTCGAGCAGGGCAAAAAGAATGCACCATGTATCATCTTTATTGATGAGATTGATGCTGTTGGTCGCCATCGTGGCGCTGGTTTGGGTGGTGGTAACGATGAACGTGAACAGACATTGAACCAGTTGCTGGTTGAAATGGACGGCTTTGAAGCAAACGAAGGCGTTATCTTGATCGCTGCGACGAACCGTCCAGATGTTCTTGATCCGGCGCTGTTACGTCCAGGTCGATTTGACCGTCAGATCGTTGTCGCGAACCCTGATATCCTCGGCCGCGAAAAAATCCTTAAAGTTCACATGAAGAAAGTGCCATTGGCGCCGGATGTTGATGCGCATGTGATCGCACGTGGCACACCAGGTTTCTCTGGTGCTGACCTTGCGAACCTGGTGAACGAGGCTGCGCTTTTAGCTGCACGTAAATCCAAGCGTGTTGTTACTATGGAAGATTTCGAAGAGGCCAAAGACAAGGTCATGATGGGTGCTGAGCGTCGCTCTATGGTGATGACTGAGGACGAAAAGAAACTGACGGCGTATCACGAAGCAGGACACGCCTTGGTCAGTATCTTTATGCCGAAGACAGATCCTCTGCACAAAGTGACAATCATCCCACGTGGCCGTGCGCTCGGTTTAACGATGAGCTTGCCCGAGCGTGATCAGTTAAGCCAATCAGAGCGTCAGCTTTTGTCTTTGCTTGCTGTTATGTTTGGTGGTCGTTTGGCTGAAGAACTCATCTTTGGCAAAGAAAATATCACCACTGGTGCTGGAAACGATATCCAGCAGGCAACATCGATTGCTCGCCGTATGGTCACAGAGTTTGGTTTCTCGGATAAGCTTGGACGTTTGCGCTATGCTGATAACGAGGAAGAAGTCTTCCTTGGTCATTCCGTATCACGCCAAAAAAACGTATCCGATGCGACAGCAAAACTCATTGATGAAGAAGTTCGCCGTTTGATCGAAGATGCCGAAGCAGAGGCACGACGCATCTTGGTCGATAAAAGCGATGAGCTTGAGTGGGTTGCCCAAGGACTTCTTGAGTTTGAGTCCTTGAGTGGTTTGGAAGTCAATGCGTTGGTTCGCGGAGAGTCCATCCACCGTGATGATGACAGTGGTTCTAGCTCTGATACGCCACGTCGCACATCAATCCCGACGGGTGGCAAGACACGCCCTAAAAAGGGTCCTGATTCTTCAGGCGGCATCGCCTCTGATCCTGAGCCACAACCTAGTCAGTGATTGGTTCCCACTGCATGGTTTGGGAGATAGTAAATGGGGCAGCCAATGGAGCCTGAACCTTTAATCTTTGTGGGTTTGACGCTTGATCGTCCGCACTTGATGGGTGTCGTGAACGTCACACCAGATAGTTTCTCTGATGGTGGCGATTTTCTCGATACCTCTGTAGCAGTCGCGCATGGTAAATTGTTGATCGCTGACGGTGCAGATATACTTGATATTGGTGGGGAGTCGACCCGCCCTGGTGCCAACCCCATTTCAATTGATGAAGAGTGTGGCCGAGTCATCCCTGTGATTGAAGGGCTTGTCGGCGAGGGTGCGCTTATCTCCATCGATACCCGTCATGCCGAGGTTATGCAGCGCGCGATCAAAGCGGGCGCAAGCATTGTAAATGATGTGACAGCACTAACCCATGATCCGGTTAGCGCACAAGTATGCCTGGATACGGGCGTTGATGTCGTGCTGATGCATATGCAGGGCAATCCTCAAACGATGCAGGACAACCCAACGTATGATGATGCTGCTCTGGATATTTTGAATTATATGGGCGAGAGGATTCTCGCATTGGAAGCTATGGGGATCATGCGAGCCAAGATCGCCATTGATCCGGGTATCGGGTTTGGCAAAAATCTAGGTCACAATCTTCAGATACTTTCTGGTATTGATGCCTTCCATGCGCTGGGTGTACCCCTGTTATTGGGTGTGTCTCGCAAAAGTTTCATCACTAAAATTGACCGGGATGTGCCGCCGAAGGATCGTGTTGCCGGATCTATCGCAGCAGCTATCGCTGGATGGGATCGTGGTGTGCAGATTTTCAGGGTTCACGACGTTGCGGAGACACGCCAAGCTTTAGCCGTTTGGCAGGCTATTGAAGGGTCTGAAGACTATTAATTGTTCTTAAGTTCTGTGCTTGAAATAATAAACGCTTCGGAAACCCTTTTCGTGACACAAAAATAACCGAATTTTATTGAACCAGAATATGTGGACTGATTTATGACGACGCGTAAGTACTTTGGCACTGACGGCATTCGCGGCCTAGCTAACACTCATCCGATGACAGCCGAAGTTGCATTGAAGCTTGGTATGGCAACGGCACTTCAATTCCGCCGTGGTGAACATCGTCATCGTGTGGTGATTGGTAAAGATACCCGGCTTTCTGGTTATATGATTGAGCCCGCCCTTATGTCTGGCTTTGTGTCGATGGGTATGGACGTTGTGCTGGTTGGGCCGATGCCAACACCAGCTGTTGCGATGCTGACACGCTCGCTTCGTGCAGATGTTGGCGTGATGATATCTGCGTCGCATAACCAGTTCGAAGATAATGGCATCAAGCTGTTTGGGCCTGATGGGTATAAGCTTTCAGATGCGGTTGAGGCTAAGATTGAAGCCAGGATGGAAAGCGATCTATCTGCACATCTTGCATCAGCGGATGCTTTGGGCCGGGCGCGCCGGCTTGACGATGCGAACGGTCGATATACGGAATACGTGAAGCAGACATTCCCGCGCGGATTAAGGCTCGACGGATTAAAGGTTGCAATCGATTGTGCAAACGGCGCTGCATATAAGGTGGCACCTGAAGTGCTTTGGGAATTGGGTGCTGAAATTATCCCCATAGGCGTAACTCCGAATGGCACTAATATTAATAAAAGCTGTGGCTCTACAGACCTTGTGACATTGCAGGAAGCGACCACGATTGCGGGTGCAGATATAGGCCTGGCGCTGGATGGTGATGCTGACCGATTAATTGTATGTGATGAGAATGGCCGCGTCATCGATGGCGATCAGATTATGGCGCTGATTGCCAACGATTGGCATAAGGCAGGGCGGCTTAAAGGTGGCGGTGTGGTCTCGACGGTGATGTCGAATCTCAGCCTTGAGAATTATTTGAACAGCCTTGGCTTGGATTTAAAGCGGACACCCGTTGGGGACCGATATGTTGCCGAGGTAATGCGTGCTGCCAGTTATAATTTAGGTGGCGAACAGTCTGGGCATTTGATCTTTGATGATTATGCCACGACCGGTGACGGTCTTATTGCGGCCCTTCAGGTTTTGGTGGTTCTTGTGACGTCAGGCAAACCTGCAAGCGAGATTTGTGATATGTTTGAACCGCTGCCGCAACTCTTGAAGAACGTGCGCTTTAATGGTGGGTCCCCGCTTGAGAATAGCGACGTTAAGGCCGCGATTGCCGACGCTGAAAGTAAACTTGGTAAGAGTGGTCGGGTGTTGATCCGTAAATCCGGTACCGAACCACTGATCCGGGTTATGGCAGAAGGTGAAGATCTTGCAGTTGTTGAAGCGCTCGTTGATGGCATTTGTGAAACCATTTCTAAACAAGCGTAAGGTGGCATGATGGTCAATATGCATGGGCGTGTCCTCATTATTGCTGGATCTGACAGTGGCGGCGGTGCCGGTATTCAAGCTGATATCAAGACGGTGACAGCACTCGGCGGCTTTGCGATGACGGCAATCACCGCACTCACGGCACAAAACACTCAAGGTGTTCATGGCGTTCACGAAGTGCCCGTGGATTTTGTTCGCGATCAGATTGAGGTCGTTTTAAGTGATTTAGGCGCTGATTGTATCAAGATTGGTATGCTGCATCGCCCCGAAATCATCCTGACCGTTATTCATGCATTGAAAGATCTTGTGCCAAATGTGCCGATCGTTGCGGACCCTGTGATGATTGCGAAGGGAGGGGCATCGCTTTTGGTTGATGAAGCACAAGATGCCCTAAAATCAAAGTTACTCCCCATGGCAACATTGATTACGCCAAATATTCCAGAAGCTGAAGTCTTGAGTGGTTTATCAATCCATTCGCTGGAAGATATGCAGCGTGCGGCTGAGGCGTTGATTGAATCTGGATCTAAGGCTGTCTTTCTTAAGGGTGGTCACATGGATGACCCGGACAACGTCACTGATTTATTGCTTGAAAATGGGGGCGGTATTGAGACGTTTGCAGCATCTCGCATTGCGACATCAAATACGCATGGGACAGGGTGTACAGTTGCTTCTGCAATCGCATGCGGTATGGCTCAGGGCCTCACAATAAAACAATCTATTCATCGTGCCCGGGCGTACGTCAGAGAAGCAATCACGCATAATCCTGAACTAGGAAGCGGCCATGGACCTCTTAATCATGCGGTCACAGTGCGTGAATTTGGCGGATGACTATTAAGCGATAACGGGGCTGCCGCCTGGCGGTCCTTTTAAAAGATCCCGAATAATTTCGACACCTTCTTGAACTTCTTCACGCGTCTGACAACTGCCAACGCAAATACGGATGGCATGAGGTGCCTGTTGCCGTCCGACAACGAATGCATCACCGGATAGAAAATATACACCTTTGCGTGCGGCTTGATCACGAAACGCTTCGGCACGCCATGGCTCTGGTAATTCAAGCCAAATTTGATAGCTATGTTCATGGCCGCGAATGTTATATTCCCCCAACACATCTGTTGCGATCTTCATGCGTACGGTGGCTTCTTGACGTTGCCATTTTATCATTTCTTCGCCGTAGGGACAGTTGATCCACCGCATGGCAACTTCTGCCATCATGGGTGGGGTCATCCAGCTCGACATGCGTGCAACAGCGCGTATCGCATCAGTGACACCCGTTGGTGCCGCGATATAACCAACGCGCAGTCCAGGCGACATAGCTTTAGAAAGACCCGTTACATAGGTCACTTGATCTGGCGCATAAGCGGCGAGGGCAGAGGCACGGCCTTCCGGTAAAAAGCCCCATACATCATCCTCAATCGCAAGTAGTCCATGGGATTTTATGATGTCAGCAATTTTTTGACGTCGCTCATGTGACATGACAGCTGTCGTTGGGTTTTGGACGGTCGGTACAATGTAAGCTGTGCGTGGTCGGTGCTCGAGGATAGCGGCTTCAAGTGCATCCGGGCACATGCCTTCATCATCGATTTCGACAGGAGCAAGTTTCACTGATAACTGCGCTGCAATATGAATGACGCCAGGGTAGGTGATACTTTCGACAAGCATTGTGTCGCCCGGACGGGTCAACGCCATCATCGCGACGAGAATCGCGTGTTGCGTGCCGTTGGTCAGTGTCAGGCAATCAATATTTGTCTGAACGCCCATACGCGCAACCCAGTCAACACCTGCTTGGCGGTGACGTTCAAGCCCAGAGTGTGTTTGATAATCCATCAATTCACCACATAGCACGGGGTCTTCAGAAATCGTTTGAATGGTTCTGGCGAGATACGTGCCACCATCACCCAAAGGAGGGACAGCCATACTCAGGTTGATGCCGTTCTCACGCGAGCCACCATAAGCAAAGGCGCGAGGTGTCTTGAGTTGAGGGTACCGCCCATCACCTTTGATGTATGTGCCTCGTCCGACTTCACCGCCCACTAGGCCGCGTCGTTTAGCTTCTTGATAAGCCCGAGAGACAGTACCTAACGTGACGCCTAGGTCGTACGCGAGGTTCCGCATCGGCGGCAGCTTTGTTTCAGCCGCAAGCTCTCCATCTTGAATTGCCGCATCAATAGCATCGGCAATCCGGAGGTACTTGGCGCCGGTAAATTGTGAAAGGTCTGGAAGCCAATTTGTCATGGGAACAATGAATAGATTGTATCAATACATGAGTCAATTTTATACATACAATATAGCTTAAATAAGGAAACAAAGCGATGAAACAGCAAAATTGTACTAATATAATCACAATGCCACAACCCATCCAGTGGGCAGAGGTCACAGATATTCTTAATCGTGTTCCGGCGAAAATCTCAGTCGCCGTTGTTTCTGTTTTTGCTAAGCTATGCGAGTGGCAGTGCCGAGCGGACTCGCGTCGATAGCTGATGCATCTTGATCATCATGCGTTGACCGATATTGGTATTAGCCAAAGACAGGCTCATGCCGAGGCATCGAAGCCATTTTGGCAAAAATGAATTACATCTTGGTGATGCTTAGAAGCATTGAAACCTTGGAATGAATGGCGTTTGATAATCTGATGACGTCAACGACTAAACCAGATAAAGCAATGGCGGCGGCTTACGGGCTCGCCGCCTGCGCTGTTTTAGCGTGGGGTATCACACCTGCGATTACGGCTATCCAAGTTTCGGAAATTGCAGCATTACAAGCTGGATTAATGCGCTCGGTATTCGCCGTGCCACCTGCAATTCTGTGTATTTATTTTATGCGCCTGGCGGCTCCAAAAGATGCAGCTACTTGGGGCTGGTTGATGCTTGCTGGATTTGCAGCATTTTGTGGTTTCCCCATTCTGTTCACATTAGGAATTGCCAAAACATCAACAGCGCATGCCGCATTGATCTTGGCATGTATGCCGGTTGTTACAGGTGGCCTCGGCTCGCTGCTCGATCGCCGCATGCCGCGAGCAGGCTGGTTCATGGGGGCCGCAGTGGCACTTATCGGTGAAGTCATTTTGATTACGTCTCGTGATAGTTCGGGTGAAGCCACACTTAGTGGCGATCTGTTATGTATCACTGCCGCGATTATATCAGGATGTGGATATGTGGCTGGGAGCAGGGCGACCGCGAAGATCGGTACATGGTCGACAACATTTTGGGGTGTGGCGATTGTTGGCTTGGTGCAAGTCCCGGTATTAATATGGGTGACTGATGCGGCCGCTTGGTCCGCCATAAGTTACGTTGGCTGGACATCTACATTGTATATGGTGATGTTCTCTACTGTACTTGCCTATGCAGCTTGGTATTGGGCGCTTAATCACGGCTCTGTTGTGCGGATCGCGCCGGTTCAATTCGCGCAGCCTGTTGTCAGTTTGATCTTTGCTGTCATACTTTTGAGCGAAGTCATCACAGTGTCGGTTATCATTTCGACAGTGATGATTTTAAGCGGCATCGTGCTCGCCAGTCGGGCGCAACGCAAACCAGCGTCAGTTCCTCTATCGTCAGAAAGCGAAGCAACGAAATGAGTTCTATTCCCCTTAAAGATATCGAAGCTGCCGCCAAAGTTGTTTATCAGCATATGCGGCCAACGCCTGAGATATCTTGGCCGCTTTTAAATGCTCGCGCAGGCACTGAAGTCATTGTGAAGCACGAGAATCACACGCCGATTGGGGCGTTTAAAATTCGCGGTGGTCTCAACTACATACAGCAGCTCAAAGACAGCGAACCTGACTGTCCGGGTGTGATTACCGCAACGCGTGGCAATCATGGTCAATCGGTGGCCCGGGCTGCGACGGCTGCAGGATTCAGATCTGTCATTTATGTGCCACATGGGAACAATCCTGAGAAGAATGCTGCGATGCAGGCTTATGGCTGTGAACTTGTTGAGTATGGCGACGACTTTCAGGAAAGCCGTGTAGAAGCCGGTCGTATCGGCGAACGTGAAGGGCTTCATATGATCCCGCCGTTCCATCCACATTTGGTCGCGGGCGTCGCAACGTATGGCTTGGAACTGATGCAGGTGCATCCTGCTCTGGATACGATATACGTGCCCGTAGGCATGGGGTCGGGCATGGCGGGATTAATTTATGCACGTGACGGTTTGGGTCTTAAGACAAATATTGTTGGCATTGTTGCTGAGAATGCGCCGGCGTATGCGCTTTCTTTTGAAGCGGGAAAATCTATAGAGACAGATGATGCGAATACCTTTGCGGATGGTGTTGCATGCCGAAGCCCGGATGCAGGGGCTTTAGAAATTATCCATGCGGGTGCAGAGCGGTTCGTACGAATTGCTGAAGAAGAATTCTATGCGGCAATGCAGGCATATTTTTTCGATACGCATAATATCGCCGAGGGTGCGGGCGCTGGCCCTTTGGCCGGACTGCTTAAAGAAAAAGACAAGATGGCTGGTAAGAAAGTTGGTGTTATTTTGACAGGTGGGAATGCCGATCGGGCACAGTTACAAAAAGCACTGTGCACGGATTGCAGTCGCTGGAGCTGAGCCATAAAGTCCAATATGCAAATAAGCAACGGGTGGAGAGAATAGGTGACCGAAGAATTATTTCGTGAAAACGCTTATATGAAAACGTGTGACGCAACAGTTGTCGGTGCTGACGCGCAAGGCGTCATCTTGGACCGGACGATCTTTTATCCAATGGGTGGTGGCCAACCTGGCGATACCGGTGCGCTGATAACTCAAGATGGTCAGCGCATTGAAATTACGAACACAGTTAAAGATAAAGAAAGCGGCAGCCATATGCATGTGACTGCCGAAGGTGCGCCGACTTTAAATACTGGTGACGTTATTACATGCGAGATCGAGTGGGATCGACGCTATAAAATGATGCGGATGCATTCGGCGCTACACTTGCTGTGCGCGTGCATCGAAGGTAGCGTGACCAGTGGCCAAATCGGCGAGGAGAAAAGTCGTCTGGATTTTGATCTACCGGATACCAATCTAGATAAAGAAGCTATTTCAACGCAATTGAATTCACTCGTGGAAGGGTCGCATCCGATGAGCCATTGTTGGATTACGGATGCCGAGATGTCTGAAAACGAAGATATGGTCCGCACAATGTCCGTGAAGCCGCCTATGGGGGCAGGTAAAGTTCGCTTGATCGAGATATCAGATGGCGTTGATCTGCAGCCTTGCGGCGGGACACACGTTGCGAATACATCTGAGATCGGTGCGCTTCGAGTTGGAAAGATCGAAAATAAGGGTAAGCATAATCGGCGCGTAAACATTCACTTTGCTGCGCCATAACAAATTCAGGAGAGAAAATTTGTCGACGAACGCATACAAGATTGCAGTTATTCCAGGTGATGGTATCGGTAATGAAGTTGTGCCGCCAACGTGTCGAATTCTTGAGGCCGTTGCGCGTAAGCATGACCTGGGTTTCACTTTCGACGAGAAAGACTGGAGCTGCGAGCGCTTCCACAAAAAAGGCGCGATGATGCCTGAAGAAGGTCTTGCCGATATCGGTGGCCACGACAGTATTCTATTGGGTGCCGTTGGCTATCCAGGGGTTGCAGATCACGTTTCCTTATGGGGGCTGTTGATCCCGATCCGGCGTGAATACAAACAGTATGTTTCGTTGCGTCCTGTGCGATTGTTTGAAGGTGTCGACTGTCCCCTTGTGGGACGTAAGCCGGGCGATATCGATATGGTCATCGTCCGAGAAAATAATGAAGGCGAATATTCAGAAATTGGTGGGCGTATGTATGCCGGTACCGATGAAGAGTTCGTATCTCAACAGTCTATCTTTACCCGCAAGGGAACTGATCGGATCATGCGCTATGCATTTGAAATGGCAAAGACCCGTGCTCGAAAAAGCTTAACGTCTGCAACGAAATCGAATGGTATCATTCATTCGATGCCGTATTGGGATGAACGCTTCGAACTCATTTCTGCTGAGTATCCTGATATCGAAACGGCAAAGTTCCATATCGATATTCTGGCGGCCCGGTTTGTCACAAATCCGGACTGGTTTGATGTTGTTGTTGGATCAAACTTGTTTGGTGATATTCTGTCTGATCTTGGGCCCGGCATTACCGGCACCATCGCGATTGCACCGAGCGGAAATATCAATCCTGAGCGTGAACATCCTTCAATGTTTGAGCCTGTACACGGATCAGCCCCTGATATTGCAGGGCAGGGTATTGCCAACCCCATTGGAACCGTTTGGTGCGCATCGATGATGTTGGATCATCTTGGTCATACTGAAGCTGCTGCCGATATGATCCGAGCTATTGAAAACCTTTTAAAAGGTGATGGACCAAAGACGCCGGACATGGGTGGCAATGGTACAACAGAAGATATGTGCCGTGCATTTGAGGAAGAATTAGGAAATTAAAGTATGACAACAATTCCGATTTTCCAGTTGGATGCATTTACGGACAAGCCGTTTGGTGGCAATCCAGCTGCGGTATGCCCATTGCAGGAATGGCTTCCTGATGAAGTCATGCAGTCCATTGCGCTTGAGAACAATGTATCCGAGACAGCTTTCTATGTGCCCGAAGGAGATGGGTTTCGGTTGCGATGGTTTACACCTAAGATCGAAGTGGACCTATGTGGACATGCGACTTTGGCAACGGCTTGGTTGATTTTAAATGAATTGGAACCCGACCGCGCCGATGTTGCATTCGAGACTCGTAGCGGGACACTGACCGTTAGTCGCGATGGCGATTTATTGGAGATGGATTTCCCTGCAATGATGGCAGAAGAACTACCTGTGCCAGCTGGTTTGGCTGAGGCTATTGGCATTGAGCCTGCGAAGTTCCTTAAAGCCTTGAAAAATATGGCTGTTCTCAAAGATGAAGCCGCGGTTCGTGCTGTTAATCCTGACTTTGGCTACATCAAGAATATGGATGGCATGGGATTGATCATAACGGCGCCTGGTGACAAGTCGGACTGTGCTTCGCGGTATTTTGCGCCGCATGCTGGTATTGATGAAGACCCTGTTACTGGTTCTGCGCATTGTACGATTGTTCCTTACTGGTCAGGCGTTTTGGGCAAAGTTCAAATCCATGCTCGGCAAGTCTCCGCCCGTTCGGGAGACCTGTATTGCTGGCTGCAAGGTGATCGCGTGGTTCTGAGCGGTAAAGCGCGGACAGTGATCAAAGGCACATTTACAATATGAGTTCAGGTGATTTTGATATTCAAGTTGCAAGATCATCGGAAGATATTGAAGTTGCTGGCGATATGTTTCGTGAGTATCAGGAATGGCTTGGTGTCGATCTTTGTTTTCAGGATTTCGAAAATGAGCTGTCGACGCTACCGGGTAAATACGCGCCGCCTCATGGTGAAATCTTTATTGCCCGTCAAAATGGTCACGTCGCGGGTGTTGTCGCCCTTCGACCGGTCGAACTGCATGAGCCGGGCCGTTCTGAAATGAAACGGCTTTATGTTCGCGAAGCATTTCGAGGCCAAGGACTGGGTCGCATGCTTGCCAAAATCGTTGTCTCGTTCGCAAAAGAAGCCGGGTACCAAGTGATGGTTCTGGATACGTTGCCGCATCTCAAATCGGCGATAAAGATGTATGCGTCCATGGGTTTTGATGAAACGGCACCTTATTACGAAAATCCACTTCCGGGCGTGGTTTATATGGAGAAAATCCTCTAGTGTTTAACGGAACAATAAACGGCATCATAAAATCGCCGTATTCTGTGTCGAGGATAACGTCATGAGTCGTAATATTCTATCCTTAGTTTTTTTGACCGCTGCAGGCTTGTTTCTAGTCGCGCAACCATCGTTATCGTGGGCGCAGAGTGACGAACTTAAGCTCAATCAGACCTCTGGCGCACGTGGACCGAGCGAATCGCATGTGCAAATGCGGCCGATATTGGCCCCGGTAAAACGTCGTGCATCGAGTAAGTCAGTTTCAAACATTCCCGTTACCCCTGTGCTGACTGTTATTTCTAAAGATCAGGTGGGACACGTATGTAAGCTCGGCCCTAGGGTTAGTGATGCGCTCTTAATCGCTTGGTATGCGCATCCAATGACTTTGGCCTATATCTTTGATCCTGTATCAAATGAACGGGTGTCTCGGATGCCAAAGTCTCCTGAGGAAAAAAGTGAAGATCAGCGCCTGATTGCGGCGATTAACGAAGCTCTTGAGTTTGAACTTATTTCAGACATTTTGGTCATTAAAGGCGCTCTGCAAATGGGTGATGGTACGATAGCAAAATTACCATTTTTGAGCATACTCGGTTGCGCTGAACTCGAAAGTAGTGTCGATGCATCGGAGGAAGAAAAAGCCAAGTAGGCTGGTTTTACGCCTGTTTTAACGTAAATGACATTTTTCTTGTGATTTTTTAGTCAAAGATTAGTATCCTCTAAGATCTCTACACCTATATTTAGTAGAGGTAGCAAAGTGTTGTGGAAGATTGCAATGTCCTACATAGGGCTTGAATTCTCCCACTTAAACACATCAAGAGGGGACAGCATGACAAACAGGTTTGGACGCATTTTTAAGAAGGTGGTGCCACTGTGTTTTGCCGCGAGCTTGTTGAGTGGCTGTGCTGCTTTTACCAGTGGGATATTTGAAGAATCATTCTGGGCATCAAGCCCTTTCAAAGTGAATGATCAGGCAGAGCTTGGCCTTGCAGAAATGGCGAAGGGTAATTACGTCACTGCTGAAGGACATTTTCAAAAAGCACTTAAAGCGAATTCCAGAGATATTCATGCATTACTTGGATCAGGAATTTTGTATCAGAACACTGGGCAATTCGTTCGTTCACGCGAAATGTATGAAGCTGTTCTGGCCATTCGACCTGATGACAGTGAGCAATTTGTTGTATGGAACACGTTGACGACTCGTCCGGCTTCACAGGTCGCAAGTGTAAATCTCTCGCTTCTTGAAACAGGCGGCACGACCAATGCGTCGTTGTCGAGAACCGTTACGGGACCCATTGGTGGTGCACCATCTGGCGACGTGATGCTTGGCCGTTCAACCACACAGGTTGCAAGCGCGCCGCCGTCCATGAAGGCTCCTACTGGGGGCAGTGGTATGGCGATGGCACCTTCCACAATTGGAAAATTTGTTGGTGGCGACGCAAACATGATTTCGCGCTTTAGCACGATTAAAGCGCTTCGTGATCAAGGGCTGGTCACGCAGGAAGAATATGCGCAGCGACGCGGATCAAACATCGGGGCTTTGTTGCCGCTAACGTCTCCGCCGCCAGCAGCAGGTCTTGATCGTCCTGTGCCGACAACGGAACAGATTTCAGCACGCCTTCGCGCAATTAGCCGTGCTCTAGAGATGCGTGCGATTTCAGTTTCACAACATTCTGCAGAGCGAGGCATGATCCTTGATGCCATGATGCCGTCAGCACCTATAATGGTTGCTGATCCAGCACCTCAGCCACGCGAGTTAATGGAAGGTGCTGATTCTATCCGTCGCCTCGAAATGCTGCTCGATGCCGGGTATATTTCTGAAGGGGAATATGCACGTGAGCGCCGTGCGATTGAATTATCCGTTCAGATGGCCGCAGGTGGCACACCTGCCGGGGCGGCACAAGAGGCTGTAACGCCGGGTGCGCCGAAACAGATGGCAGCGAAAGCTCCTGAAAAGCCTTCAGGTCCGCAACCTGCTGTTCACCTGGCTTCTTATCGTTCGGCCAAACAGGCTGAAAGTGGCTGGCTTCAAATTAAACGTGCGCACGGCAAAGTCCTTGGCGCATTAGATCATGAAGTCAGTAAGGTTCGGCTTGGGAGTAAAGGGACATACTACCGTCTTAAGGCGGGCCCGCTTCCGTCAGTCACCCAAGCAAAGTCATTATGCTCGCAATTGAAAAAGCGTCGCCAGTTCTGCGATACAACGGTCATGAACGACGGTTAATGAACGCTGTCGATAAATGATTTGATTTGATCAATGACTTCCGCAGGTTTTTCTGCATGAATCCAGTGTCCCGCATTCTCAATAACGCCATGCGTTACCATCGGGAATAGTGCTTCTATTGCTGCGTGATGTTCATCCAAGACAAAGTCTGAGTTTCCACCACGCAACATCAGCGTTCGCCCTTCATATGGATCGCCAAGTGCACTTGGAAAATCAAGTATATCAGGCAGGCCATTCTCGATCGCATCCAGATTGACTTGCCATGCGATCTCACCATTCTCCTGACCAAGGTTTTGCAGCAAAAAAGCCCTTATTGAACGGTCAGATATTACCGTTTCCATATAAGCCTCCGCATCACTGCGGAGTGAGAGCTTGTCCAAAGGGACACATCGCATGGCTTCGATATATGGTTCGTATTCATGGTCGTAAGGGACGGGGGCTATATCTACCACCATCAAGCCTGAAACAAGATTGGGTTCACTCAGTGCTAATGCCATTGCCGCTTTGCCGCCCATAGAGTGCCCCACAACAACGGCAGGCCCGGCGTCCAAGCTTTTGATCAGCGCTGCGATATCCTCAGCCATAGCCTCGTAAGTCATGGTGTCGTCCCAAGGACTATCCCCATGGTTTCTAAGGTCAGCTGTGATGATACGTGTATCGTCTGCCAAGCGTTTCTGGATCGCTTGCCAGTTACGTCGGCGACCAAATAGCCCGTGAAGAATTAAAGTTGGTGAGCCATCACCCAGGTCATTTGTGACAAGGCTTACGGCGCTCATGGATATAACCGCTTAGTCATTGCCTCGTGTGGCAACTTCAGTGGTCTTCAATGAAGCCAGGATGCGATCTTGCGCCTGACGGAATGCCTTAAATCGGGCTAAGTCTTTGCCCTTTAGTGTTTTACCAGAGGGCATACGAACGCGGAGCGGGTTAACCTGCTTATTCGACATCATGACTTCGTAATGAAGGTGTGGACCGGTAGAACGACCTGTTGTGCCGACGTAGCCGATGACCTGACCTTGCTCGACACGCTTGCCTAAACTTACGCCCCGCGCGAAGCCTTTAAGGTGTGCATAGGCCGTCTCATAAGTACCGTTGTGGCGTAGCTTGATGTAATTGCCATACCCGCCCTTACGTCCCGCGTAAACGACTGTGCCATTACCAGCAGCGTAAATAGGTGTGCCTCTGGGTGCGGCAAAGTCGACACCCTTGTGCATCAGTGTATAGCCTAGAATAGGGTGCTTACGTTTTCCAAATGTCGAAGATAAGCGCGCACCATCGATTGGTGTCCGCATCAACGCCTTACGCGACGCTTTGCCATCCGCATCGAAGTAATCAACAGTGCCATCTTTAAGCTTATGGCGATAAACAGTGATCTGTTTGCCGCTGAGTGTGAGCGCTGCAAAAGTCACAGCACCATTATAAACAGGTTTGCCATGCTTATCGCTGACGCTTTCGTACATAATCTCGAAAGCATCTCCTTTGCGGATATCGCGCTGAAAATCCACGTCCCAAGAAAGCAGGCGAATGAGACGGGCAATGATGACGGCTGGAACACCTGCATCACGACCCGCGACATATAAGCTATTCTTGATCGTGCCTTCTGCGTGGACTGGCTTGCGGTCTAGTTTCTTTGTCCGCTGCTCTGCCTTGAAATCGCCAGTAGCTCTCCGAGATACGCGAACCTCTGTTTTATAGTCGGGCTCAAGCGCGAAACCAATAAAGGTGTCGGAATTTGCCTGAGTATGTGTGTCGACGAAGAGCGGAGCGCTCTCAAACGTCAGTGTTAGTTCCTGGCCACGACGAATGCGCCGCGGGTTATAATATTTGGTCAATGCTTTGATGGCATAGTGTGCTTCAGTACGATCAACACCGGCCTTCATGAGGATCTTAGCTAATGTGTCACCATTGCCGACTTCTAAGCGCTGATTATAGATAGCGGGAAGGGCAGCTTGAATCGGTTCTTGGAATGGTGTGACTGGGCGACGGGTTTGTAATGTTGCCGCCATTGCAGGGTTGCTGAGCAAAATCTGGGCCAAAGCCATCGTTTTTGTGTCGGATTGCTCATCACTACTCAGGTCGACTTGCACAACATTCATCGCAAATAGCAGTGCCACAGCCGATGTAGCAGCATTTACGAAGATACCCTTATTTGTCATCGTCAGGTGACTCCTACAAGAATCCCAAGAGCCATCTCACCGAGATGGCGTGCAGTTTGTAACTCTGACGGACCAAAATTTTAGTGCTTTGCCCAGGGTACCGTCACATTAATAGCACGAAATGCATTGACGGGCCTGCGCCTGTCAAGATGTTTGAGTGCCGATTCTTTCAATGGAATCAATAATATCCGCATCAAATTAACAAAGCATTACGATGTTGATGAGAGGATTCTCTGTTGCGGCGCACAATTTGGCAGGTGTTTACGTAAAATTATTTAAAAAAATTGATGACACGCCTCAGAATGGATAAGTGACGTATGTAATAACTGTTAATTTTCATACACTTAATATAATTGCACAAAAAGTTAAAAAAGATTTTGACAGTGCGTACTTAGACGGCCTATAACCCCGTCTCTCGCGGGGCGTTTGTGACTTTCTGACACCCCACGAAACACGAGAATAACCCTTAGGTATAAGCTCGTGATCGCGGTTTACGCGAACGCTGATGACGATTGTTGATAAGGAAGAGATACGTGGGCGGCGGTCTGTTGTTTGTTTAAGGATGAACTTACGGAATTTGTTTTCTCACGTATCGGAACTACTTGTCGGCGATGCTAGATTTATTTGGTATCGGTGCAAGTAGCCACGATTGTGCGAGGACAGGTTCTTGTCGATTTTTGATGCTTGCATCAACAAATCAACTTGAGAGTTTGATCCTGGCTCAGAAC
>CAWUWH010000084.1:0-11098 GCA_963926035.1 uncultured Rhodospirillales bacterium
TGTGCTCAGCTTTTCGTCTTTGGTCTTTTGAAGGTATGTATCCAAACCACCATTGTGCTCAACGCAGCGCAGGCCATAAGCCGTTACGCGGAAGCGGATGTTCTGAGACAAAGCATCAGACCATAATGATGTAGACTGGATGTTTGGCAGAAAGCGGCGACGTGTTTTGTTCATCGCGTGGCTGACGTTGTTGCCAAATTGGACTGTGCGTCCGGTTAATTCACATTTCTTGGACATGGGTTCGGTCCTTAATTTCGGGCGCTTAGGCCGCTTATTGTTCTTACAAAAATACAAAAGTCCGCGCTGTAACGCGAACCATGGTCGGACTTTTACGGTCTAGCCCCCTTGGCGTCAAGCCAAAGTGGCACTTATCATAGGACTTTTAGTCATTACCGATGCGCCAAGCGCCACGCCAATCGTGCGGCGGTAACCAGGTGTCATTGGCCAGTTGCGCTTCAAGCGCGTCAGCGGTCTGTTCGTTTACGGCTTCAGGTACCCGTTCACGAAGGTGAGCAACGGCTTTGCGCCAGAAAGAATTGACGGTTTCAATGCGGTCGATAAGCGCCTCGGTCGCAGGGTCAGCCTCAGCATCTTGGCTTTCAAGTATCTCTCTGGGTTTGTATAAAAGCTGGTGCGCGCGGCCCCATTCACCCGCAAGATAAGCAGCAACACTGTCTTGGAACATTTGAATAAAGACGACCGGCATTGGATCAATATCAATTGTATACAGATCAACCGGCTTTTCGCGCTCTGGGACAAAAACACAGTCAATGCGACGGCAAAGAACGCGACGATCCGTACTTAAATATTCAAAGAAATCGGAGCGAATAAGGATGTTTGTGCCTTAGGCCTCATTCATGCCTTCAAGTCTGGCGGCAAACTGGACATTATCACCAATCAACATTGAATCCGCACGATTGTGATCACCAACGGGTCCAGTGACAACCAGGCCCCAATGCAGGCCAAAGCGCGTATCTAAATGCTTTTCGTCTTCCCTGCCTTCTTTATCTTGAAAGAAATCTTCCCAGATACCGCCGGCAACCTCGAGTGCTTCAGAAAGCTGTCGCATTTCCACGGCTGCATCAAACGCAGCGTTCGCGCTCATCTTTGGTTCTTCATTGTCATGAAAGTAGGCAAAGATGCCTTCGCCCAGGAATTTGTCGATGTCGCCGCCATGCAGCGTTACACGCCAGTTCATCTCACCAAGGTATGTTTTCAAAACTGGCAATATGTCTTTCTCAAGCTCATGCGTCATTGCCTGGAATCCGGCAATATCCGTGAACATCAGCGAAACCGGGGAGCGCTTAGGGATAACTTGCTCGCCTTTAGCTTCGAAGAAGGCACGTCGGCTAATGAACCGGCGCAGATTCGCGATAATGATACTGATAGCTTCGATCAGCGTATCAATCTCGTTAAGCGACCGGCCTTCACTGTGCGCTTCATCAGCACGACGCTGAATAATTTCATCTGCACCTTCAAGGCTGGGAATTTTACGCATTTTACTAATAATGACTTTATTGGCTTCGCTCAGCCGGTCCATGAACACCTGACCGACACGATCAACATTCCGCTCGGACTTCCAGCGAACCGCATAAATCATCGATCCATAAATGATGACTTCCAGTAATGGATCCATCAGATGCAGATAGTTGCCGATCGAGAAATCTCCAAGCATGCTGATCAAGATCAGAATACCGACGGCATACCATGTGTCATCGCGGCTCATCGCGCGCAGCATCTCGGCACCCAGCACTGTTTCGCGTGTAACAACTTTTTGTACCAGGCCAACTTTTGCCATAGCACGAACTGTTCTTAAGATTCTAAGGACCCGTGGGTTAGCAACGCCGGTATCACCAACAAAGAACGACGCACCGGTCGCTCCGACAGCCATGATATTAATCCATGCTGCGGGTGTTTTGAAATACGCCATGCCGTAGGCCAACGCACCGACACAGATATCGAACATAAAGAATATGCCCATCAGTACTTCGACCCAACGCGCAGCCTCAGGAGACCATTGCATTGTGTCACCACCAGCGAGCATCTCAAGAAAAGCGGCAACAGGTGCAAAAAAGACTACAAGGTATGTAGTGGCGAGGTTTAGTCGCTCATAGCCTTCATTCTCGGCAAGGCGAAGCCAAAACCCTTTTACAACATTTTCGTTCTGCTGCTTTGAATCCTGATCGTCTCCCATATGGATACGACTAAACAAAGCGTCATACCGGTCCTCATTGCGGCCAACAGGTAGGGGTTTATTATTGGGCGTCCGTTCGGACATACATCGCCTCACAAGTCATAGGTTTTCGCGTGCAACAAGTCACACCTCGGAAAGATAAACCCTAAACATCACGTAGCAGTCTGTCTCGGTATCAAACGTATAGGGTGTATCCTAATTCAAAACCTTGTTTGGGCGACATCCAAAGGGCACATTATCAACCATGGCTCGTAGAAAACGCATACACCCATCTCTGATCATCGTCGAAGACGTCGCGACGGCTGTATTTTTATGTGAATGGCCGGGATGTCTGGAGCACGGCGAGCATAAAGCGCCTAAGTCACGTGACATGCTGCGTGAATACCGATGGTTCTGCATGGAACATATTCGCGAATACAATAAGCGGTGGAATTACTTCGAAGGCATGTCCGAGGAAGAAGTCGAGGCAGACCTTAGACGTGACACTGTGTGGCAGCGCCCCAGCTGGCCACTCGGCGACCGGGAAGAGGGTGAGATCAAAGGCCCCAAACCTGGCATGGGTACATTCGGGATTGATCCGGATTACTTTGTCGACAGTTTTGGGCTGTTTGACGAAAAAGAAAGTGCCAACGGTGCAACAGACATCGATGCACCAACACGCAAGGCGCTCGCGATCTTTGGACTAGCCATGCCCTTAACAGCAGAAATGCTTAAAGCCAAATACAAGGAACTCGTAAAAAAGCATCATCCAGATACCAATGGCGGCACAAAAGAAGCCGAAGAAAAATTCAAAGAAATTCTTGATGCCTACGAAACACTCCGTCAATTTCTTGTTATTTAGAGACACGCGCCTAAACTTTATAAGGAAACCTCGTCTTCTCCCAAGCTCGCCACTTCAGGTATAATCTTCTTCTCATTGCTGAGAATTAGCCCCTAAAAACACGCAATTGTAGCTAAAAATGGCGCTGATACTTGACGCAACAGATGATTGCCCCTAACACGAGAGCAACTTAATCCCTATATGGATGACTTCGATAATGAATTGCCGGTCAGCGGGTTGTGACCGGTCAGATAAACGGGAATACACGTATGAGCTCAGACCATCAGACTAAGCCTTTTGCACAGCAAGAGCCCGACACCACTGTATCTGTCAAAGACCTCTTTGGCATCGATAGCGACATGGTCGTTCCGGCGTTCTCTGAGGCCGACAGCCACGTTCCCGACATTGACGATACATATCGTTTTGACCGTGATACGACGATGGCGATTTTGGCCGGTTTTGCCTATAATCGCCGCGTGATGATCCAGGGTTATCACGGTACAGGTAAATCAACGCATATTGAACAAGTTGCCGCACGATTGAACTGGCCTTGTATCCGGGTCAACCTCGACAGCCACATTTCACGTATCGATTTGGTCGGTAAAGACGCGATTGTGCTTCGTGACGGAAAGCAGGTCACTGAATTCCGCGAAGGTATTCTACCATGGGCACTGCAAAACCCGACCGCACTTGTATTTGATGAATATGACGCGGGTCGTCCTGACGTCATGTTCGTGATCCAGCGTATCCTCGAGATCGAAGGCAAGCTGACATTGCTTGATCAGAACCGGGTTATGCGTCCGCATAAATACTTCCGTCTGTTCTCAACCACCAACACGATCGGATTGGGTGATACAACGGGCCTTTATCATGGCACGCAGCAAATCAACCAAGGCCAGATGGACCGTTGGAACATTGTTACAACGCTGAACTATCTTGAGCATGATGCCGAAGTTGAGATCGCAATGGCAAAATGTCCGTCTTACAATACCACAGAAGGTAAGGCACAGTTGGACGCAATGGTCGAACTCGCTGACATGACCCGTGCCGGGTTCATGAACGGTGATATCTCAACCGTGATGTCTCCACGTACAGTGATCACGTGGGCTCAAAACGCTGAAATCTTTAAAGATTTGGGCTATGCTTTCCGCGTGACGTTCTTGAACAAGTGCGATGAGCTCGAGCGTCCGGTTGTTGCTGAATATTATCAACGTGCTTTGGGCGAAGAAATGCCAGAGTCCGCCGCTAACGCCATCCTGCAGTAAGGCTTCGCTTTGACTAAAGAGAACCCAGCAGAACTTTTTAAACGTGTCATCGCATCAACCTTGCGGTCGATGGGACATGCCAAGGACCTTGAAGTAAATTACGGGCAAAGTGCGCCCGGATTGACCTCAGATGCTGCGCATATGCCTGCACCACAAGCCAATATGAGCCCTGAAGCCATGACGCGGTTTCGTGGCATGTCAGACGCGCTGGCACTGCGGTTACGGCATCACGATGCTGACACGCACCGGGAAAACATGCCTTCAGGTGCAGATGCCCGACGGGTCTACGAGGCTGTTGAACAGGTTCGCTGTGAATCTATTGGGACACAACGCTTAAGCGGCGCTGGCGATAACCTTCATGCACTACTGGAAGAACGTTGCCGTGCCAAGGGGTACAACGGTGTCAAAGAACGCGATGACGCTTTGTTACCCGAAGTTGTCGGACTTATGGTGCGCGAAACTTTATCGGGCCGCGAGCTACCAGAATCAGCAAAAGAGTTTGTAGAGCTTTACCGCGCTGACATCGAAGAAAAGATCTCAGGCGATCTTGATGATTTGATCAAAGCCGCATCAGACCAAGCCAAGTTCTCGCAAGCCGTCAACCGGATGCTCGAGTCTCTGGACATGGTCACCGATGATCCGGCAGACGACAGTTCAGACGAAGACGACAAGAGCGATTCTGACGATAGCGAAGACGGCAGTCAGGACGCTGACTCCGCTGATTCAGATGCCGACTCAGATGGCTCTATGGCGGGTGAATCAGAAGATTCTGACTCCACCGAAGGCATGGACTTCGATCCTGAGTTTTCTGACGATGATTTAAACCCGGGCGAGGGCGAAGAAGAGCCTGCCGGTCCAAGCGAATACGATCCCGACTGGAAACGTAATGATGTCGGCGACAATCAACCGTACCGCCCGTACACGGACGAATACGATGAAATCATTCATGCCGCCGAACTGTGTGACAATGAAGAGCTTACGCGGCTCCGTCATCAGCTCGACCAGCAGCTATCTCATTTGCAGGGTGTTGTTGGCAAACTCGCGAACCGCCTGCAGCGCCGCCTATTAGCACAGCAAACCCGGTCTTGGGAATTCGATCTTGAAGAGGGTGTGCTCGACGCTGGGCGCTTGTCACGCGTGGTCAGCGATCCTGTTGCGCCGCTATCTTTCAAACGCGAAACAGATACCGATTTCCGAGATACCGTCGTCACATTGTTGATCGACAATTCAGGCTCGATGCGTGGCCGTCCTATTACCGTCGCAGCCATGAGCGCAGATATTCTGGCCCGCACGCTCGAGCGTTGTGGCGTGAAGGTCGAAATTCTTGGCTTTACCACACGATCCTGGAAAGGCGGTTCATCCCGCGAAAACTGGGTCGGGCAGAGTAAGCCAAAGAATCCAGGCCGTCTGAACGATTTAAGACACATCATTTACAAATCAGCAGACATGCCTTGGCGCCGTGCACGGCCAAGCCTCGGGCTTATGCTTCGTGAAGGATTGCTCAAGGAAAACATCGACGGTGAGGCGCTTCTGTGGGCGCACAACCGTTTACTTGGCCGCCCAGAGCAACGGCGCATTCTGATGGTTATATCTGATGGTGCCCCTGTTGATGATGCAACATTATCGGCAAACCCGGGTAACTACCTTGAACGCCACTTGCGCGAAGTCATCAACTTCATTGAGACCAAGTCTGACGTAGAATTGACTGCGATTGGTATTGGGCACGATGTAACACGCTACTATAAGCGCGCTGTGACGATTATCGATGCCGAAGAACTCGGCGGCACGATGATGGCGAGCCTGGCCGATCTGTTTGATGAAAACACCGGCCAACAAGCATCTAAGTCCAGACGCCGAGCGGGTTAACAATCTCTTTCTCTTCTCCCTCGGGAGAGGGTGGCGCGCAGCGCCGGGTGAGGGGTCGTTCTATGACATGTATTGCTCAAACCACCCCTTATCCTGTCCTTCCCCCTAAAGAGAAGGAACTCTCGTATTAAGACCGGTAAACGATCATCGCTGTGCCGAGTGAATCATCGGGATGAACGATGATGCCGTCTTCAGTTTCAAACACGCGCATGCCACAATTATGTAAGAAGTCTGCTGATTTTTGATAATCATCCGCTTTGAATCCAATCGCCGCTGTGTACGGTAAGCTTGCAGGTTTAAAGTCGGGCACGATTTCGGCAAGGCGGTTTTGGGTCACAAAACGAAGACCGCCTCGGGCACACACAACAGCCATCTCATGATCATCAACAACGACGACTTTTTGCGCTAAAAGACGCGCCATACGTTCCGCAGATTGCGTTGGGTTCTCGACACAAACAACCGCGTCAACCATGCCGGAGATGCCATTGTCTCTAGCAATATACCGATCTTGCCACATTAAATCAGGTGTGTGGTGGGTGAGGGCTTGAATACGCCCTTCAGGAATTTCATCAAAAGCCGCACGAATGACGCTAAACTTTACTTCATCTTGCGATCCGTCTGCCGCTTCTACATCACGGCGCAACTCCACCATCGGCTGCAAACGAAAACCATCATCGGATATACGTTTATAAGCGGCCTCGGCATCTGAATCCGAGAATGCCAAAAGATGCACGCCAGAATAACGATCAAGGCGCGCCCGTAAATCTTCAACCACCGGCTTAACAACATCACCAGCGTCACACAGCAGTTCAATATAACCAGAGCCTAACATCGCCAGGCGATTGGCCGTGCCTTGTGGGACACGCTCTCCAGTTTCTGGGTCACGGTTTCCGTGAACAGAATAAGGTGTGAGCTTAAATCCAAGCTTTTCGAACACCTCAGACGCTGCATCCATGTCATGCACAAGCCATGCGACGTGATCAAAAAAGACCTCGTCAGCAGAAGGGACCTGGCGTCCAGGCAATGGGAATAAGTCGAGAGGAGATTGATCTTCCATGATATCACTTTCCGTTTTAGTTGTCGTCAAACTTGATGCCGAATGGCTTTGATTTCTAGTTTAGATACTTTGGTGGGGTTACGCTATTCTTCAGGTCTGCCGTTTTCCCTGTCATAGGCAAATGCTGTGTGTTCTTCGAGATAACTGATGTCGTGGATAGCAACCGTGTCTGAGGAAATCAGCACAACGGCATAGGCTGGCATTTCCCAGCTCGAGACGAGGGGCTTATCCTGATTGATATCGGCAACAACCTGATGCGCTGTCGATTTGACGGTTGATAACGGAATGCCGTTCCAACTGCCATGAAAAGAACGGTGCAAATGACCAAAGAACAGGTGACGTACTTTGCCGGAGTGGCGCGACAACAGGGCCCACAATTCATCACTATTTTGCAGTCGAATATTATCCAGTGCCTGTATGCCGCTCAGCATGGGCGGATGGTGCATGAAAAGAAATACGTCGCCAGATGCTTGTGATAACGCATTATCGAGCCACTGCATTTGCGCCGCATCAATCTGCCCTGCATGGGTGCCTTCGGTCAGCGTATCGAGCGCGATAAAAGCGCCAGCGTCGTTGCTTACAACAAAGCATGCTTGCCCGGCGCCGTCAGATTTTGCATCCGGTAATCCAGTAAAATACGCATCCCTGATGTCGTGGTTACCGATCATTGGATAAAAGGGCATCTTGAGATCACTCAGGATTTCCTGCACGCGTTCGTATGCACCAGCTTCGCCCCAATGCGCGATATCACCTGTAATCATTGCGAACGCGGCGTCACTATGGTGCGTGTTTATCGACGCGACCGCATCTCTAAGGCGTGCATCAACGTCGATTTCAAACAAAGAACCAGAAGCGGTAATGTGTGGGTCCGTAAGATGTATAAATTTCATAAACCAATCATATCCATTTTTTGATGGTCGTCATTTGAAATTTTCAAACTATGCGTGGAAACTCGCTTTACGGGATGCTGTGCAAAGCCAATACTATGGCATGGATATTTTTCGTTTTGCAGCAGCTTTATTGGCCGCGTTTTTCATTCACACGTCACTCGCATCCGCCGAGAAGATTGACGTGGACGCAACGCCTATCCCGTTTATTGATAATGCGCCCGAGCAAACAAAAGTCGGCGCCCTTGAATACCGGGGCGGCCTATATCTGACATCTTCAAACCGACGCTTTGGAGGGTTCTCAGGTCTTGGTATCAGTAGCGACGGCCAACGTATGGTGAGCGTTTCAGATCGCGGCACGTCCTATACAGCAAGTCTTGAATACGATGCTGCGGGTAATTTATCAGGCTTAAAGACACATGACCTCGGCACCCTCGCAGATCTAGACGGAACACCCGTCGCTGGGAAACGTTGGTCTGATGCAGAAGCAATGAGCCCCGGCGTCGAAGGTGAAATCATCATTGCGTTTGAGCGCGATCATAGACTTTGGCGGTACGATGCAGGCACCACAACACCGCGTGTACTGCGCCCACCAGCTGAGCTTGGTAAAATGTCGCTAAATCATGGCATCGAAGCCTTAACGTTACTCAATGACGGCAGACTTTTGGCGATTACCGAAGGGTCTCCTGATGAGCTTGCAAGTATTGCCTGGGTGAGCCGCCGAGGCGGATGGGATGTGCTAACGTATATTGCTGATGATGGTTTCCGACCTACGGGCGCCGCAACATTGCTAAATGGCGACGTGTTGGTACTTGAACGATATTACACACCGCGTGCCGGCGTACGCATTCGCATCAAACGCATTGATGGCACCAAGATTGTTGCCGGCGCAGAAATTTCAGGAGAGCTCGTCGCACTCATGGCACCCCCCATGAACATTGATAACTTCGAGGGCATTGAAACGCGCCAAGATAAAGAAGGGCGTACCCTTGTGTATTTGATATCAGATGACAACTTTAGTGATGACCAACGCACGCTCTTGATGATGTTCGAGTTGAGTGCTCTATAGGGGACAGGCATCCTTCACCTTGAATAAAATGCGCATTACCATTTTGAAATCTCCCCGTTTACACAGATTACGAAAAGCTTCACATGCTTTGATTGCAGCCGTCATTTTAGCTGGCGCAACCGTTCTGCCTGTCGCCATAAATGCCGAAGAAAAAGTCGACTTCATCCACCGCGGCATTACGATTTCAGGCATTCCCAAACCTACCGACAAATTCTTTGATATAGATGTCACGCCTGCAAAAGAGGGCGCTGAACTGGTCAGAGATGCCTTGGAAATTTTGTACACAGGATCATCATTTAATGCCAAAGCGATTGAGCGCCTCAAGGCAGCAGGACACGTCATCATTGTTTACGACCCGGCCTTTCCAAAACGTGAATTTAGCAAGCTAACCATTGCAGCATTCTTTCCTTATTTCTTCCAAAAGGACGGCAATGGGAAAGATTTCGTTACCTTCGTTGGTCGCTTCGGAGGCAAGTGGACGGCACGGGAACTTGCGCCTGTCATTGCCCATGAGTTAACCGGCCACGGCATACAACATTTGCGCGGCCGCCTTGAACACGTCCGCGAGGTCGACCTGGAATGTGAAGCCTACATGTATCAAGAAAAGGCTTATCAGGATTTAAATTTCGACAAAAACGCACGCGAGATGATCGCGTTTCGACAAACCCTAGAACGGCACTGGTGCGCTGACTTTAAAAAATGGCAAAAAAATAATCTCCCGAAAAATTCCAAATATTGGGACCAACTTCATCCGGACATTCCCAAACTTATTGAAGACTATCTCGTTTATATTGAAGCCTTGCGGAAAAGTGGTGTGGCAAGGAAAGCCGTCAAGCGGGCAAAAGCCGCAAAGAACAATGTCACAAGCGAACGAATAGCCATGTTGCTCGCAAGTGATAACCCTGACGCACATTTTCAATTAGGCCAGCTCTACACACGAGGCATTGGCGTCGAGGAAAGTAAACAAATAGCACTAAACTGGTTTGAGAAAGCCGCTGAGGCAGGCCACGCTCGGGCGCAATTCGAACTTGCCCGCATATACTGGAAAGGCGATGGCGTATATTTGGATAAAGTGCTATCTGCCCAATGGGCAAAAGCAGCTGCAGAGAATAATATCACTGCCGCTGAATATCTTTATGGTGCGATGCTCGTTAACGGTGACGGCGTCACACGAGACATAAAGAAAGGACGCGCCTTCATCAGTAAAGCTGCTGGCAAAGGGCACAAAGGTGCTATTGACGCATTAAAGAAACTACCGCCCAACTAAGACATTCCTGGAGAGTAAGGTTATGAGCCTACGTACTATTATCTTTGTCGTCTGCGCCATATCTTTAACGGGTCTCGTCTTATATCTTGCAAATCAATACCCCGGATCACTCGATAATAATATTGATCAGGTAAGGTTGATCCAGGCCGTCGCACTGATCGTGTTGATCGGTGCCGGGCTCGTATTTTCACCGCGGTTAAACCTAAAGGGCGCACTGAAATATATCGTCATTTGGGGCTTAGTTGGACTGGCAGTATTTACAGCATATGCATTCCGAGGTGAGTTCACACAAATTGGTGCGCGTATCAGCGGCGAACTTTTGCCGTCGCAAGCTGTTGAAACGGGGCAGGGTGAAATCACAATTCGTCGTGGTGCGGACGGCCACTTCCATCTCAACGCAAACGTGAATGGTACGAACGTTCGTTTCCTTGTTGATACAGGTGCAAGCGTCGTCACGCTAAGCCGCCAAGACGCCGAGAGAACTGGCTTTGACTTCAATGATCTGCAATTTGATCAACAATACCGAACCGCCAATGGCACTGCGTGGGGTGCGCGCATTCAGATTGGTGCGATGTCCGCAGGGCCTATTCGGGTTCAGGGCGTGCGCGCCGCAATACTGGATAGCGAGTTAGGATCTTCGTTGCTTGGCCTTAGCTTCCTCGACAAACTTTCC
>CAWUWH010000085.1:0-7991 GCA_963926035.1 uncultured Rhodospirillales bacterium
GGTTGAAGGGAATGAAGCCGAGACATGTTGCGGGTTTGGTGGATTGTTTTGTGTGAAGTACCCAGACATTTCTGAGAAAATGGTTGATGCGAAAGTTGATGATATCGTGGCAACAGGTGCAGACACTCTGGTTGCGGGCGATCTTGGATGTTTGATGAATATTGCAGGTCGACTGCAGCACGGAGACATTGATATCAAAGTAAGACATACAGCTGAAATTCTTGCCAACATGACACATGGCCCTTCAATCGGTGACCCTATGGACGACGCATAGTATGCAATCGACATCCCCAAATTTTAAACAAAATGCAAAAGATGCATTGCAGGATGATCCGCTTCAGGCAGCGCTCGCAAAGCTTACGGATGGATTTCCAATCCGGAGATTAGAAGCTGCGGCCAGGCTGCCAGAATTTGAAGATCTTCGTGATGAGGCGCGTGACATCAAAACGCATGTGCTTGAAAACCTGGACCTTTATCTTGAAGCGTATGAAGAGAAAGTGGTTGAGAGCGGCGGGCACGTGGATTGGTGTCAGACCGCAGAAGACGCGCGCGAAACAATTCTGAAAATATGTCAGAACGCCAACGCGAAAACACACCAAAAGTAAATCGATGATCAGCGAAGAGATCGCAGTGAATGCTTTTCTTGAGGAAAATGGGATTGAACCCGTTGAGACTGATTTAGGTGAGTACATTACTCAGCTTCGTGCCGAGCCGCCTAGTCATATCATTGCGCCGGCAATCCATCTTTCTAAAGAGCAGGTTGCGGATACATTTCGAGATGCGCACACCGACCTAGAAAAAGACCGCCCTTTAGATGAGCCGCGTGCTTTACTTGAAGAGGCGCGTGCAAAATTAAGAACAAAGTTTCTGAGTGCCGATGTGGGCCTAACAGGCGCAAATATGTTGATTGCTGAAACAGGCACAAATGTTCTTGTGACCAATGAGGGCAATGCTGACCTTACGAATAATCTGCCCCGAGTTCATATTGTTATCGCAAGTATCGAAAAAATCGTGCCGACGCTCGAAGATACAACGACGATCCTTCGTGTTCTTGCCCGATCAGCGACAGGCCAGGATATTTCAGTATACACGACGTTCTGTACGGGCCCGCGACAGCTAAATGATCTGGATGGTCCTGAAGAATACCATGTCGTGCTCCTTGATAATGGGCGAACTGACATGATTGGCAGTGAATTCCATGAAATGTTGCGGTGTATTCGTTGTGGCGCGTGTTTGAATCATTGCCCAGTTTATAAATCAGTGGGTGGGCATGCTTATGGTTGGGTATATTCGGGGCCAATGGGTGCTGTATTGATACCAAACCTTATTGGCATGGAAGAAGCGCAACATTTACCTCATGCGTCAACATTGTGCGGAAAGTGTGAAAGCGTCTGTCCGATGCATATTCCGTTGCCAAAAATGCTGCGACGATGGCGCGAAAGGCAGTTTAAAGCTGAATTGGGCTCAACAAGAGCGCGTTGGGCATTGAAAAGCTGGGTTTGGTTGGTGAAAAGACCAAGAATTTATAGATTAGCAATGAATATGAGTGTCGCGATTTTGGGTCAAATAGGATTTCGCGGACGATTTAAATCTTTGCCTTTTGCTAAAGGCTGGACATCGAAGCGAGATCTTGCCGCCCCTACAGGTGATACATTTTTAAGTCAGTACCATAATGGCGCACGCGGGGATCAAAGCGGAGAGCTTATTCGCCGAGGCGGTAGAAAATGAGTGGCCGCGACGCAATTCTTGGCAAGATTAAATCAAATCTAGATCGACCAAATGATCTTGAAAGCAAACAAGCAATCCAGAACCGCCTTCAAGCGCATCAAAAAAATCTTATTCCGCAGCGGGGTGAATTAAATCAGGATCAACGGATTGCGCTTTTTTGCCAAGAAGCTTCCCGGGTGAACGCTTCAATTGTTGAACTTACGCACTTTGATGAAATTCCAGCAGCCGTAAGTGAATATTTGAGAACGCACCAATTGCCTGCAAAAGTTAAAATCGCGCCTCATAAAGACATCGCGTCTTTGGATTGGGATGTAAATACGTCGTTGATGATCGAAGAAGGTCGCGGTGCTGGTGTTGATGGCGTATCCGTGAGTATGGCTTTTGGCGGTGTTGCAGAAACAGGCACCCTGGTGATGACATCTGGTCCTGAGACACTTACGTCTTTAAATTTCTTGCCTCTCGACCATATCGTTGTCGTTCGCGCTAATGAAATTGCTGGGAATTATGAGGCGATTTGGGAGCGTATTCGCGACGTACAAACCAAACGAGGTTGTGAAGGTACTCTGCCCCGCACAGTGAACTGGATAACAGGCCCTTCCAGGACAGCGGATATAGAACAAACACTTTTACTTGGCGCACATGGTCCGCAACGTTTACATATCCTCGTGATTTCTGAAGCCACCTTTTGAAATGGCAAACAAAAAACGGTTACGTCGCAGAGCCTTAAGCGTGGAAGACCAAACACTTTGGGAGCATGTTACTCAATCGGTTCGTCGCGTTCAGACGGATTTGATGTCCGTTGCGCCTCAGAATCAAACTTTAGAGCTGAATGAGCCTATTCGTAAAACTGCTTCAAAGCCTAAGAAGACAAGAACGTTCCCTACTCAACCGGACCCAAAGCAATTCAAGCCATCTGTCCCAAGTATGTCGCATGGTGACTCGTCTGGAATGGACCGCCGCACAACACAAAAGCTAAAGCGCGGGAAACTTGATATTGAAGGGACATTAGATCTGCACGGTTACACGCAAACCAAAGCGCATCAGGCTTTAAGTCGTTTTTTGCGAACGGGGTATGAGACGGACCGTCGGACGGTTCTTATTATTACCGGCAAAGGCGATCGACTGGGTGGACGCCCAGGTATTCTTAAAGAAGCCGTTCCTGGGTGGCTTAATGAAACGCCGATGCGTCAATGGGTTGCGGGCTTTTCTTATGCTGCCCCAAAAGACGGCGGGAACGGCGCATTATATGTCCGAATAAAACGACGCCGTGAAAAATAATAAATAATGCGATGGGCATAAATTCTTAATATTTATGAGCTTAAGTTGTTAACATGACACCGTTTGGTAAAAAAGTTCGTGAACACAGGCGCGCTAAAGGCTTAACCCTTAAGCAGATGGCAGCCGATTTAAGTGTATCTGCGGCGTATTTCTCAGCTCTTGAACATGGGCATCGTGGTCGACCCAGCTCAGGACTTGTCGCACAAATTACTGGATATTTCTCGCTAATGTGGGATGAAGCTGAGGAAATCAAGGGGTTAGCAGCCCTTTCTCATCCAAAAATTACAGTCAATACCGCTGGCCTCAATCCTAAGGCAACGGAACTCGCCAATCTATTGGCAGAGAACATCGAACAAATGGATGTGGAAACGCTGGATTGGGTCATTGCCGAAGTTCGTATGCGCATAGGCTCAACACCAGACGGACCGACACATTAGTTTTCAATAAATTAGCGCTTATACTTATCGTTTTAACTTAAAGTATAAATTTTGACACATCTGCATTTCGGGCAAGATCAGATACTTGTTTGCGGACGTAGTCAGCATCAATTGCGATGTCCTCTCCACCTCGCTCTGAAGCGGTAAAGCTGATTTCTTCCAACAGCTTTTCCATGACGGTATGCAAACGTCGGGCGCCAATATTCTCAACACCTTGATTAATTTCAGCGGATAGGTCCGCAACTTCAGCAATGGCATCGTCTGCGAAGGTAATATTAACCTCTTCGACACCCATAAGGGCGATGTACTGTTTGACGAGGCTTGCTTCTGGCTCGGTTAAGATCCGAACGAAATCATCTCTTGTTAATGCGTTCAAGTTCACCCGAATAGGCAAACGCCCCTGTAATTCGGGCAACATATCGGCAGGTTTCGCGATATGGAACGCACCTGACGCTATAAACAAAATATAATCGGTTTTAACAGGTCCATGTTTTGTTGAAACTGTTGTGCCTTCAATTAAAGGCAACAGATCGCGCTGAACGCCTTCACGACTAACATCTGCTCCCTGCTTATCAGCACGAGCGGTGATTTTGTCGATCTCATCAAGAAAGACGATGCCATTATTCTCAACGTTTTCAATCGCTGTTTTTAGCACATCATCTTCATCAAGCAGCTTGTCGGCCTCTTCACGAAGTAAAATTGGGTATGAATCTTCAACAGTGACTTTCTTTTTCTTGGTTTGTTGGCCAAAAGCCTTACCAAGCATATCACTCATGTTAAGCATGCCCATTTGAGCGCCAGGCATACCGGGTATTTCCATCGTTGGCATACCGCCGCCCGTCTCACTCACATCAATTTCAATTTCTTTATCACGAAGCTCCCCATTACGAAGCATGGTGCGAAACTTTTCTTTCGTCTCTTTGCTCGCTTTATCGCCAACTAGAGCATCAATAACGCGGTTTTCAGCGTTCAGCTCTGCTTTTGCTTCTACCCGTTTGCGTTTTTCCTCACGGCTCATGTGGAGCGCAGCTTCGAGCAAATCACGGATGATTTGTTCTACATCGCGTCCAACGTAACCAACTTCGGTAAATTTTGTGGCTTCAATCTTAATAAAAGGGGCGTTCGTGAGTTTTGCTAAGCGGCGGGCGATCTCTGTTTTTCCGACGCCAGTAGGGCCGACCATAAGAATATTCTTAGGTAAAACTTCTTCTCGCATCGCATCGCCAAGTTGCTGACGACGCCAACGATTACGTAGCGCAATTGCAACGGCCTTCTTTGCTTCCTGTTGGCCAATAATGTAACGATCCAGTTCGGACACAATTTCACGGGGTGTAAAGTTCGTCATAACGTCTCCAGGATCACATTTGAATTTGTATAAACACAGATGTCGCCCGCGACCTTCATGGACCTGCGGGCAATTTCCTCACTATCGAGGCCATCGATATCGATTAAGGCACGTGCTGCAGAAAGGGCGTAATTACCGCCAGAACCGATGCCGATCAAACCGTCAGACGGTTCAAGTACATCGCCGTTACCGGTAAGGATGAGAGAAACATCTTTATCAGCAACCGCCATCATGGCTTCGAGTTTCCGAAGGTAACGGTCTGTACGCCAGTCTTTAGCAAGTTCAACTGCGGAACGTAGCAGCTGGCCAGGATACTGTTCAAGCTTGCCTTCCAGGCGCTCAAATAACGTAAAAGCATCAGCAGTCGCGCCTGCGAAACCAGCAATAACATTGCCATCAGCAAGCCGGCGAAGCTTTTTTGCATTAGCCTTAACCACCGTATCGCCAAGGCTAACTTGCCCGTCACCGGCGATGACAACTCTTCCGTCTTTTCGAACCGACAAAATTGTCGTGGCATGCCATGAAGGCAGCGAATGTTGATTGTTCATGAGGTTTCCTTAATCGTCTTAGCGATAATGATAATACCCTTGAAGTCATATGTGGTCTGATCAGGGGGCGTGGTCAAGACGCGTCCCCTAAACCATCGTGTCTCAGGGCTGGTGAAACAGGGTATTAACTGCTAGAAGAACCACGATTTTCGTGAGGAGAAAAAGCGATGCGCACGGCCACAGTTGAACGCAAAACAAAAGAGACAGAAATTTCAGTGACTGTCGATCTTGATGGGACTGGAATCTATGATGTTTCCACGGGCATTGGGTTTTTAGACCATATGCTTGAGCAATTGTCGCGCCATAGTTTGATGGATCTGACGGTTAAGGCTAAAGGTGACATTCATATTGATTTTCACCACACTACTGAAGATACCGGCATCGCTATCGGCGAAGCGGTCAGTCAGGCACTGGGTGAGCGCAAAGGCATTACACGTTATGCATCTGCTTTGATCCCCATGGATGAGACGTTAAGTCGTGTCGCAATGGACGTATCTAACCGGCCTTATCTTATTTGGCGCGTAGAGTTTTCTAAACCAAAGCTGGGCGATATGGATACTGAGCTATTCAAAGAGTGGTTTCAGGCTTTTGCCCAAGGTGCTGGCATTACGCTGCATGTCGACAATCTGTATGGTGAGAACAACCACCATATAGTTGAGTCATGTTACAAAGGCTTGGCACGCGCCCTGCGCGATGCGATCGAGATTGATCCGCGCAAGGCCGACGAAGTTCCATCCACCAAGGGCGTACTTTAACCCGCCCGCTTTACCCTTGGGGTCCGCATGTCGATGCGAGTTTATTCCGTATTTCTTCGCGACCACGGTCGTGTTAATGACCAGAATATGCTTTTGGTCAAAGAAGGTTTTTCATGGCCAGCATTTGTCTTCACGTTCCTTTGGGCTCTTTGGGGGCGCATGTGGTGGCCAGCGATTGCGTTATTTAGCATTATTGTCTTAACAGGTTGGGGTGCAGCGCAACTTGGTTTCAACGAAGGTGTTGAGACCGTTATTTCAATTTCACTTGGTTTGGCGATTGGTTTCGTTGGCAATGATATTCGGCGCTGGTCTCTTGAGGGCCAGGGCTATCAAGAAGTTGCTTTGGTAACGGGGCGCAATACTGAAGATGCATTGCGTAGATTTCTCGACGACGTGAGCGTTGACCGGGATGGAATTTACCCATGAGTGTCGCGATTATTGATTATGGCTCAGGCAATTTACGCTCAGCTGCGAAAGCTTTTGAGCGGGCGATCAGCGAAGCCAACTTAACAGAAAAAGTATTGGTGACCGCAGACCCTAACGATATTCAAAAAGCAGACCGGGTCGTACTACCTGGAGTGGGCGCCTATGCTGATTGTAAGCGTGGTCTTATGGCAATAGACGGCATGGCTGATGTTTTACGTGAACATGTTGAAGTATCAGGAAAGCCATTTTTTGGTATTTGTGTTGGCATGCAACTTATGGCCAGTCATGGCTTGGAACACGGCACGACGGACGGGTTCAATTGGATTAAGGGTGATGTTGAACATATCGCGCCTTCTGATCTAAATTTGAAAATTCCGCACATGGGCTGGAATGAATTAGAAGTACCAACAAAGCCACATCCATTGTTCGCGGGCGTAGACACCGGGATGCACGTATATTTTGTGCACTCCTATCATATGCATGCGGCGAATGATCGCGATGTGCTTGCGATAACAAACTATGGTGGTCCCATTACCGCTGCGGTTGGTCACGATAATATTGTTGGCACTCAGTTTCATCCTGAGAAAAGCCAGGAAGCCGGCTTGCGGATTATCACGAATTTTTTGAGGTGGCGGCCATGATCTTTTTTCCAGCGATTGATTTAAAAGCAGGCCAATGCGTTCGTCTTGTTCATGGTGATATGGAGCAGGCTACGGTTTTTAATGATAATCCGGCAGCACAGGCGCAGACTTTTGCTGACGCTGGATGCACCTGGCTTCATATGGTTGATCTGGATGGCGCATTCGCTGGAAAATCAGAAAACGCTGATGCGGTTACCGCTGTATTAGAAACGGTCGATATGAAGGTTCAGATGGGTGGCGGTATCCGTTCAATATCTACCATTGAAGGCTGGCTTGATCGCGGTCTTGCGCGGGTCATTTTAGGGACGGCTGCAGTTCGTGATCCGAACCTGGTCCGTGAAGCCTGCCAGGCATTTCCTGGGCAAGTCGCACTGGGTATTGATGCGCGTGATGGCTATGTCGCTGTTCAAGGTTGGGCAGAAGCAACAGAGCTCCAGACGATAGAGCTTGCAAAGCAATTTGAAGATGCAGGGGCGGCAGCGCTTATTTATACAGATATTGGCTGTGATGGTGCGATGCAGGGCCCGAACCTGGATGCGACACTTGATCTTGCGAATGCGGTCAACATTCCGGTGATCTTATCGGGTGGGGTATCATCGATGGCTGATCTTGAGGCCGTTGTTGCTGCAGATAGTGCAAAGCTTGAAGGTGTGATCTCCGGCCGTGCTGTGTACGATGGACGGATTAATCCAACGGATGCAGTTCAACTTCTTAATCGTGCAAAGGCTGCCTGATGCTCAAAGTGAGGATTATCCCCTGCCTGGATGTCGCTGAAGGGCGCGTTGTTAAAGGTGTTAACTTTGTTGACCTTGTCGATGCAGGTGATCCGGTTG
>CAWUWH010000086.1:0-34993 GCA_963926035.1 uncultured Rhodospirillales bacterium
TCAGCCGCCGCATCTGCGACGTCCATGCAACGGAACATCGCAGCCTGTTGACGCTCAATCCACCAATCCCAGCGAAGTTCTTCTGGACGGCGTACCGTCTCGATCAGAAAAAGAATACCAGCATCTGTCATGCCATCGCCAACTGCTGCCAACGTAAGCGTTTTAAAGCGTGCATCGGTATTGGCAGGAAATAACTTGGTGCCGGTATTGAGTTGATCCAGATACTCACAGATCACCGGGCTGTCATATAATGACACGCCGGCGTCCGTAACCAGACAAGGTACTTTGCCTATGGGGTTACTGTTAATCAGGTCGGTTTCAGGTGACCAAGGGTCAGTCGCGACGCGTTCTATCTTGTCGGCAAGACCTGCTTCAATAGCGGTGACAGAAACTTTGCGTACATATGGGGATGTTGGTGAATAGCGGAGTTGCATAACTGGATTCCTCTGATTTGTTGTTTTCTATTCGAAATATGGTGTCTGATTAGCAGATGTCACTCATTATTTTGGCACAAGTGTGTGGACGATTGCTTGCCCGGTCCGGCAAACACTCTAAGATTTTATTATGTGGTCTAATGTCATCGATCTTAGGGAATTTTATGCGCGTCGTGTAGGGCGTAATGCGCAACGTATGATCCGTCGCCAATTGCGGATCATGTGGCCAGACGTGAAAGGTCTTCGGATTCTGGGCCTT
This sequence comes from uncultured Rhodospirillales bacterium, assembly GCA_963926035.1. GTDB lineage: Bacteria > Pseudomonadota > Alphaproteobacteria > Rhodospirillales > Casp-alpha2 > UBA4479. The sequence continues at coordinate 694 of CAWUWH010000086.1, forward strand.
GGCTTTGCGACACCTTACCTCAGCATGTTCCGTGAAGATGCCGACCGTGTGCTGGCTGCGATGCCAGCAGGCCAGGGTGTTTTGCATTGGCCGGTGGGTGAACGGGGCTTGACCATGCTGGCAGATGAAGTGGATTTACCGCTACCAGATTTATCGATGGACCGGGTCTTGATCGTGCATGCGCTCGAAAGTGCTGAGCAGGTGCGACCGCTCCTCAGAGAAGCTTGGCGTGTACTTTCAGATTCTGGGCGATTGATTATTGTTGTGCCGAACCGGCGGGGTCTCTGGGCGCGTTTTGAGCAAACACCTTTCGGTCACGGGCGACCTTTTTCCAAAGGGCAGTTAACCCGATTGCTGCGGGATAATATGTTCATGCCGATGGAAACGTCGCGTGCGCTTTTCTTCCCGCCGTTTAATAGCAGCATTCTCCAAGGCTCCGCAGCCGCTTTAGAAAAAGTGGGCGCGCGATTGTTTCCTGCGGCAGGTGGTGTCAATGTCACAGAAGCCGTAAAACAAATGTATGCAGCGACAATGATCACGACTGGAAAACGAAAAAAATCCATGAACGCAGTGCCAGGCCGAAGCCAGGGATACAATCGTGAACTGGACGAACGTCAATGACGACAATCGTTGATACGACACGTTGCCGTGTTGCCGAAATTGAGGCTGTGACGGATGACATTCGGATTTTGCGGATTGTTGCAACGGATACGTCTTTGTTCGATTGGCGTGCGGGTCAGTATGCAAGTTTTAAAATCGACGGGTTCGAAGCGCGGGACTATTCTATTGCCAATGCACCGGGTGAGGACTTCATCGAATTACATATCCGTCGTTCGGGCGCGGGCGGGTTTAGCGACTTTATTTGTGACGACCTCAAGCAAAACGACCCAATCGATATTAAAGGCGCTTTTGGTGGCGCGTATTTCCGCGAAAACCATAAAGGACCATTATTGGCTGTCGCCGGTGGAACGGGATTAGCCCCGATGAAGGCAGTGGTCGAAGCGGCGATTTCATGCAGTCTCCAACAAGACATTCATTTGTATTTCGGTGTGCGTGACGAATCTGAGATTTATCTTGAGCGTCACTTCATTGATCTGACGCGGACCAATCCGAACTTTCGTTTTGTATCCGTCATATCGGAACCAAAAGAGCATTCAGGTCGGCGACGTGGCTTGATCAGTGATGCGGTCGCAGCAGACTTCCACTTATTATATGGCTTTCAGTGTTATCTCGGCGGGCCACCAGCCATGGTGGATGCCTGCGCCAATATGTTGAAGCTGAAAACAGTCCCTAAACATGATATTTTTGCGGATGCCTTTTACCGCGAAGAAGAAATGCGTGCGATAGGTGAGCCTCGACCGAATTGGACGTAATACGTTGACGGGATTGATGTGCCGCCCGGATCGGCGTAAAACCCGCGCATGACCTATCAAGTCAAAGAAATATTCTACACCCTGCAAGGGGAAGGACGCCAAGCTGGCCGAGCGTCAGTTTTCCTGCGTTTTGCTGGCTGTAATCTGTGGACCGGGCGGGAAAAAGACCGGGCCACGGCTGTGTGCACTTTCTGTGATACAGATTTCATTGGAACAGATGGACCAGGGGGCGGCGCATTTAAAGATGCCGCAAGCCTGGCCGAAGCCGTTGCGGCCCAATGGCCGTTTGCGCATGAGGGCGCGCCGTATGTTGTTATGACTGGTGGCGAGCCGTTGCTTCAGGTCGACACGCCGTTAATTGATGCGCTACATGAGCAGGGCTTTGAAATCGCTGTTGAAACCAATGGTACGATTGCGGCGCCGGACGGGATCGACTGGGTATGCGTTAGTCCAAAAGCCAACGCTAAGTTAAATCAAACACGCGGCAACGAATTGAAGCTTGTTTATCCACAAACGACCGCAATGCCGGATCGGTTTGAACATTTGGATTTTGACTTTTTCATGTTGCAGCCTATGGATGACATAGACGCTCAAAAGAATACGGAACATTGTGTCGTCTATTGCCGGGACAACCCAAAGTGGCGCTTGAGCCTGCAAACCCATAAAGTATTAGGCATCCCGTGATGCGGACGATGCGCATTAGATAATAGGAAGTGTGATGGAAATTTTTAAAGAGTTCACGTTTGAAGCCGCTCACGATCTGCCGAACACGCCAGAAGGGCACAAGTGCCAGCGTTTGCACGGTCACAGCTTTCGGGTACGCTTAGCCGTTGAGGGCGACGTTGATCCTGATACCGGATGGGTGATGGATTTTGCCGAGATTAAGGCGGCATTCAAGCCGATCTGGGATCGCCTCGACCATCATTATCTGAACGACATTAAAGGTCTTGAGAATCCAACATCGGAAGTCATCGCCAAATGGATATGGACAGAACTCAAGCCTGCGTTGCCACTGCTATCCGAAGTCGAACTTTGGGAAACATGCACAGCGGGCTGTACGTACCGGGGCGACTGAGTCAGCCTCTCATTTCAGTGAGAAGTAATCTAAATATGTGAGTTCCTTCTCCCTTGGGAGAAGGACAGAATGAGGGGTGTCTTGAAGCATTCACTCATTTTGTATAACGACCTCTCACCCAGAGCTGCGCGCCCTCCTCTCCCTAGGTAGAGGTGATAAAAAGCCTGAGGTTAGAGATACTGATGGCTCTGGATTCCGGCCTGCCCCGGAATAACGAACTTTTATTGTTATATGCTAGCCGCGTCCACGGTAGGGCTGGACGCCCTGATCCGGGAGCCAGACGCCTTTAGGTGGCTCGCCGGATTGATAAAACACATCAATAGGAATGCCGCCACGGGGATACCAATATCCACCGATACGCAGCCAATGTGGCGCGGTTGCCGAGAACATCTTCTGTGCAATATCGATTGTGCATTGCTCGTGAAAACCCGGATGATTGCGGAAGCTGGCGAGATAAAGCTTGAGCGATTTGCTCTCAACAATGCTTTGTTCCGGGACGTAATCAATCACGAGGTGTGCGAAATCGGGTTGGCCCGTGACCGGGCACAGCGATGTGAATTCGGGTGCGGCAAAGCGGATCAGATACCGGGTGCCGGGATGTGGATTATCAACAACATCCAGCACCGCTGTCTCAGGACTATCTGGCATGTCGCTTTGCTGGCCAAGTTGGCTCAATGTTTCATATGTGGTGTCAGTCATGCGGCTATTCTACGACATCCGATGACACAGATAAATGCCGTATCAGTCCTTCCGTGAAGAACATTCTCGTCATCCCCGCGAAAGCGGGGACCCAAGCTAAAGCTCGAGATATCTAGATTCCCGCTTTCGCGAGAATGACGATAGAGAAAATAGAATGCAGTGTGTTAATCTGCGTCAATTTCATCGATATCGCCACTGGTATATTCAGCGCTGAAATAGGTCTGAAACTTGGCAAACGTTCCGGCCTCAATTGCCACACGCATGCCTGCCATCAGTTCCTGATAATAATGCAGATTGTGACGGGTCAGGAGCATCATGCCGAGGATTTCCTTGGCCATCACCAAATGGTTCAAGTACGCACGGCTATAATTCGTACACGTGTAGCAACTGCAATCAGCATCCAATGGACGCGTATCTTCTTTATGGCGCGTATTGCGCATGTTGAGGGTGCCGCGCCGGGTGAATACCTGATTGGTGCGCCCAGAGCGTGTTGGGAGTACACAATCAAACATATCAATGCCACGCGCCACGGCTGCAACCAGATCATCTGGCTTGCCGACGCCCATCAAATATCGGGGCCGATCTTTAGGGAGTTGCGGTGTTGTGAAATCAAGCACACGCATCATAGTTTCGTGGCCCTCGCCAACGGCCAAGCCGCCAACGGCATACCCATCGAAGCCAATCTCGGTCAGGGCCACGATACTTTCAGCGCGCAAGTCTTCAAATACACTGCCCTGTACAATCCCAAACAAGCCATATCCATCACGTTCTTTGAAAGCTTCTTTGGAACGCTTGGCCCAACGCATCGATAGCGCCATGCTCTCTGCGGCAACGTCTTTTTCGCATGGGAATGGGGTGCACTCGTCAAATGCCATGGTGATGTCTGCGTCCAGCATCCGCTGGATATCCATGGATCGTTCGGGGCTCAGGTCGACATAACTGCCATCAATGTGTGAACGGAACCGCACGCCTTCTTCGCTCATTTTACGAAGCTCGGATAATGACATCACCTGAAAGCCACCGCTATCGGTCAAGATGGGTCCGGGCCAATTCATAAAGGTATGCAGGCCGCCCAGCTTTTTGATGCGCTCGGCTGTTGGTCGCAGCATGAGATGATAGGTATTGCCGAGGATGCACTCAGCACCTGTTTCGGCAACCCATTCAGGCGTCATCGCTTTGACCGTGGCAGCGGTGCCAACGGGCATAAACGCGGGCGTCTCAAAACTCCCGTGCGCTGTCTGGATACGTCCACGTCGGGCTTGCCCGTCGCTGGCGATTAATTCGAAACCTGTGCCGCTCATGAAGTCACCTCTGTGCGTTCGATAAAGCACGCATCGCCATATGAATAAAACCGGTACTCATTCTGGATAGCATGCGCATAGGCCGCTTGCATCCGATCCAGCCCGGCCAGCGCCGAAACCAACATAAACAAGGTTGAGCACGGTAGATGAAAATTGGTCAGTAGTGCATCGATACCTTTGAATGTATAACCCGGTGTAATGAATATATCTGTGTTGCCGTTAAACGCACGGAATACACCATCTTCGTCAACGGCGCTTTCAAGGGTACGAAGTGACGTCGTTCCACAAGCGATGACGCGGCCCCCGTTTTTGCGTGTCAGATTCAATGCTTCTGCAACGTCTGCCGACAATATCGCACGCTCGGTATGCATCACATGATCATCGGTATCATCGACACGGACGGGCAGGAACGTGCCCGCACCGACGTGTAATGTGACGCGAACATCCATGACACCAGCTGCGCGTACAGATTCCAATAGGCCGTCCGTGAAATGCAGAGCTGCCGTCGGGGCCGCCACCGCGCCGTCGTTCTCAGCAAACATGGTTTGATAGTCGTTGCGGTCTTCTTGTGTGCCTTCGCTTGGACGCTTGATATAAGGCGGTAGGGGCATCACACCATGTTTTTTGAGCATAGCGATCAGCTCGTGTCCGGCAACGTTAAAGCGCAATTCGCGTTCGCCCATATCACCCGCATCAGTACAATCCGCGGCAAAGCCCGGGCCAAATACAAGATAGTCGCGCGGTTGCAGTTTCCGTGCAGGTTTTGCGAACACGCGCCATGTATGCGCATCAACGGGCTGGTGCAGCGTCACTTCGATCTTGGTGCCTTCGGGTTTGCCCGCATGGGCCGCGTCACCACGTTTGCCCACAAGGCGCGCCGGAATGACGCGGGTGTCGTTAAACACCATCACGTCGCCGTCTTTTAATAAGCCTGGAAGTGCGTCGACATGGAGATCACGGAACGCAGACCCGTCGTTCGGCACGTGCAAAAGCCGGGCGTGATCCCTTGGGCGCATTGGTTCTTGGGCAATACGTTCGGTGGGCAGGTGAAAATCAAAAAGCTTTAAGTCCATGACGGGCGTTTTTATAGACTTGTGGGCGATGCTACAATCATGGAACTTATATGATAGAAAAACAGTTACGTTCGAGTGTCGAGCGCACAGTAAAATAATTGACGAGGTTTGCTATGATACGTCTTATTCTTGCCCTGCTTATTCCATGATCGAACTTCTTTACCATCGGCAAGCCGATACAGGGCATCATCTGCTTGATCTTGCAATTATTCCTGATCGGTTGGATTTCCGCGGCAATCTGGTCAGTGTATGCACTGAGCCAGTATAACACCGATAAAAAGATCGACGCTGCCCACGGAAAGTAAATCACTCTCGGTTAGAGAGTGACTTCTACGCCTTCTTTTGAAGCTTTTACAACGGCGTCGAGTATTTCGATGCCGTGAATAGCGTCATCAAGAGGTACAGCATACGTGGCACCATTGATGACCGTGGCTGCAAAGGCTTCGAGCTCGGCACGTTCCATATCAAAGCCTGGGAACTCCTCGACGGACTTATCACCGTCGACCATGCGGACTTCGATGCGTTCCTGATCTCGGACTTCGGCCCAGCCTTTGCTGCCGAATACCTGAATGCGCCAGAGCTGTTGAGTTGCGAACAACGTTGTTAATACGCCTGTCTCGCCAGATTTGAATTTCAATGAGGCAAACGTTGTGTCGTCGACAGAAACTGGTGCTGCGTGGCGTTCACTGACGGCGCGCAAGCTCGCAACCGGGCCCATGATCGACATCATTGCATCCATCATGTGCACGCCCATGGCGGTCATGCCGCCAGCTGGGCTTTCGGTTTCAGACGCGCGCCAATGTTCGTTTGTGTAACGAAGTGCGCCGCTGCCAGAGATATTACCTTCAATGTGCATCAAGGTGCCGAGCGCACCAGACGTTGCCAATTCTCTGAGTTTAATCATCGCAGGTAAGAAGCGACGATTGAAGCCGACACACAGTGGCAATCCTGCGTCGGTCATGGCCTTTGCCGCACGTCGTGCATCATCGGCATCAAGCGTTAGCGGTTTTTCTGCAAACACAGGCTTACCAGCTTTGGCTGCCGCAATGATCTGATCTACGTGTTGTGTATGTGGCGTTACAAGAACGATTCCATCAATGTCTGGATCATTAAGGAGTTCGGAGAAATCATCGCGAAGGTCGATTCCTTTTTCGGCGCAATAATCGACAGCACGGGCTTTTCGCCCCGTTACGCCAGCTGTGAATGTCACAGTGTCTGATTTCCCTTGAACGGAATCAACAAGTACACGTCCCCAACGGCCTAATCCGGCCACACCGCATCGTAGCATCTATTCTCTCCTTTTATCGGCGGGTTTGACGCGCCGGTTTCGCTCCATCATTCTGAAGCAGTTATTTCTTATCGCTCAATCGGGCGCGACGGTAACAGCTTTTTTTCGAACGGCAATATCATGAGCGAAGAAACTATCGCTGACATAAGCAATAAGTCGGCCTCAAAGCGCCAAGCTGCAGTTAAAGGTGCGAGCTTTATGGCGGGAGCGGGCTTGTTGATTGCCATCACCCATGTGCTTGTTCGTGATTTGTCGTCAGATGTTCATCCTATCCAGATCGCGTTTTTTAGAAACGTTATTGGATTCCTTATGTTGGTGCCATTTCTGCTTCGTCAAGACCGGGTCCACTGGAAAAGTAAGCAGCCCAAGCTTCAGTTCATTCGCGCCATGATTGGGACGTGCGCGATGCTGAGCTGGTTTACGTGCCTAAGTATGCTCCCTGTCGCTGATGCCACGGCGATCAGTTTTGTCACTGTGCTGTTCATTACGATTGGTGCCTCGGTTTTCTTAGGCGAGAAGGTTGGGGTGCGTCGTTGGGTAGCGATTGCTGTCGGTTTCGTTGGTACGTTGATTATCGTGCGGCCTGGAACTGAAGTCTTTGGCCCTGGTGCTATCGTGGCGCTATGTTCGACGGTTTTCTGGGCGGCGTCCATGCTATGTGTCAAAGTGCTCTCGCGGACAGATTCCTCTGTCACAATGGTATTTTATGCCAACGTCTTCTTTACAATATTCTCGTTTATTCCAGCATTATTTGTATGGTCGACGCCGAATGAGCATGCGCTGATCATGATGGGTATTATTGGTGTGATGGCGACATTGGCACATTTATGTATGGCGCAAGCGTTGAAACTTACACATGCGACTGTGGTCGCGCCCGTCGACTACACGCGGCTTTTATGGGCGGCGGGTATTGGCTATGTCGTGTTTGGCGAATTCCCGGATGTCTGGACGTGGGTTGGTGGCACAGTGATCTTCCTCAGTACCATTTATATCACGTACCGAGAATCTCAGCGCGGTAAGGCGTCGCCACCTTCTGTAACGCCATCAACAACGGCTGGCACCTGAAGCTTACTTTCACGGCGCACGATATAAAGAGACGACGCAAAAATGACTGAAGCGCCGACCCAAGTCCAGTAATCGGTCAACTCACCAAATGCGATCCAGCTGATCAGTACGGCGAATGGTAATCTTGAGAAATCCACCGACGCAACAATAGAGGCATCGGTCACTTCAAATGCCTTGGTCAGAAAGATATGCCCAACCACAGCAATGGGTCCGGTTGCTAACAGGAATAACCAAACCTCAAATGATGGCCAGGACCACACGAGTATAGCGGGGATCAGCGCCAAAGGGATCATCAATAAATGAGAGAAAAAGACGACAGTCCAGGCATCATCGCCGCGCGTGAGTGTCTTTATGATCAATGCCGATGTGCCCATAAACACGGCAGAAGAGAGTGCTAGCCAATTGCCGAGCCCCATCTCGGCCATGCCAGGGCGAATAATAATCAGCGCCCCGCAAAATCCGATCAGTGTTGCCGTCCAGCGACGCATTCGGACAACTTCACCTAAAACTAGAGCCGCACCAACGGTCGTGAATAAGGGTGCCAGGAAGCTCAGGGCTGTGACTTCGCCAATCGGGATCATCGATACGGCGTAGAACCATGTCGACATCGCGCAAAAGCTGACACAGGCCCGGACCATATAAAGCTTGGTTTGTGATGTCTGTAAATTTCCAACGCCGCGCTTCATCAGCCAAGGCAGCATACACATCCAGGCGAATACCAGCCGACAAAACACAATCTGCATAGGATCGACGCCAAGCTGCGAAAGGTACCGCCCAAGACCTGCCAGTAATGCAAGGATGGCGCAGGATGTAACCATCCACATGGCACCCTCAAGAGGGCGGTTTATACGATTTGGGTCGGCGCCTTGGCGGCGCCGCGGCATTTCCGAAAGAGGTGCTGGTTCGGCCAAGGATTAATCCAGATCGATTGGAAAGATGGGGCGGCGCAATTTGGTGAACGGTAGCTTTGCGATGTCTTTGCTTGATAGCGCACCGGCATCACAAATGAGGACTTCGCGCGCGATTGGCTGGAATGCTGCCCGGAAATGCTGCATCGATTTGACGATGACAACATCATGCGCACTTGGGTCGATGTCTGCATGCGTGAAGGCTTCGATTTCGGTAAGCTGTAGCCTGTTCGATACAACCACGATTTCCATGCCGCCAGATTTTATAATAGCCGTCGGCCCCATGTTGTGGGTGACGCCTTTCCAGCGTGGCCCGAGGGCAACGTATGTGCCGTTGGTGATTTTTGTCACCGTGCCTGAGATTTCTATGGGGGCACCAAAGGTGGGGTCTGACTTGCCTCCCAGCATCACGGTCGCCTGATTTCCTTCGCCCGCTTTGATGAGTTCTGCTGCGGCGCCCGCATCACAAATTGTCCCAAAGCATGCATTCTGGATACCTGCGTCCAAAAGGCCTTTGAGCAAGAATGTGGAATCGCCGTAAGCGCCGGATCCGGGGTTGTCTGAAAAATCGGCAACGATGATGGGGCCTTTGCCTGGACCATCAGCCATCAGGCGATGAATTTCAGAAATTGTTTCGTCGACGCTCAGGTAGGTATTGGAATCGAAATGCCGGGTTTCCCAAACATAATCCATATAATCTTCGGCAATGGCTTTGTAGCGAGCATGATTGCCGTCGCCGGTCACGCAAACGGTTGGTCCTGCTTCTTCCAGGTCTGCAGGAGTGAAGCCTGCATGGATACTGACCAGCAATACACCATCGTTTTCTGCTTCGAGTTTGTCCGCGCGCGCCAAAAGCGTTATCATCGGATTGTCAGTTGTTGTGCGGCCATCGTCCAAGCCTTCGATGGTGTCACGACGTGCTGTGAAAACGTAGGGCTTTACCTCGCCACGCATTGTACGATCAAGAACGGCGGCGGCACGCTTTGAAGTCGCGACTTGATCAATATGGGGATAGGTGCGGTATGCACACACCATGTTGGTATGCTCTGTCATCAACGTTGTGACGTTGGCATGCAGATCCAATGTGATTGCAACAGGCACATCTGGACCGATGATTTCGCGAAGGCCTTTGAGCAACTCACCTTCGGCATCATTATAATCAATGCTGGCCATAGCACCGTGCAAATTTATCAACACACCATCAAACGGACCTTGTGTACGTGCAGCATCATAAATGGCGCTACTCCCAGTTTCCCAGGCGTCACGTGAGATCGGGCCTGACGGTGTGGCCCAGGCGACGACGGTACGAACCAGATCCCAACCATGATCTTCCGCGGCTTGTTCGGTGCCCGTCGGTTCGATCTGTGCGCCTTCGATGGCAGCGGGAACATCGTCGCCAAAAGCAAGGAGGTAATTTTGAAAATTTTCACGGGTCGTTGGCAAAATTGAAAATGCATTACTCTCGTGGCCAAAAAGGCCGGTCAGTACACGAAAGGTCATTTGCTTATTCTCTTTTTAAGGAATTAATCAAGTGGGTGAAGGGTCGCATAAGTTCAGAACTTTTGTCCTGATGCGAGCAGGGCACCTGAAATCGCATCGGCAGTTTCAATTGCGAGGGTACCAAGTTTTTGGCGCGCATTTGCAACGGTCCACCCGGGTGTGTATGCCGGGATATGAACGGCGCCAACCGGGCGGCCGCGATAATCAACTATGGGGGCTGCGATACCAATCTCACGCGGCAACAACTGCGCAAAGGTTGACGCAAAGCCGTTCCGCCGCGCTTTGCGAACGGTTTTCATAATCTCTTTTGGGTCGGTCATTGTGCCTGGCAGATGTTCGGTCAATATGGAGCGGTTAATAATGTCTTCGGCCTCATCAGCGGGCATCTGGGACAAAATTGCGTGACCTGTTGCCGTGCAATACATCGGAATTCGACGTCCCGGTACAGTGGCAACATAGGCTGCTTTTTGATGTGGAATGCGCACAGTGTAAATCAGATCGGTATCCTCACGTTCTGCGAGGTTCATGGTGGTTTGATACACCGCGCCGGCTTCAATGAGTCTTGGCATGGCTGCAGCACCAAGGGAGCTGTGTCGTAAATATGTGAATGCGAGTTCCATTAATTTGCGGGCAGGACGATATCTTCGCGTCGACGTATCTTTTTCGAGAAATCCAAGTTGATGCAGTGTGTTTGAAAATCTCTGGGCGGCGCTCTTGTCGAGGCCAGTTCTGAGTGCGATTTCAGTCACCCCTAATGCCGCGCAATCATCGCCAAATGCCGCGAGCACACGGAAACCCTTTTCCAAGGAACTGACATAAAGTGGATGGGCCGCTGGTGCGACAACATTCATAGCTGCTGTGGTAGCTTCGGATTTCCCCATTCTTGACTGTCCATTGTAAATTTTCGAAACATATCGAATAACATTACGTCGTATTAAAATGTAATACAACGTAACAAATAATAGATGGTGCTGCTCGAGGAGAAAAATTTAAATCTCGTGTTGGCAAAGGTTACCATAGACTCGGCTGTAATTTCATTTAACAATAACTTTTAATTGGGGTGCGCAATGCGTGCCTCCGCTTTTGGCATGCGTAATGTCATTCAATATTAGGGAGGTAAGAGCAATATGTTCCGCAAAGTAATAGCAATTACTGCACTGGCAGCTGCAGTGACCTTAACGGTCCAGCCAGTTGCACATGCAGGAAAAGCAAATGACGAACTAGTATGGTCGACCAATCGGGAAGCTACGATTGCAGACCCATATTACAATAACACACGTGAGCTGGTAATCATTGGTAACTCGGTTTGGGATGGACTTTTATTCCGTAACCTCGAGACAGGTGAATTTGTGCCGTTGCTCGCCAAGTCATATAAGTGGATTGATAATGTCACGATCGACTTCGAACTTCGTAACGATGTTAAGTTCCATGATGGTTCATCATTTGGTCCTGAGGACGTCGTTTACACTGTAAAACATGTTTCAAACAAAGATAATGGTGTTTTAACATTTAAAAATGTTAGTTGGATGAAAGATGCAGAGAAAACAGGTGCGAACAGTGTTCGTATCCATTTGCATAAACCCTTTCCTGCTGCACTAGCATATTTTGCGCAGGCCGTCTTTATGATGCCTGATGGCCATTACACTAGCGCAAAAGCAAATGCGGAAGGCAAGAAGAACTATGGTGCAGTTAAACCTATAGGTACTGGGCCATACAAGATCACTAGCGTCGTTCCGGGTGAAAGCATTAAAATGGTCAAGAACGATGACTACTTGAAGAATGGTCCAAAGGGTCAGCCATCGATTGGGAAATTAACTTTCCGGACACTCAAAGAGATGAACACACAAATAGCTGAACTTCTGACCGGCGGCGTAGATATGATTTGGGATGTGCCTAAGGACCAAGCCGAGAAGCTTAAAGATAGTGGTCGTGCCACTGTCACAAATGCCAAGACAATGCGCGTCAGCTACATTGCATTTGACGTTGATGGTGGTAGCGGAAACCCGGCTTTTAAGAACAAAAAAGTTCGCGAAGCAGTCGCCCATGCAATTAACCGAAAATCTATTGTTGAAAACCTTGTTGGCCCAGCATCAGTTGTGATTGATTCTGCATGTCACCCTGATCAGTTTGGTTGTACTCAAGATGTAAAAAAATGGAATTATGATCCAGCTAAAGCTAAAGCTCTTTTGAAAGAAGCTGGTTACGAGAAGGGTATTACCACTGATATCTATGCTTATCGTCAGCGTGAGTTTACCGAAGCTGTAATCGGTGATCTGGCGAATGTTGGTATTCAAGCAAACATGAAGTTTATGCAGTATCGCGCACTTCGCGATTTGGTTTGGAAGGGCACACCGCCAATCCACCATATGACATGGGGCTCAAATTCAATCCCTGATGTGTCAGCTATTACCAGCCACTTCTTCTCAGGTGGTCGTGATGATCCAGCTAAAGATCCGAAGGTTGCTGCGGCACTTAAAATTGCTGATACGTCAGTAGATCCAGAAGTCCGTAAAGCCAAATACAAAGAAGCTCTAGGGATTATTTCTTCTGAGCTTTATTGGCTGCCTATGTTCACATACGCCAAGTATTACGCATATGGGAACGAAGTCGACTTTACGCCAACACCTGATGAAATTCCGCGCTTTTATACGGCTAAGTGGAAGTAATACTAAATTTGATGCAATCGGCCTTGGGCTTTTGCCCTAGGTCGATTGTTGATCAACAATAGGATTTTAAGGCATGCTTATTTATGCCGTCAAACGCCTAAGTGTCGCTATCTTAGTGGCTTTGACTGTTTCACTGCTTACTTTCTCAATGATTTACCTGTCGGGCGATCCGGCGATGGCACTTGCAGGCGAAGCAGCTACTCAGGCTGATATTGAGAATATTCGTCGCGTTTACGGCTATGATCAGCCGATTTATGTTCAGTATTTTGATTGGCTTGGAAACGCGCTGAAGGGAAACCTTGGTCAGTCGCACTATTTGAACTCACCTGTTTCCGAAGTCATTTTCACACGCCTCCCAGTTACGATGATCTTGGGCGCATCTGCACTCAGCTTCGGTTTGCTGCTTGCGATCCCGTTGGGTGTGTTAGCGGCAATGCGGCCAAATACGCTCCTTGATCGCTTTGCCCTTGGGTTGGCGGTGATTGGACAAGCGCTTCCAAGTTTCTGGTTTGCGCTGATCATGATCTTTTTCTTTGGTGTCGCGCTGAGATGGCTACCCATCACTGGCAGCGACTCATGGCTCAACTTTGTTATGCCGTCGATCGCATTGGGGTATTATATCACGCCAGCCGTGATGCGCCTGACCCGAGCCGGTATGATCGAAGTGCTATCGAGCGATTACATTCGCACAGCACGTGCCAAAGGTTTGCGTCCCAGTGTGGTGCTTTTCAAGCATGCACTCCGAAATGCGATTATCCCCGTCGTCAGTTTGGCTGCTGTTCAGTTTGGCTTCATGCTGGGTGGCTCAATCGTCATCGAGACTATTTTCGCCATTAATGGCCTAGGCCAGTTGGCTTGGGAATCAATCTTGCGGGCAGATTTGCCAATGATGCAGGCTATAGTTCTTGTGTTGTCATGTTTCTACATCATTTTAACATTGGTGGCAGACATTTTAAATGCCTTTCTCGATCCTCGAATTAGGGTGAGCTGATATGACTGATGGAACAATAAAGTCACGCACAGGCGTGCATATTGAAGATCGTATTATTGATGAGCCATCGCCAGGTGAGCGTGCGCGAAAACGCATGTTTAGTCACGTTGGCTTTATGATTGGTGGATTCGTTCTTTTAGTGATTATCGCACTTGCATTTTTGGCGCCACTAATTTCTCCACATGATCCGTTAGATCAGCAGTTAGCACGTAAGCTTATTCCACCGATTTGGCACGACCATTTAAAAGTAACATGGGCGCATCCACTTGGAACAGATCAGTTCGGACGTGATTATCTCTCACGATTGATCCATGGGTCACAGATCTCATTGTTGATTGGTTTTTCTGCAATGCTGATCTCGGGCGTTATCGGAACGGCGCTTGGTGTTGCCGCTGGCTACTTTGGTGGGCGTGTCGACATGGTTGTTAACTTCTTGATCACAACACGGCTGTCGATGCCGGTCATACTGGTGGCTCTTGCTGTGGTGTCGCTGGTCGGTAACTCGCTCACAATTGTGATCTGGGTGCTGGGTCTGCTGATCTGGGATCGCTTTGCGGTCGTAATGCGTTCGACAACGCAACAAGTCCGAAATTTGGATTATGTTGTCGCTGCGCAGGCGATTGGTTGTTCGGTCCCTAGGATTATCTTTACCGAAATTATGCCGAACATTGTGAACAACCTGATCGTTGTCGCAACAATTGAGATGGCGCACGCAATCATTCTTGAGGCTGCCCTGTCATTCCTGGGTCTCGGCGTTCAGCCGCCAGCACCGTCCTGGGGTCTGATGATCGCCGAAGGTAAGAACCATATGCTGTTCGATCCTTGGTTGATCGGTATTCCAGGCACTGCATTATTCATTCTGATCTTGGCAATTAACTTACTTGGCGACGGTATCCGTGACGTCACCGCGCCAGAAAATCGGAATTAGAGGTGACTATGAATGATCGTATTCTTGAGGTCGAAAATCTCACAGTCGACATTCCCGTCGGGGGTGGCATGTTGCATGCCGTGCAGGGTATTTCCTTTCATGTCGACCGGGGTGAGACACTTTGTATTGTTGGTGAATCCGGTTGTGGAAAATCACTGACATCTTTAGCGGTGATGGATTTGTTACCGTCCAAGGCGTTCCGAGGGGCCAATGTCTTAAATCTTGCGGATGAAGATATGTTGAGCGCTGGTGAGCGTCGCATGTCTGATATCCGTGGCAACACCATGGGCATGATCTTCCAAGAACCAATGACCAGCCTTAACCCGGCTTACACCATTGGCAATCAAATGGAAGAGGGCATCAAGCGGCACAAAAACGTCTCGACCGCTGAAGCCCGTGAACGCGCAATTTACTTGCTTGAAAAAGTAGGTATTACCGGTGCTGCAAGCCGTTTGAGTCAATACCCTCACCAGTTATCTGGCGGTCTTCGCCAACGTGTGATGATTGCTATGACATTGATGTGTGGGCCAAACCTGATTATTGCAGACGAGCCGACGACGGCGCTGGATGTGACCATTCAGGCGCAGATTCTTCTGTTGCTCGCAGAACTGCAGCATGAATTTGATATGGGCTTGATCTTGATCACCCACGATTTGGGTGTGGTGGCACGGATCGCGGACCGGGTTGCTGTCATGTATGCAGGTCAGATTGTTGAGCAGGGCACTGCCGAACAAATATTTAACCGGCCAACACATCCTTACACTCAAGGCTTGCTTGAGTGTATTCCAATTCCGGGCAAAACGGATAGAAGCAAGCCGTTGGGATCAATCCCAGGCATCGTTCCATCTTTGGTTGGAAAGTTTAGTGCCTGTCACTTTGCCGAACGTTGTCCTTATGCGATGGATGAATGTGTTGCAGAAAATATTGATATGCAGGGCGCGGCTGAGGCTGGCCATGAATATCGATGCCTTTTAGATAACGATACCTGCGATGCAAATGCACGCAAAAAGGGGGTCGCATGAGCGACATAGTCATCAGTGCCAAAGACGTTACGCGAACCTTTATGATTTCAGCGGGTGCGTTCCGCGGTAAGAAACCGTTGCATGCAGTGAACGGGGTTTCCCTCGAAGTCGAACGCGGTGACGTGTTGGCTCTTGTGGGCGAGTCGGGTTGTGGCAAAACAACTTTGGCAAAAATGCTTTTGGGTTTACTGCCACCAAGCCAAGGCACGATCAAATTCGGAGGCGAGCCTGTGTCGGATATTGATCGACTGAAGCTCGCTGGATTAGTTCAGCCAATCTTCCAGGACCCTTATTCATCGCTTAACCCAAGAAAATCGATTGGGTCGATTATTACGCTGCCATTGAGAGTGCAGGGCGATCCTAACCCTGAAACATGGCGCAGGCGTGGTGAAGAGATGATGGAAATGGTTGGCTTGCCAGCCAGACTGTTTAACAACTTCCCGAACCAGCTTTCTGGTGGCCAACGTCAACGTGTGGCAATTGCGCGCGCCTTGATCAATAACCCTGAAGTGGTGATTTGTGATGAACCGACATCAGCACTTGATGTGTCTGTGCAATCACAGATTCTTAACTTGTTACAAGATTTACGCAAAGAGTTGAATCTTACTTATATTGTCATCAGCCACAATCTGGCTGTGGTTGAGCATATCGCAACCAAGGTTGCCGTGATGTACTTGGGCCGCATTGTTGAGCAAAAAGATGTCGAAAGTTTATTCGCCGCGCCAGAACATCCGTACACGCGTGCGCTTCTAGATTCTGTTTTAACGCCTGACCCGTCGATGGGTGTGCCTGATACGCAATTAGGTGCGGCTTACCCAAACCCGGTCAATCCGCCGTCGGGCTGCACGTTCCATCCACGCTGTGTAAAAGTTATGGATCATTGCTCGGCTGTCGCGCCTAAGGCTATTCCGCGGGACGGTGGTTTTGCTGAATGCCATTTGTATGACGAGAATGAGGGTAAAGGGCGCCAAGCATCATGAGTACTCGCGACACTGCAATTGCCAATGCTTTGGCATGGTTCGATGACGACCAGGGATACTTCGAAACATTATCAAAATGTGTCGCGGTTCAGATAAAGTGTCAGGAACCTTCTCAACTTCCAGAACTCTATCGCCATCTCGAAGAATTCATCCGTCCGGACTTCGAAGGCATGGGCCTTGTCAGTGGCGTTTATTGGGACTTGGGAGACGAAACAACAGCATGGAAACCATGACCAGAGATAATGCTATTTCAGCCATCGAAGGATACTTCGATGATGGGGATTTTATGCAGGACCTCGCACGCCGCGTAGCGATCCGCACAGAAAGTCCCGAGCCTGAGCGTCGACCAGAACTTTATCAGTACCTCACCGATGAGATGACGCCTTACCTGCAAGCCATTGGCTTCGAGTGTGAAATCTATGAAAACCCGCGAGCAGATGCCGGCCCATTATTGGTGGCAACGCGAACTGAAGGTGCGGATTTGCCAACGGTCATGACCTATGGGCACGGGGATGTGGTGCGCGGTTATGATGACCAGTGGCGTGAAGGCCTTAATCCTTGGGAAATCACCGTAGAGGGTGAGCGTTGGTACGGCCGCGGGACGGCTGACAACAAGGCCCAGCATACAATCAATTTGGCGGCGATGAAGGCCGTGATCGAAGCGCGCGGAAGCCTTGGCTTTAACGTTGTTGCATTGATTGAAACCGGTGAAGAGTGTGGTTCTCCGGGGCTCAAGGAATTCTGTGCGGCGAACAAAGATTTATTTAAAGCAGACGTGTTCATCGCGTCAGATGGCCCTCGTTTGCAGCCTGGCATGCCAACGGTCTTCATGGGATCACGCGGTGTCTTTAACTTTAAGATGAGCCTTGAACTTCGTGATGGCGGTCATCATTCAGGCAACTGGGGTGGCTTGTTGGCGAACCCAGGTGTAATCATGTCCCATGCGTTAGCAACTATTGTCGATGCCAAGGGTAAATTATTGATCGAAGATTGGCGCCCAGAGCCAATGACAAACTCTGTGCGCCGCGCAATTGCGAAGCTTGAAGTGGGCGGCGGTGATGATGCGCCTGAAATTGATCCTGAATGGGGTGAGCCTGGATTAACACCAGAAGAAAAAGTGTTTGGTTGGAACACTTTTGAAATTCGTGCGTTTGAGACGGGTAATCCCCGCAATCCGGTGAATGCTATTCCGCCGCGTGCTGTTGCATATGGCCATATTCGTTATGTTGTTGGCACAGACCCGATGGGCTTTTTACCGGCCCTCCGCAAACATTTGGATGCACAAGGTTTTGAAAATATTGAATTGACGGCAGAACGCGATTTCATGAACGCAACGCGTCTTGACCCAGATCACCCATGGGCGCAATGGGCAATTAAATCGATTGAGACAACAGCGAAACAAGAAGTGGCTGTGTTGCCAAACCTTGGTGGCACGCTGCCAAATGATGTGTTCGCAGAAATTCTTGGATTACCAACGATCTGGGTGCCGCATTCATATGCCGGTTGCTCACAGCATGCCCCTAACGAACATGTTTTGGCCCCGGTTTGCCGCAGCGCGCTGCAAATTATGACCGGCCTTTGGTGGGATCTTGGGGACGGTAAAACGCCCAGTAGCACTTAAGAAAGTAGGATTGATATGACTGAGCTTTGTGATGAAACCGCAGTCGATCTGCGTCGACGTATTGGCAATAAAGAGATTTCACCTGTTGAGCTTCTGGATAGTTGTATCGCCCGGACTGAGGCCGTAGACGGCACGCTCAATGCCATGGTGACGAAGTGTTTTGACCGGGCACGGGACGAAGCAAAAGTTGCAGAACAAACTGTCATGGATGGTGATTTCCTTGGTGTTTTGCATGGCCTTCCAGTTGGCATCAAAGACTTGGAATCAACCGAAGGCGTGTTGACGACTTTTGGTTCGAAAATTTACGCTGACAATATCCCGGAGGCCGATCAGGTTTCCGTCGCGAATGTCCGCGACGAAGGTGGTATTGTTATTGGTAAAACCAACACGCCTGAATTCGGTGCCGGTGCCAATACGCGAAACCTTGTATTTGGTGCTACGGGCAATCCGTTTGATCCAACTAAAACATGTGCAGGGTCTTCTGGTGGTTCTGCTGTCGCACTCGCTGCTGGCATGGTGCCGATCGCGAGTGGCTCTGATTATGGTGGCAGTTTGCGCACCCCTGCTGCTTATTGCGGCGTCGTTGGGTTTCGCCCGTCGCCGGGTGTTGTGCCATCTGAATCCAAACCAGCCGGGCTTTTGCCATTCTCAGTTCTAGGGCCGATGGGACGTAATGTTCATGATACGGCGTTGTTGTTATCAGCGCAGGCATCTATTGACCCGCGCGACCCGCATTCTGGCGATCTTGATCCGGCTTTGTTTGATCCAATGCACGAGGCCGACTTGGGCTCAATCCGCGTTGCCATGTCGACAAATTTGGGCGAAGCACCGGTTTCAAAGGCGTACCGTAAGCTGTTCAAGGAACGCACGGATAGTTTCCGAGGCGTATTTGCCGAAGCGCAGGATAGAGACCCTGATTTCACCGATATACATGATTGCTTTGAAGTGTTGCGCGGTGTTGTTTTCGTCGGTGCACACGGTGAACGGGTTAAAAACCACCGCGATAATATTAGCCCGAACGTGGTCGATAATGTTGACCGTGGTCTGCTTTACGGATTGGAAGACGTTGCGCGTGCGCACGTTCAACAATCAACAATCGCACGTAATTGGCTCAGCCTTTTTGATGACGTTGATGTGGTGATCTGTCCTGCCGCAGCAGTGACGCCATTCCCGCATAGTGACTGGTTTGTATCTGAGATCGATGGCGAAGAAATGCCAACGTATATGCGCTGGCTGGCTTTATCCTATGCGCCAACAATGGCGATGGCATGTGGTGCCGTGTTGCCATGTGGCCTTGATGATCAGGGGATGCCGTTTGGCATTCAGATACTTGGTGCGCCGGGTATGGATCGTCACGTGCTCGAAGTTGCCGCGTCTCTTGAGCGTGTTCTTGCAGCCAATCCTGCGACCGCACGACCCATTCCCGATATTAAAAAGCTCTAATTTAAAACCATAAGAAAGGCTGACATTTCATGAAGCTCTTTACGGCTTGTCTGGGTACAGAAACCCATACCTCAGCGCCACTCCCGACTGATTTGGCAGCTTTCGAAGACTCCCATCTTGTCCGAGGTGGAGATCATGGACCCGTCCCGCATATGTTTGGTGCACCGTTGGTGATTTGGCGTGAGCATGCAAGAGCTAAAGGCTGGGAGGTTGTTGAGAGCTTGTCAGCATTCGCAACACCATCCGGGATTACGGTCCGTAAAGTGTATGAAGATTTACGCGATGAAATTTTGACCGACCTTAAAGCTGCGATGCCGGTTGATAGTGTGATGCTTAGCCTGCACGGGGCGATGGTTGCCGAAGGTTATGATGATTGCGAAGACGATCTTGTGCATAGAATTCGCGAGATCGTTGGTCCCGATATTCCGTTGGGTGCCGAGTTGGATCTGCATTGCCATATCACGCGGCAGTTTGTCTCTGAATTGACAGCAATTGTGATTTATAAAGAATACCCGCACACCGACAGCCGCGAGCGGGCTGAGGATTTATGGCGTATCATGGAGCCAACGCTTGAAGGCAGCCTGAAGCCTGTCATCAGTCATTTCGATTGCCGCATGATCGGTTGCTATCATACGACCCGCGAGCCGATGAGTTCTTTTGTCGCACGGATGACGTCACTTGAAGGCAAAGATGGCGTTTTATCAGTGTCACTTGGACATGGCTTCCCATGGGGTGATGTACCGGCTGAAGGTACGCGCGTGATCGTGGTAACGGATAACGACAAAATTAAAGGCGACCAATTGGCGGAACAGTTAGGTCGTGAACTTTGGGAAATCAGAGACGAGATCACGCCTGTATTCGTTGATGTTGAAACAGCGATTACGAATGCTTTGGCAGATACTGACGGCCCTGTTGTCATTGCTGATATGGCGGATAATCCAGGTGGCGGTGCCCCAGGGGATAGTACGTTCATTGTTCGTCGTATGCTCGAGCGCGGTATTGGCATGGTAGCGGTGGGCGGTCTTTGGGACCCGGTTGCAACAGGCATATGCGTAGGTGCAGGTGTGGGTGCTAAATTCCAACTTCGTATTGGCGGCAAGTCCGGTCCTGTTTCTGGTGATCCGCTAGACTTACATGTTGAGGTTAAGAACATCATTCGTGATGCGTATGTTGAAAGCCTAGGCGGCTCACAACGCTACTTAGGGGATGCCGCATGGGTTCATGCGGAGGGGATTGATATCATTATCCATTCATCACGCACACAAAACACGATGCCACATTTCTTTGAAGCCTTGGGGATTGATCCTCTGAAGCAGCGTATTCTGGTCGTAAAATCTATGCAGCATTTCCACGCCGGATACTCGCCCATTGCGAAGAACATCATTTACTGTGCGGCACCCGGAACACTCGAGTGGGATATGACCAAGGTCGCTCACGAGCGAATTGCGCGCCCGGTATGGCCCGTCGATGCGGACCCTTGGACGATTAATGAAGAACGTCCTTGGTAACGTGATACTATTGTAAGCAGTGACCTGCATTGACGTGGCTGGAAAGTAATGGCCAGGTTTTTGACGACTAAATGAAAGCTTATAAAGGTAAGCGTATCCAGACGCGCAAACCACCCATGGGTGATCCTTCGAGTTTAATCTCACCACCATGACCCTGCACGGCGTCACGAGCGATCGACATGCCAAGCCCAACGCCGCCCGTGCCTTGATTTCGCGAACCTTCTAAACGGTAGAATGGTCGAAAAATTTCGTCGCGCTGATCCTCAGGGATGCCGGGGCCGTCATCATCGATGACGATTTCTACGGCGTCATCACGGACCCCTGCTCGAATGGAGATATGCTCGGCATAGCGCATCGCATTTTCGACAAGATTAGTTATGCAGCGACGAAAACTATTTGGTCGCAACGTCATGTCGATTCGTCCTTCAGTGTGAAGGTCGATCCGCGCATTTAATCGTCGTGCTTGTTCGGACACATCGTGTAAGAGAGATGACAGGTCTGTGATTTCAGGATTTTCACCACCTTCGCCGCGCGCAAAGGCAAGGTATCCCTCAAGCATCCGCTCCATCTCGTCAATATCATCTTTCATGGCTTGCGTGTCGTCGTTAGATCCGAGCATTTCGAGCTGCAACTTCATGCGCGTGAGGGGGGTCCGCAAGTCATGTGATACGCCTGATAGCATATCTGTTCGTTGGGCAATCTGTCGTCTGATCCGATCACGCATCGCGGCAAATGCGCTAGCAGCTTGGCGTACCTCGGTAGCACCTTCGAGTTTGAAAACCTCGCTCGCACGACCTTTACCAAAATCGTCAGCGGCATCTGCCAGGCGGCGAATAGGTTTGACTTGATTGCGCATGAAAGCCATGGCGACGGCAAACAAGACGAGAGATGTACCAACCATCCATAAGACGAATACGTATGTCGTTGAGCTGAATAGGCGTTTGCGTGTTGTGACAATATTGAGCACGCCATCTGCTAATTGCACTTCAATAGATACATTCTTATCAAGCGACGTCGTGTCGAGACGAAAAGGCTTGTTGACGAATGACTTAAGTGAATCGGCTAACATGTCTTCAAGCAAGCTATCGGGGGCAGGTGGTTGGTTTGGTAGAATCTCACCCTCATTAAACGTGGTTTTAAATTCGAAATGGGTTGCTGCCGCATGAAAAATCCAGTCATGGTTTTCTGGACCCGGGAACCGCCGCATCAACCTGACAACAGCAGCGGTGTCGCCAGCAACGGACTTTGCTAATCGAAGTGCAACTTTATCCCAATGGGTTTCAAAAAATATGATAGCCGAGACAATCTGAAGCAGGGCGAGCGGCGTCACAATGATCAGCAATGAGCGACCAAGAAGTGATTTAGGTAAAAATCTTTTCACGAGAAGGCTTAGTGGTTGTCCGGCCACAATACATATCCTTTGCCACGTACTGTTTTAAGATAGCGAGGTTCACGAGGGTCTTTCTCTATTTTGCGCCTCAAACGCGTGACTTGCACGTCAATGGCACGTCCTTCGCCGCCGGCATTTGTTGCTTCAATAAGTGTCTCGCGAGACATAGGCTTGCCTGGCGCCGCACCAAGAGCGCGAAGCAGCGACGCTTCTACTTCTGTTAGATGAATGCGACGGCCACGGCGACGCATTTCGCCGCGCTCCATTGAAAATACAGCATCGCCAAATATTAACTCATGATTTGGTACAGGCCCAGGTCGCGCGCGTTTAAGAATGTTGTGGAGGCGCAATAGTAATTCACGGGGTTCGAAAGGTTTGGTCAAATAGTCGTCACCACCTTTCTCGAGCCCGCGGATGCGATCTTCTGCTTCGCCCATAGCCGTTAACATCAAGATCGGAACATTATTTTTTTGGCGCAGTTTTTCGGCAAACTCTAGTCCGGTCTCGCCCGGCATCATGAGATCGAGAACAATAATGTCGAAGGTCAGGCTTTGCATGCGCCGCCGAGCTTCTTCAGCGCCATCAGCGGGCGTCACAATTAATCCATTGTCGCCTAGATACTTTGCCAGTAATGTCCGTAATCGATCATCATCATCGACGACAAGGACATGAGGCATATCTTCGATAGAGTTATTCGTCATGCGCACATTCTAAGGGCATTTGTGTCGCGTTATAAAGCGTCAGTATCTCGGCGCAAAACGCGCCCGCGGTCTTCTTTGTTTATCAGGCCACGTAAAACGGTACGAAAACCGGCCACGGCCTCGGCTCCAGACTCTCTATATGCGTCTGCAATCAAGCGACTTTGGCGCTGTGTTAGCTCGGTCTCAAGCGCGCGTCCCTTATCCGTTAAATAAAGCCGCCGCCGACGTCGATCACCTTTATCCGTTGCCTGATCGATGAACGCTTCTCCGACAAGCTGGCTTAGGACACGCGATAAGCTTTGTTTTGTGATTTTCAAAATAGACAAAAGTTCGCCGACTGAAATACCTTCATTCGCGCCGACAAAATAGATGATTCGATGATGCGCCCGACCAAAGCCATATGTATCAAGAACCGCATCGGCTTCGCCTGTGAAGTCACGATAGGCAAAGAACAAGAGCTCCAGCGCTTCACGTAAATCTTCATCCCGAAGGAACAGCGGATTGGCGCGCGGGCGGCCACGTGATTGTGGATCAGACATACACGAGAATCGCTAAGCTGTAGCTGCCTGTCAACAATATTGGTCAGTGATATTGACATACTATTGGCATTGCTGATAATTCACGAAATTTATACGATACCAACAAACAAGATACGAAAGAATATTACAATGGCTGGTCCCAATTTCGCAGATCGTGACGGTAAGATTTGGTACAACGGCGAGTTTATGGAATGGCGTGATGCGCAGGTCCATGTCCTCACGCACGGCTTACACTATGCGTCTTCAGTTTTTGAAGGTGAGCGGATGTATAGCGGCTCCATTTTCAAGCTGCGTGAACATACCGAGCGATTGTTTTATTCAGCGGGCGAGCTGGGGTTCAAAATACCTTACAGCATCGAAGAGATTGATGCCGCCAGCAATGCCGTCTGTGAAGCCAATGGCATCACGAATGGATATATCCGCCCCATCGCGTGGCGTGGGTCTGAAATGATGGGTGTATCTGCCCAAGACAACCGTATTAACGTGGCGATCGCTGCCTGGGAATGGCCTTCATACTTTTCGCCTGAATTACGGATGCAAGGCATCAAGTTGCAGATTTCAAAGTGGAAGCGACCAAGCCCTGAGACGGAACCTGTCCATGCGAAAGCCGCGGGTCTTTATATGATCTGTACGCTCTCCAAGCATACCGCTGAGGCTGAGGGTTTTCAGGACGCGTTGATGTTAGATTGGCGCGGTCAGATTGCTGAAGCAACGGGTGCGAATATCTTCTTTCTGATGTCAGACGGTAAAATACATACGCCAACGCCAGACTGTTTCCTGGATGGCATCACGCGTCGTACGGTTATTGATCTTGCGCGGGCGCGCGGTATCGAAGTTGTTGAGCGTGCGATTATGCCAGAAGAAATGGCCGATGCGTCTGAGTGCTTCCTAACGGGGACAGCGGCAGAAGTGACGCCTGTTGGCTCAATCGCAGAGTATTCATTCACGCCGGGAGATATTTCACGTCAGCTGATGGAAGATTTCGACAAGAAAGTTGGCAAAGCGCCTGCTTAGGCTGCTGCATAACAGTTTAGCTTAAATAGCGTTCAATCGGTATCGTGGTTTTTATTAACGGACATGTTCGCACCATCCGTTTTGATCACGGGTATGCTTTAGATATCAATGCCGTCTAAACAATGTACGTTGATGCCGAAATAGTCTGGCGTTACCCGTTTGCGATGGAACTTATAAATGCCACATATATTGCAAAAATGATGTTTGGCAATATGCGCATTCCACTCGTAAAGCCCGAGTACATTTTTGCCTTTTAAAAGTCTGAATGCACTCTCATGAACTTTGGTCATGACGGCATTTTTCTTTCGACATAGCGAGCAGTCGCATGTCGTGAATTCAGTCAAAACGGCATCTATTTCAAACGCCACTGCGCCGCAATGGCATGAGCCTTGATATGTTTACATCTTTCCTCCTAATGAACATGCTGCAAATGATGATGACTTATCATTGGAGTCTAAAATCTCTGAGAACCATAGCATACACTTAAATAGCGGATTAAGTGTATGCTATGGTTTTATCTAAAACCTTGCAGCACAGTATAAAAATCTGATCTGGATGTTCGAAGCGAGTATGTTGATCTGTTCCGTTATGAGCCCTCTTAGCTCTTTGAGTTAAGGAGGGTTTGATATCATACTTGATGATGTCGTTAAGGTTAGTAAAGTGGCTTGCCGGTGTGCACGAGCAAAACCATTCATGTGATTTCTTGCCATGCCGAAGGCGAGGTTGGTGATGTTAATGTTGGAGGTGTTGCATCTCCGCCAGGTAATACACTTTGGGCGCAACGCAATTAGATTGCTGAAGATCAATCCTTGCGGATCTTTCTTTTGAACGAACCTCGAGGCGGTGTGTTCAAACAAATCAATTTGTTGGTGCCAGCACGACATCCCGACGCGCAAATGGATTTTATTATAATGGAGCCTCAAGATACACCCCCAATGTCAGGGTCCAATTCCATATGTGTTGCCACCGTGTTGTTAGAAAGCGGCATCATCCCAATGACCGAACCCGTGACTGAAATGGCTTTCGAAGCACCAGGCGGTTTAGTAAGGGTGCGGGCACAATGTAAAAATGGAAAGGCAGAAAGCATCACCGTGCAAAATTTGCCCTCCTTTGTCGGTCAAACGGATGTGCTTTTGTCGGTGCCGGGTTTGGGTGAAATTCGTGTTGACACGGCCTATGGTGGAGATACGGTTGTCATCGTAGATGCTGAAGCGCTGGGCTTTAAGCTCGTTGAGGATGAAGCCCAACAGCTGGCGGAGCTTGGTGTTAAGATCACGGATGCTTCCAATGCAACTTTGAGATTTGAGCATCCTGAAAATCCGGAATGGGCGCATGTCTCGTTCTGTCTGTTTGCGGGCCCGCTTGAGCAAGATGGGACGTCCCTGCGTGCAAAATCTGCAGTGGCTATTCAGCCGGGGAAAATTGATCGTTCACCTACGGGGACAGCGGTGTCGGCCAGAATGGCTTTGCTTCATGCCAAGGGGCAGATGAAGGTTGGTGATACTTTCACAGCGCACTCAATAATTGGGTCGACGTTTCGAGGTGAGATTATTGGTGAAGCGATGATCGGTGAGAAAACAGGCGTTGTTCCTGAAATAACCGCGCGGGGTTGGATTACAGGTGGCCACCAACATATGTTGGATCCAGATGATCCTTGGCCCCCAGGATACCGACTGAGTGATACATGGCCATCGTAAAAGTTAAGTAAATCTATACAACAATTAAACAATTGTTTAAGTGTATGTGATGGCTTTGTCAAAAAAGAAACGCGCCGCACAGTATAAAGACTTAGATCTGGATGTTCGAAGCGAGATCGCTGACCTGTTCCGATTACTAGGTGACCCATCACGATTGGGCATTGTTTATGCGTGCCTGGGTGAGCCGGTGTCTGCTGGTAATATCGCACGCATGTTGAAAATTTCACCCTCATTGACCAGCCATCATTTGCGCCTTTTAAAGGCAGCGCGCCTTGTGCGCTCCAAGCGCAAAGGGAAACAGATTTTTTATACTGCGGCCGATGCGCATGTACGGCACATTCTATTTGATATGGCAGAACACGCGCTTGAGCATGAACATGGACACGAGGAAAGCAGCGCATGAGTGCGATGTGTAACCAATGTAATCATGATGGCGATGTAAATCCTCAAATGCGGAAGGCGCTGTGGGTGGCATTGATCATCAACATGACAATGTTTGCTGTTGAATTCTCATCGGGCTGGCTGAGCGGGTCAGTTGGTTTGCAGGCTGATGCCGTAGACTTCTTTGGTGACGCGGCGAATTATGTATTGTCTCTTGCTGTTCTAGGCATGGCTTTAAGATGGCGAACGAATGTTGCGTTCTTGAAAGGCGTCACGATGGTCTTGGTTGGAGTCTGGGTCGCTGGAAGTATTATTTACCATTGGTATGCCGGTACAGTGCCACCTTATGCCGTGATGAGTAGCGTCGCCATTCTAGCACTTGTGGCAAATATCGTTTGTGCAGTGATGCTGTACAAATTCTGTGATACTGACGCGAACATGGCATCGGTCTGGGTGTGTTCTCGAAAAGACGCAATCTCGAATATTGCCATCGTATTTGCCGCTTTAGGCGTCTGGGGCACTGGCAGTGGCATCCCCGATCTAATCGTCGCGGGACTTATTGGTGGGCTTGCACTGTATGGATCAGTTGAAGTGTTGCGACGCGTGAAACATGAATATGCAACAACGGTGCCGCAGTCGGTGCAGAGCACTGGGAACTAGGGTAAAAATATTCGCTTAGACGTTCGGTCACTATGAGGCAATAATCAACCTTATCGGGCGGATAAGTATCAAAAGGAAATAATGACTTCGTGGAAATCTTAATCAATATCTTTGGTGGTGTGGCACTGATGCTCTGGGGCATACGTATGGTGCGCACTGGGGTCATGCGTTCGTTTGGTGCCAAACTACGGCGCATGCTGGCGATGTCTGCGGGTAAGCCGGTCCAGGGATTTGGTGTAGGTTTTGTCGTTACGACGGTTCTACAAAGCTCCACCGCGACCACGCTGATTTTATCATCGTTCGCCGGACGTGGCTTAATCGGCGGTGCCGCCGCGCTTGCGATCATTCTGGGCGCAGATGTTGGCACAACGATTGTTGTACAGGTTTTATCATTCGATCTGACATGGCTTTCGCCGATGCTTATTGGTGGCGGTGTGATCGCGTTCTTAAGTTCTGAAAAGAGTAAGCGACGAAGTCTGGCACGGGCAGCGATCGGTCTTGGTCTTATCTTGCTTGCGTTAAAGCTGATTGGACAAGCGTCTGTCCCGTTAAGAGAAAGCGAAGTGCTCTCACTGATTGTGCAACCTTTGAGTGATGAGCTTTTGCTTGCCGTATTTCTCACAGCGCTGCTGACCTGGATCGCCCATTCGAGCGTCGCCGTTGTGTTGTTCGTGATGTCACTGACTGCACTTCAGGTTCTGAATATGCAACTCGCACTTGCGATGGTATTGGGTGCAAACCTTGGTGGCGGTATCATTCCGGTGATTGCGACGCTGGGTGAAAAGCCAGCGGGTCGGCGCGTTGCACTTGGCAACTTTATGATGCGTGCAACAGGTGTCTTAGCCGTTGTAGCGATTTTGCCATGGGTGCAGACGTACCTGGCGATGCTCAGCAGTGATCCGTCACATATGATCGCGAACTTCCACACTGCTTTTAATATTGGACTGGCAGTTGTGTTTTTGCCGTTCGTATCTTTTGTGCATCGATTGACTAAGCGCTTTCTCCCGTCTGAGCTCGCGAGCGAAGACCCAGGTGCACCAAAGTATCTGGATCAAAGTTCGTTCGATGCACCGGCGGTTGCCCTTTCATGTGCGGCCCGGGAATCTTTATCAATGGGTGATACCGTCCGCGGTATGCTCGCTGGAAGCTTGGAAGTATTTCGAGGCAACAATCCTGAATTGCTGCGTGAGATTGAACGTAAAGATGATGTCGTTGATCAACTGCATGAAGCGATAAAGCTTTATCTGACGCGCCTCAGCCGCGAGGAACTCGATACCACAGAGAGTGAGCGTAATGTCGAAGTACTAAGCTTCACGACGAACCTCGAACACATCGGAGATATCATCGACAAGAACCTAATGGACCTCGCTGCAAAGAAAATTAAAAAGTGTGCGAGTTTTTCAACTGAAGGGTTCGAAGAACTGGAAATATTCCACGGCCATATTCTTGAGAATTTTGATCTTGCGATGAACGTCTTTATGACAGGCGATATTGAGATGGCACGCCGTCTTATCCAACAAAAGGTTTCTGTGCGCGATCTTGAGCGGAATTATGCTGAAACGCATTACGCGCGTATCGGAGAAGGCCGTCCGGACTCGATTGAAACGAGTTCACTTCACTTGGATGTCTTGCGTGACCTGAAGCGTATCAACGGCCATCTGACGTCAGTTGCCTATCCAATCTTGGACCGCGCAGGCGAGCTGATTGAGAGCCGTTTGAAGATGGAAACTGAAGAAACCGCCGACCGGGACGAGCGCAGCAATGTTGAGCCCGCCAGACCTTCGTAGTTTTAAAAAGAATCCTTACGGCGACGTACCTCTGCAAACACATCAACAATATCAGCCCCGACAAGACCGACGGTTGCCTGTAGGTCCACACTGGATGGCCGGAGGAACGGGTTGGTTGCGCGTTCCTGCGCTAGCGTTGATGGTACGGTTGGAATTCCTTTGGCACGCTTGGCATCGACATCTTTCATCAAATTGACGAGTGCATCGTTCTGCGGCTCTACGGTTAAGGCGAAGCGTCCATTGCTTTGGGTATATTCATGCGCACAGTAGACGCGGGTCTTACCAGGAAGATCATCAAACTTTGAAAGAGAATTGACCATCTGTGCTGGCGTGCCTTCGAACAAGCGTCCGCAGCCCATGACAAATAATGTATCACCACAGAACAGGGCGTCAGCGCCCTTGAACCAAAACGCGATATGGCCACGTGTATGACCGGGGACATCAAACACCGTCGCTGTGGCATTCCCCAGTTGGTAGGTATCATCGTCACCGACCTCTACATCAATACCAGGAATTCGATCACGGTCTACGCGCGGACCGACAATGGTGCATCCGGTTTCAGCTTTAAGTTCCAGATTGCCGCCGGTGTGGTCCCCATGGTGGTGCGTGTTGAGGATATGTGTGAGTGTCCAACCGGTTTCTTTGAGGGCCTCGAGCACGGGGCCAACGATAGCAGGATCAACAACAGCTGTTTGCTGGGTTTCTGGACAATGAGCCAGATACACATAGTTGTCGTTCAGGACCGGGATTTGTTTAATTTCAAGTTCGCTCATAACACACCTCATAAAACGAAACCCCGCCTTTGAAGGGCGGGGTCTCTAATCGTCAACAAGCCCCAGTGGGTCGTTGAATTACAGGTTCTGCTCAATCCATTGCTGGAGCTGGTTCTTTGGCAGCGCACCAACTTTGGTATCAGCAACTTCACCATTCTTGAACATAATTAACGTCGGAATTCCGCGAACACCGTAGTTGCTTGGTGTTTCTGGATTGTCGTCAATATTGATCTTGGCGATGGTGACGCGGTCACCCATTTCCGCAGAAATCTCTTCGAGCGCAGGCGCGATCTGCTTACATGGTCCGCACCATTCAGCCCAGAAATCAACGACCACAGGGCCTTCGGCACCAAGAACGTCGGTTTGAAATGAGCTGTCAGTTACTTGTTTGGGCATAAGGATAATCCCTTCAAATTTTTATACATTAATAGACGATGCTTCTTTGGCACCGATCTCCGTTGTTATGTTGAAACTAGGTAGGTTCAGGTGTATCGTCAAGGCGTGTAGGGGGTTATTAAATTGTCCGGCAATTCCATCCACTTGGGCCCATCTGTCCACAATAGGATGCAGCGAACCGGCTTGTTTGGGAAGATTGTTGCCATCGCGGCCCGGTACGTTGCCATTTGCCGAAGATAGATAGGTGCCACATCCGCTGGATCTGATGGTGGAGGCCGATTTGTCTTAAAATCGACGATTAAAACGTCTTCACCCGTATATATTAGCCGGTCAATCTGCCCGGAGATGACACGTGGTCCTTCAGCGGTTTGAATGGTGCCGGCAACAGGCACCTCGGCGCGTGATCCTGGACCAAACGCGGCTGCGATATCTGGATGTTCGAGCATGGCCATGACTTCACCAACCAGTGCCAATTGCTGAGCCGTGTAGAATCCATGCATTGGACGCCCGATATACTGCGCGCAGGCATCGCGGCGCAGGTCAGCGGGCAGCTCTGGTAATGTTTGCATCAAAGCGTGCACGACGTTGCCGCGTTTAAAGCGTTGACCATCATCCGTGCTTAACGGCGATCTGACCGGAGGTTCCTCATCGTTTGGACGAGACGGGCTCAAAGGCTTTGTCGGATTGGGTTCATCATTCGGCTGCACGCTCGCCCATGCGGGTAATGCAATGGCGTGGGCGGCTTCGTCGGCGCGGTCGATAGTTCCGTCAGGCTCAGCGGTTTGAGGCTCGCTGTAGACAATACGCGTACGACCATCTGGCTCGTCGATGGTCTCGCCGATGGGGCTGAGCGCGTTTTCAACCATGTCATACCAGGATGGCTCTTTAACAGAATTCTTGGTCGTAAAGCCAGTGACATACAGACGGTCTTTGGCTCGGGTCAATGCGACGTAGAGTAAACGTCGATATTCTTCGAACGTGGCTTCCCGGCGAGTTTCTTTGATCGCTTTGAGGGCTTCGGTTTCATTATCACTGTAGCCAGGCCAGATTGGAATCATCGGATCATCAAGCCATCTGATCTTATCGTCAGTCTGTGACGCAGGCACTGAACAGGCATCGGCCAAGATCACGATTTCCGCCTGTAAACCCTTAGCGCCGTGCACCGTCATCACCCGGACTTCGTTGCGCCCTTGTTCTAGATCACGTTTTACTTCGGCGGCACCGGTTTCGATCCAATGTAGGAAACCTTCCATCGATGGCACATGATCGCGTTCAAATTCTAATGCGGCTGACAAAAAGTCATCAATGGGGTCAGCAGCGTCGGGCCCTAGTTGTGCCAGCAATGCGCGTCTTCCGCCTTCGGCATGCAGCAACGTTGAAAAGAATTCAAACGGTGGCATGAAGTCAGCACGATTACGCCACGTCGCCACTTTATCCCAGGCGGCAGCGAACGCAGGGTCATCTGACCTTTTTGAGCCAAGCGAAATCAGAACGTGTCCGCTCCGGCTATGTGCGACCTCAAATAACTGATCTTCACTCAGGCCAACGAGGGGGCCTTTAAGAACGGTCGCCGTATTCAAATCGTCTTCGGGCAGTAATGTCAGGCGACCGAGTGCAATTAGGTCCTGGATCACCAACTGATCGGGCAAGATCATACGGTCGCGCCCGGATACAGGGATGTTGCGTTCTTTGAGCGCTGCAACCAACGTTTCAGCCATTTGCCGGCGACGTTGAAGCAAAATCAGAATGTCACCTGGACGCACGGGGCGGCCTTGGGCGGGGAGGACTTCCTTGTTCTTGATCCAGCCGTCAATGGTATTGGCGATACGCAATGCGGTGCGACCAACGGCACTATCACCGCCGACATGATCCAACGGCAGATCCCATGGATCATCTTTACCATCATCTTTCTGCGGCTCTTCTTTCGGCCACAAGGTAACCACGCCTGCCTGTCCGCGGCGCGCAGAAGAATGATCAATTTTCTTGTCGTTGAAGCTCAGACCTTTTGCCGTTTCTGGTGCATCAAATACAAGATCAACGATTTTAAGAATAGCTGGGGCTGAGCGGAAACTTTCCGCCATGTCGACGGGTTTCCAGACGCGGTCAATGGCTGTGACGCGGTTTGCAAAGCGATCTCGCATGCTGCCGAACATGACCGGATCGGCACCTTGAAAACTATAGATCGATTGTTTTTCGTCACCGACAGCAAACACTGTGCGCGGACGTTCTGAAATTTCCTCGTGACGGCTTTCACCTGAAAAGAAGTCCGATGCGATTTCTTCAACCACACGCCATTGCTCAGGGCTGGTATCCTGGGCCTCGTCGACAAGAACGTGCTCAATGCCACCGTCTAATTTGTAGTGCACCCAACTGACGCCTGAAGGGCTATCAAGCAGCATCGATGCACGCGCAATCAAGTCATCATAATCCAGGCAACCTCGGGTTTGCTTGATCCCTTCATAGGCATCGATCAGCGCTGCGCCCACCTGGATCAGTGCCTTGGTTGCCGATGCGACGTTGATCGCTTTCAATAGATCACTCACAGCTTGGCAGCGTTCACCTTCGGCGTGCGCAATCGATAGGGCGTCTGGGTCTTTGGCGAGTGCGCCTTTTGACATAAGTGTTTTGTCTGCCTTGATCGCACCAGGCTTCGTTAAAAAGACCGGTGAATACAGATCAAGCCAATGTGCCGCACGCACTTCGGGCTGCATTACTAACCACGAACGCACATCTTTTGCGAAGCCAACATTCTGTCCAGCACCATCATCCCATGCGTCACAAAGACGCTCGAGACCAAGGCGGGTTGCTTTGTCAATATCGCAGGCGTCCCGGATCACTGTGTTGGCAGTCGTGTCTGGCGAGATACCTAATGACTGATAGACGGCGGATGAAAGTCCGTCGGCATCTTGATGGGTACGAATTGCATTGCGGAATTTTGTCCGCGTGCCATCAAGTTCTTTCATTAAACCAGCGAACTGTTCTTCGTTCACGAGACCAGCCAGCGCCCTGAGCGCATCAGTTAATTCCGTGCCGTGCGGCTCGGCCTGGCTCAACATACGGTCGCGAGCTTCGAGTTGCAATTCCCGTTGATCCCGTTCATCCATCACGCGGAAGTCGGGTGAAATCTGTGCTTCGAGGGGGAACCGCCCAAGAAGCGATTCACAGAACGAGTGAATGGTTCGAATGCGTAAACCTTCGGGCGCTTCCAGCGTCAACGCGAACAATCGCTGTGCGCGGGTGATCAGTTCAGCACTGACGGGGGCTTCGCCAAGAGACTGAAGTTCTTTTTTAAGAACGTCTGCAGGCATCGCCGACCAATCACTCAGAAGTGCAGTGAGGCGGTTGGCCATTTCGGCAGCGGCCGCCTTGGTGAAGGTCAAACATAGAATGCGTTCAGGCTCAACGCCGCTTAGCAGCAGTCTCGAAATGCGATCCACCAGCACCCCGGTCTTACCTGTGCCCGCATTTGCAGACACCCAAACCGAGGCTTCTGGCGTCGCAGCCGTAATTTGTTGTCCGGT
>CAWUWH010000087.1:0-5393 GCA_963926035.1 uncultured Rhodospirillales bacterium
GCGACAAATGAAGCTTTGGTTCTACGCACAGATACAGATGGCATTGCCACACTGACCTTGAACCGTCCTGACCACTTCAACACGCTCTCGACACCAACCATGCTCAAGCTCAAGGCACATCTTGCTGCTATAGCAACAGACACTTCCGTGCGCGTCGTTGTGATCACAGGTGCGGGCAAAGCTTTTTGTGCCGGGCATGACTTGAAAGAAATGCAAAGCGATCCTTCGGAATCTACAATGAGGGCGATGTTCGATTTATGCTCAGATAACATGATTGCGATCACGTCCCTCCCCCAACCTGTTATTGCAAAAATTAATGGTGTTGCTGCAGCGGCAGGCTGCCAACTCGTCGCGCAGTGTGATCTGGCGATCTCAACAGATATGGCAAAGTTCGGGACGTCGGGCATAAATATTGGTTTATACTGCTCGACCCCATCTGTCCCTGTGACCCGCAATCTAAGCCGTAAGCACGCCATGGAATTGCTCATGACTGGCGATTTGATCCCAGCGCACAAGGCCCAGGAATGGGGATTGATCAATCGATGCGTCCCAGCTGAAGATTTAGACACCGCCGTCAATGACATGGCGCAGAAGATCGCATCCAAAAGCCCTGAAGCCATCGCTCTTGGAAAAGACTTATTCTATACCCAACTAGAAGAAGGGATGGCCGCAGCTTACGCCCGCGCAGGTAACGCCATCACCTGTAACATGCTATCAACGGCAACTCAGTCCGCCATTGATAGCTTTTTGGATAAATCAACTCTGCCCCAGTGGCCTGATCGAAAAAACTAACCAGCTAGGAAACATTCATGCCTTCAACAATTATCTCATGCGCCGTTACCGGATCCGCCCCTACAACGCCCGATAAGAACCCAGCCGTACCAGTGACACCTACTGAAATCGCAGCAAGTGCCATTGATGCCGCCAAGGCTGGCGCAGCTATCGTTCATTGCCACGTACGTGATCCAGAAACGAAGCTACCCAGCATGGATCCAGCGCATTACCGTGAAGTCACTGAACGTATCCGCGATAGCGACACCGACGTCATCATCAACTTAACAACAGGCCCAGGCGCACGGTTTATTCCTTCAGCTGAAGACCCAGGCCGCGCATCACCGGAGAGCACCATGTGCACGCCGGAACGCCGTGTTGTTCATATTGAAGAGATGTCGCCAGAAATTTGCTCGCTTGATGTTGCGACAATGAACTTCAATCAGCACGTATTTCTGAACCATCCAGATCATTTGGCAATCATGGCCGAGCGTGCACGCGCCGCCGGATCAAAGCCTGAGCTTGAAGTATTTGATACCGGACACATCGTCCTTGCGAAGAAGATGATGGCAGACGGCCTTATCGACGCACCGGCTTATTTTCAGTTTTGCCTCGGTATCTCATACGGTGCCCCTGCAACCGTCGAGAGCATGATCATGATGCGCGATATGCTGCCTGAAGGTGCCGTATGGTCTGCATTTGGTATCGGAAGGTTCCAGTTCCCTATCGTCGCTGCTGCTGTTCTGCTGGGCGGCAACGCGCGTGTGGGCCTCGAAGATAACCTGTTCTTAGAAAAAGGCGTGATGGCCCCATCGAACGCAGCATTGGTCGAAAAGGCTGCACATATTGTCCAGCAACTTGGCGGGACTGTTGCTACTGTCGCTGAGGCGCGTGAGCGTTTAGATCTATAATCCGAGATGAGTGAACTTCATTACGACGATGTGATGATGCAGCGTGTTTTAAAAGACACGCGTACCATTGCGATGGCCGGGGCCAGTCCTAACTGGGTTCGGCCATCTAACTTCGCGATGAAGTATCTGTTGGGCAAAGGTTATAAAGTCCACCCGATTAATCCCGGCCATGCGGGTAAGGAAATATGGGATCAGACAGTCTATGCGTCATTGTCTGAAGTCCCCGGCTCGGTTGATATGCTTGATATTTTCCGGAACTCCGCTGCGGCAGGTGATCTCGTTGACGAAGCGATCAAGTTGAAGGACGAGAAGCAGATCAAGATCGTCTGGTTGCAACTTGGTGTCATCAACTGTGAAGCGGCAGCACGTGCCGAGGCTGCCGGGTTAACTGTCATCATGGATCGTTGTCCAAAAATTGAATACGGGCGGCTATTTGGTGAACTGGGATGGTCCGGTGTTAATTCGGGGATTATTTCATCCAAGAAACGCCCCACTTGATTATGGGCAATGACGGCATAACCATTCGTATCGACGATCTCCGAGGGCCTGAAATTGCGGCACTCCTCGGAGCACATCTCGATTATATGCGGTCAATCTTACCGCCTGAAAGCTTACATGCGATAGATTTAGACGCCCTCAGAAAGCCTGGTGTTACATTCTGGACAATGTGGCAGCTGGTTGGCTGCGGCGCGCTCCGTGAAATCGATAAGACACATGGCGAAATCAAGTCGATGCACACCGTTAACACACTCCGCGGCAAAGGCCTTGGCCGGCGCATGCTCGCACATATTATCGATGAAGCTGATCAACGTGGATATTAACGCCTTAGTCTTGAGACCGGTGCGACAGATGATTTTGTTGCTGCACGAGACTTATACGCTGGGTTTGGCTTTGCGGTCTGCCCACCATTTGGCACCTACACGCTTGATCCGTTTAGCACCTGCATGACCTTTGAGTTGGACCAGAGACAATGAGCGATAAGAAAAAAACACCTCAAAAATATGGCTTTGGGACTCGAACCATCCATGCAGGTGCGCAGCCTGATCCCGTCACAGGTGCACGCGCAACGCCCATTTATCAAACAACATCATATGTATTTGATGATGTTGAACACGCATCTGATCTGTTTAATCTACAAACGTTCGGGTTCATTTATTCACGCCTGACGAACCCAACGGTTTCTGTACTCGAAGAGCGCATTGCCAATCTTGAAGGTGGTCGAGCAGCGGTCTGTGCAGGGTCTGGGCATGCTGCACAGTTCCTAACGTTCTTCACATTGCTTGAACCCGGCGACGAATTTATCGCATCAAAGAATCTGTATGGCGGCTCTATCACGCAATTTGGCTTGAGCTTCAAGCGGCTCGGTTGGAACTGCAATTTTGTTGATTGCACAAACCCGGCACTTATCAAAGACGCCATCACACCAAAAACCAAAGGCATCTTTATTGAGGCTTTGGCAAATCCGGGCGGGGTCGTTCTTGATCTTGAGGCCATTGCCGCCGTCGCCAAAGATGCCGGTATTCCATTAATCGTCGATAACACAATGGCGACGCCTTATCTTTGCCGACCCATCGAATGGGGTGCGGATATTGTCTGCCACTCGATGACCAAGTTCTTACAGGGCCACGGAACATCTATGGGCGGGGCCATCGTTGAAAGTGGCAAATTCGATTGGACAAAAGGTCCAGGCTTCCCAACCATGACTGAACCTGACCCGGCCTATCACGGGCTCACGTTCTATGAAACGTTTGGCGACTTTGGTTTCACAATGAAAGCGCGCGCCGTCGCCTTGCGGGACTTCGGCCCTTCCTTGTCACCAACGAATGCATTCAACATCATCACAGGTGTGGAAACCCTCCACGTCCGCATGGACCGACATGTCGAGAACGCCATGAAAGTTGCAACATTTCTCGAAGGCCACAAAGCCGTCGATTGGGTCAGCTATGCCGGACTTGCCTCCAGCCCTTACAATGACTTGGCTAAAAAATATCTACCCAAAGGTGCCGGCGCTGTTTTCACCTTTGGTCTAAAGGGTGGTTTCGAGGCCGGCGTCAAACTGGTCGAGCGCGTAAATATATTCTCTCACCTTGCCAACATCGGCGACACCAAGTCGCTAGTACTGCATCCCGCATCAACGACACACCGTCAGTTGACCGACGAACAACGCGAAGCTGCAGGTGCGACGGCTGCCACCATCCGCTTATCTATCGGCCTAGAAGACGCCGACGATCTGATCCGGGATTTAGATCAAGCGTTAACCGTTTAGATCATTCTGCTGGTTGTGGAGTTGCGTTAGATTGCCGGTCACCTGGGAGGATCAAAGCTGCAAATGCGCCAGCGAATGAAATACCGGACAGCAACATATAGAGCCAATAGAACTCGCCTGTGTTATCGAAAAGCACGGCCTCAAGCTGCACGCCTAAAGTCGCGAAACCAATCGCCAAGACGAATTTGAAACCAAAAGCCAACGATCGCCGCGACCGTGGCACATAACGGGCAAGAATAACGTTTTCAGCAGGCAATGCTCCGTTATTCGCAGATATCATCATGACGGCAAAGACGATCACAAGCGGTCCAGCTGCACTCGCCAATAATATCAAGAGCGGGATTTGGACTACAAAAGCACCAATATAAACATACTTTGGCGATGTCTTATCCGCGAGCCACCCACCCACAACCTGCATTAATCCGGCAATAAAAAATACGCCCGCAACTAATGAGGAAACACCCAACACCTCGCCGGACAAAACATCCTCAAGCCGAAGCTGAAACATCTTTGGTAACCCAGACTGCATTGCCTGATAGATCACACCTGTGCACAGCATCGAGAATGCTAAGACACAAAAAACACGAACCGCGTCGCCTTTTTTAGCTGGAGGGCTCGGCACCCGATCTGTCTGACTTTCTACAATTGCCCCTTTGGCCACCAAAACCATGAAAGCAGCACCCGTCATTAAGATGATGATACCTGGAATAATGAATACGGCACGCCACCCCATCAACGTAATGATGGTTCCAGCTGTAAGCGCTGCAATGGCGGGTCCAAGCCCACCAAAAATTCCATTGATCCCAAGTACAGTGCCACGGTTCACTGCATTTTTAATGAGCCACGCAATGCCAACCGGATGATAAATCGATGCACAAAGTCCCGTTAAACCTAACCCAGCCATAATTTGCCAAGGTGCCTGAGCGAACCCGGTTAACACCATTGCTGCACCCGTGCCGATATAGAAAATCGACATCATTGGCACAGCACCCCATTTGTCGCCAAGCCATCCGGCCAATGGCGCGCCAAACCCGAACAGCATGCCCCCTAAGATTGCGAGCTGAATAGCTTCGCCGTGTGTAAGGCCAAGTTCATCCTCCAGCGTTAATACAGCAACATAGTAAAGCGGCTGAAAAAGATGGCTATACGTGTGGGCAACACTTGCAAATATTAATGACAAACGGGCTGAACGGATATCGGACGTCATGTGACAAAGGATCCTATTTTTATTTGAGCGTATTCATGTAGGCCTTCATTTTATATTCTTAAAGGGCCATTTCCGACTATCTCAGAAATCCAATCGGCGAATGACACTACTATAAGTATCCAAGGTGTCTTGCTCACGAACATGACGACCATTTGCGACTTGCCGTTTTCCACCAATCCAGACTTCCTGGAATTTTGGTGTGTTGCCGCTGAAGATCATAGAATCAATCAAACTGTCT
>CAWUWH010000088.1:0-3027 GCA_963926035.1 uncultured Rhodospirillales bacterium
AGGAGATGTGGTGGCAACCAAAGACTATAAAGCTGGCGATGTTCTGCTCGGCGAAGGTGCCGTGCCAAAACGTGCATACCAAATCATCCAGGGTTCAGTTGAACTGACCCGAGATGTCGATGGTATGTCGATGCCGACGGCTGTCCTGGATCGTGGTGCTTTGATCGGCGCTGACGAACTTGTTGATGGTCGGCCGATGGATGATACCGCGCAAGCCCTTGGTAACCTTAAGGTTGAGGAGATATCAAAAGAACAGGCGGCACGCCTATTAGGGAAGGTTGCGCCGAAAGCAAAGAAATCAAAACTTACGATGGCCGCATCTGAAAAACAACGCGATGCTCATTCGCCGCGCGCACTTGGCGCCTTGTCCGCAAACACAGCTCCGAAATTTGTCGAAGAAGATCATGCGTCGATGGTGCTTAAACCAGGTTTACTGCGGCGAATCCTAAAACCTGATTTTGCTGATGTTTATGACCGTTTGGAGGTCAAAATCTCGGTTCTTGAGGGTGAAATTGGTGAACAAGCAAGCGCGCACCTGATTTCTGAGTTAAATAAACGCCGTGGTATTCGGGCCAAGGCGATGAATGCGAAGGTTTCCCTGCAATTTGATGGAGACCCGATTGCAGCTATGCGTGATTTAAAACGCGCAGGTGAACGTTGGCTCGTTGATAATGGAGGTGATGTACTGGTTTGGGGCGCTGTCACTGAGGCTGGCGACCTGATCCATCTGAGGTTCTTTGTTCGGGACGATAAATTGGTTGATCAATTCCGAATGGGTGACGGTTGGACGCTGTTAGTCCTACCTTTGCCTTTGGATGCGGCAGCGGCCCACAGACTTCATGCAACGTTGCTTGCGGCTATTCGTACTAAAGTTGCGGGTAAGCAACTTACTGTGCGCCGGGATTTGGAAGTTCTATTGGACGAAGCTCGTGAATATCTGACGGATGATACTGGCCATCTTGACCCATTGGCGCGGGCCGAAGATCAGGCGACGATTGCCCGCATCTTTGCGAACGCAACAAAGTTTACCCGGCGTGCTGAAGATGCACGAGCTGCGACGCTGTTACTGGACAAGGCGCTCGAGACATTTAGCGCTGATGGCACACCGCTGGAATGGGCCTTGGCGCACCGGGACCGAGCGTTCTTAGGGCAGTTTATTGCCGAGCGTGCGAACGATACGGATGCTTTGCGGAACTCCATCGTTGATCTTGAAGCGGCATTGAGTGTGTTAGGTCCATCATCATTTCCGTTTGATTATGCGGCGTTAAATGATCGTCTCGGTATGGCGCTATACAGACTGGATTTCGATAATGGAGATACCGCAACACTTGAGCGGTCCTTGCGCGCCTTCCAGGATGCGCTGACCGTATACGATAAACGAAAGACACCGAGCGAATGGGCTGAGGCTATGGGGCATTTTGGTCAAGTGGCCCTTGTGCTTGGGCGTGAGAACAGAAACCCACGAATGCTGTTAAAGGCCATCGAAGCCTGCAATGCCGTTGTGTCCGTGCGTGATCGCAAGCATATGCCTCTGCATTGGGCATCGGCTCAAAACAATCTGGGTTCCGCACTCTTCCTTTATGGACGGATTTCAGTTGATAGTGACGCGCTTCGTGGTGCTGGCGATGCATTCCAGACGGCGCGTGCTATTTATATTGAAAAGGGCGCAGATCGTTTGGCAGGGATTGCCGAAAAGAATTTGCGGCATGTTGAAAAGGCATTAAACCGTAAAGTTACTAAGAAGCGTCCGCCTGATTTGCCTTGGGAAGAACAGGCCGAGAACCCGCCCGCATTACCACAAGAAATGGGACCTGGCGCTTCTGGTCCAAAACTTAAAAAGTTATTCTGAGTAAGGGTGATATTTGGCGCGAGGACCGCTTGCGCTGAGATAAATCAATCACCTAAGCTTGAAAGCAAGCCTGCCCGGGTGTATTTCCACTTTATGAGCAATGATATAAAACCACTGGATATTAATGGTATCGTCTGGCGACAGCCTGATGGCGAACTCGTGTCTTGCGAGGAAAAGCTCGTATTGCTGCGCGAAAATCTCGAAGAAATCCGCCAGGAATGTCAAGACACTCTAGAGGATGCCGTGCTTATGGGCTGTGATGAAACTCAAGTGCGTGACGTACTGGAAAAGCTTGCACGCACAATTGAAAATCCATACCCACAAAAATAATTTTGTTTAAGCCTTCGATGCGTAGTGCTTGACGATATCCGTCGCGCTGACCATGCCAGCCAGATAGCCGTCATCGACGATGGGTACGTGACGGATGCGACGCTCGGCCATGACTTTCGCAATATCGACAGCACGGTCTTCGTTCTTAAATGTGTGGACATCACGCACCATGAAAGCATCGGGGGGCATGTTGAGTGCATCATTAGCATGCTCGTAGATCGCACGGATCACATCGCGCTCGGAAATGACACCTGCAAGACCGCCATCCGCATCGATGATCAGAACCAGGCCAATATTTTTTCTGCAAGATAATCAACAGCTTCGCGCAACGGTCTGCCCGCTTTGACATGAAAGATGCCATCAGCATTTCGCCCTTTGACATCATTCACAGTGGTGTCGTCATAGGCGCGTCTGCGTTTTTCCTAGGTCATCAGTCAGTCTT
Organism: uncultured Rhodospirillales bacterium; assembly: GCA_963926035.1. GTDB lineage: Bacteria > Pseudomonadota > Alphaproteobacteria > Rhodospirillales > Casp-alpha2 > UBA4479. The sequence continues at coordinate 2,622 of CAWUWH010000088.1, forward strand.
TACTCGTTGGCGATATGCTGGAGGGTGACCTTCAACCGATTATTCAATTGGGTCAACGCATGTTGCCCCGTCACAGCATATTTGATGAGCGAAGTGTCTTTTGCGACGGAGACATTAGCGATACTCTGCATGAATGGATTTAAAGCATTTAAAAACGCTGATTGCGATAGCAGAGAATGGGTCGTTCGCCGCTGCAGGGAAAGCGATTGGGTTAACGCAATCTGCCATCAGCTTGCACGTAAAGTCACTCGAAGATGAACTCGAGACCAAATTTTTTGACCGCACCACAAGGCCGCCTCGGCTTAATACGCGGGGACGCAATCTGATTGACCGGGCGCGTACCATTGTCGCGCAATGTGAAGGTTTGAGCGATATCGCGACGGGGGAGGCCTTAAGTGGCAGCCTG
>CAWUWH010000089.1:0-4232 GCA_963926035.1 uncultured Rhodospirillales bacterium
TCAATATCTTCAATATGCACGGCATCGACGCGTGCTAAAGGTGGTCCAGCATGCACTTTCTTGAGCATCACATCGACGTCAGTAATGTCGCCAGAGAATACAGCTTCGACACGGCCATCCAATAAATTACGCACCCAGCCAGAAAGGCTTAGCGATACCGCTTCACGTGCTGTCCATCCCCGGTACCAAACGCCCTGCACACGACCTTCAACAAAGACATGAACAGTCCGCATCGACACGATAGATTATTCAAATTCCATAATGATTTGATCAACCATCAAGCTGGCGCCAGCCTCAGCCTTAACAGCCGTGACCGTCGTGTCTTTTTCAGCACGAAGAACATTCTCCATCTTCATCGCTTCAACAACGCACAACTCTTCACCAGCCTTCACTTCCTGGCCTTCGGTAACAGCAACGGAAACCAATAAGCCAGGCATTGGTGATAATAAAAGCTTCGACGTGTCCGGTGCTTCTTTCTCAAGCATCAGCTTGTTCAGTTCGGCAACGTGCGGCGACAGCACCCATGCATCAGCCTGGAACCCGCCTTGCGAAATTGAGTACGACACAGTCGTGCGTGTAACTTGGAAGCAGATCTGCTCGCGTGCGATCTCGGCTCGGAATAATGGATCACCTAACTGCCAGTCCGTCGAAATAACAAACTCTGTTCCATCTACGTTTAGTTCAACGCGTCCGCTTTCCGCATCACCAACAGTGACATGATAATTATTATCACCAAATATCACGACCCAATCAGATGAGACCTGACGATTATGGCCGCGTTGCTGACCGGATATTTGCGCAGCCCGCGCCTGATAAGCGGCGTGCATAAGGCCTGCAACAGCTGCGAAGACTTTTGTATCCTTTGGCACTGTATCCGTTGGATTAAAGCCATCGGGGTATTCTTCAGCGATAAAGTTTGTCGTTAATTCACCATCGATAAAGCGTTGATGTGACACCAAGGCATTCAGGAATGGAATGTTGTGCTGCACACCTTTGATATAAAACTCATCCAAAGCATGGCGCATATTCTTTGTCGCCTCGGCACGGTCTTTGCCGTACGTCACCAGCTTGGCGATCATCGGATCGTAGTACATCGAAATCTCGCCGCCTTCATAGACGCCGGTATCAACACGCACGGCACCCTCTTCTTCAACGGGTGGGCGGTATTTAATCAGTCGGCCAATTGATGGCATAAAGTTCCGGAATGGATCTTCGGCATAGATCCGACTTTCCATTGACCAGCCGGTTAACGTGACATCTTCTTGTTTGAACGGAAGCTCTTCACCGTCAGCGACGCGGATCATCAACTCAACCAGATCAAGTCCGGTGATGTATTCTGTGACCGGATGCTCAACCTGCAAACGCGTATTCATTTCCAGAAAGAAGAAATTCTTATTTTTATCGACAATAAACTCAACTGTACCCGCTGAGTGGTAATCAACTGCAGCGGCCAGCGAGACCGCTTCTTCGCCCATGGCTTTCCGAGTTTTATCGTCAAGGAAAGGTGATGGCGCTTCTTCGATCACTTTTTGATGGCGGCGCTGAATAGAGCATTCGCGCTCGCCAAGATAGATCGTGTTGCCATGCTTATCGGCAATGATCTGAATTTCGATATGGCGCGGGTCTTCTATAAATTTCTCAACAAACACACGGTCGTCACCGAACGACGACTTGGCTTCGTTTGTCGCACGGATAAATCCATCGTGCGCCTCTTCGGCATTCCAGGCAATACGCATACCCTTTCCGCCACCACCCGCTGATGCTTTAAGCATAACCGGGTAGCCAACCATGTCTGAAATTTTAACGGCTTCATCCGCATCAGCGATGGCATCAGGATGCCCTGGTACCGTTGATACCTTTGCCGCATTCGCAAGCTTCTTGGATTCGATCTTGTCGCCCATCGCTGTGATGGCTTTCGGGCCAGGACCGATAAACGCAACACCCGCTTTTTCAAGAGCTTGGGCAAAATGAGTATTTTCGGACAGGAAGCCATACCCCGGATGTACAGCTTCAGCGCCAGTGTCCTTAATCGCTTTCAGAATATTATCGATGACGAGATAACTCTCGGCTGTTGGCGCAGGTCCAATATGGACGGCTTCGTCTGCCATCTGAACATGCAGCGCATCTCGATCTGCGTCTGAGTATACAGCAACTGTTGAGATTCCCATGGCACGGGCTGTCTTGATGACCCGGCAAGCAATCTCACCACGGTTAGCGATTAGGATTTTTTTGAACATGTTTCTTCCCTACCCCGGTAACTCCGACTTAAGTTTTACGATTTCGCGAGCAAGGTTTCGAGGTTTTTTTGCAACCGCGAACAAAAGTCGATTATTTATTGCCAAACAAACCGTTGAACAAACCCATGACCCAGACCACGTGAAGCGCCAGAACACTCCCCCAGCCGACCATTGGCAGGACAAACCAAGGCTCCCCTTTTAGCCACAGGAAATTGACGGCAAACAAGCCGCTGACAACAATGATGTATCCGGCGAAATGGAGTGCAAGGCCACGCTGACGTTGAAGTGCACGTGCATGGGCTTGATCTTCACGATCAGATTTTGTGTCGTGCAAAGCTTTATTCTCCTGATGGATTTAGCGGCTTAACGTTTACATAGTCCCAGTTTAGTCGCGGGACAATGCCAACCACATTGCGCCACCAACGATCATGGCTGCGCCAACGATCGCCATAAGACCCGGCCACTCATCAAAAAACAATATACCGAAGATGGCCGCAAAAACGATTCCAGAATATCGTACTGGCACGAGATTAGTCGCACTGGTCAAACGAAACGCGCGGATATTGCAGATTTGTCCCAAAATCGCGATCGGCCCCATCGCCGCTACCAACAGAATGACCTCAATCGTCAGGCTTTCCCAAAACCAAACGCCCGTGGCCAATACCATCACAGATGCAGCGACATTAACGATGAACAGAATACGGCTAGCACGGTCGCGGGTCGCCGTCGCTTTAAGGAACACCTCCTCAACACCCCAGGTAATGGCCTGAGCGAAGGCAGCTAAAACACCAAGCAATGCCCACCCTGCCGCACCGGCGGAGCCAGGCCCCGCCACAAGCACCGCACCGCCCAACGCGACAGAGCCCGAGAGTACTTCTCGCCAACCCACATGTTCTTTAAGGAATATGAATGCAAACAACACTGTAAAGACGCCGTTTGTCATGGCGATGGCCTGAACATTCGCCAAAGGGATTCTTGTGACGGCATAGGCACCAAAAACCAATGATGAGACGCCACACGCTGCCCGTAAAATATGCATACCCATTAGGCGTGGTTGTTTGGGGTGAGACGTTGTCGCTGCGGGCAATCGCATATCAGAAATAAAGAACGGCGCGATACAAATTGCCCCCGCTGCATAACGGATAAAACCGATCTGCATGGGCGGAACCGAGCTCCCCGCTAACTTTGGTAGAACCCACATGATTGTGAAAAGAAATGACCCTGCAGTTGCCCAAAGCATCGCAATGACAATTATAAGCTGTGGGTTTGCTTCATTTTTCGAATTCATGAACATAATATGGCTAGATCATCTTCAAAAACTTGGATTTTACGAAAATTTCTGTATTCTAATAATCAAGTCGTGCGCTGAACCTAATTCACTCCAAAACGCGCGTGAACATAGGTTACAAACATCTCAACAGGCACTTTTACGGAAAAGGAAACACGTTGGGACAGAATCAAGATATTATCAAATAACGCAATTGGGACCTAATTGTTGAAAGTCTCGATCGTTTGTCTGAAGGCATTACGATTATCGACAGTAATGACCAGTTGATATTATACAATACGCAAGCTGCAACATACCTCGGTCTTGCGGATAGTAATGTGGGTGTTGGTGTTGTGTTAAACGATCTGATTGAGCGTACTGCCGACAATGGTATCGTTGACCCTGGTTCATTGTTAATGCAGCAACTTGATGCGTCCCGAGAGGGAAAACCGCAATTCTTTGAGCGTGAACTCGAAGGTGGCCGCATCTTAAGCGTGCGCGCGAACCCTATTCCAGGCGGTGGTGTAATAACCCTTTATACGGACATCACCGAGCGTAAAGCTTTTGAGAAGCGCCTGATTGAAATGGCGACACGCGACGAACTGACTGGTCTGATTAACCGCCGCGAATTCTTCACCCTCGCCAACCACGAGGAAGAACGTGCAAAGCGCGAAGGCCATGTTGTGAGCGTCATGATGATTGATGCAGACTATTTCAAAAAAATCAAC
>CAWUWH010000090.1:0-4167 GCA_963926035.1 uncultured Rhodospirillales bacterium
CTCATGTCCCGTTAATTTGGATAAGTCACGCTTAAGCTGGAGCGAAAATGTATCGACCGTTGCATCTGTTAATTCACCTTCGATTGTCAGCGCCAAAAACGTTTGTAGCTCGCGGTACAAGACCTTGGCATCAGACATAAGGTCGGCATCAATTGGAGACAAGGCACCCAGCGTGCGTGCGACATCAAATATTGTGATCGTGTTGGCGGATATGATCTCTGGGTTTTTGGTGGCATTCGTCAGGACCAGGAACTGGGCTAAAAAATCAACATCGACCTGGCCACCAGGTACTTGCTTGATGGACCAGATACAGTTCGTGCCGAATTGTTTTTCAATACGACCGCGCATGTGTGCGACAGCTTTTGCGGTCCCGGTCGTGTCGCGGTCACCGCAAAGTGTCTTGTGAATTGAAGAGGTAACGCGTTCTCCGAGACCGTTGACGTCATAGACTGAACGCGCGCGTACTAGCGCCATATGCTCCCATGTCCAGGCCGTCTCGTCATAATAGCGCTGGAACCCATCAATAGACGTTGAAAGAGGGCCCTTGTTGCCACTTGGGCGCAGACGCATATCGATCTCGTAAAGTGTCCCTTCTGCGGTCATCGACATGACGGCATTAATAAGACGTTGTCCCAAGCGACCGTAATACTGAGAGGCAGGCAAGGGGCGCTCACCATCCGATTGAGCGGTTTGCTCATCGGCGTCATAGATGAAAATTAAATCCAGGTCGCTGCTTGGTGTCAGCTCGCGTGAGCCGAGTTTCCCTAAAGCGAGTGCACAAAAAGCACCGCCAGGCACGACACCATGGCGTTTTTCAAATTCAGAAATGACGACAGGGAAAAGTGTTTGTACGACGGCTTCGGCGATGTCGCTGAAATGCCGTGCAGCGTCCCCGGCTAAAACGACACCCCGTAAAAGCTGCACGCCGATTTGAAAACGTCGATCATTATTCCAACGACGTGTCGCATCCAACACGTCTTCAAAAAACTGGGCATCGGTTAATGCCTCAGCACAATCGTCTCGAAGTATTTCAATATCAGGAAGTGGCTCGTAAAAATCTGAATTCAGGACGCTGTCTAAAAGATACGGACGCCTGGAAAGATGTGCCGCCAGACGCGGGGCTTCGCCCATGATTTCGGCAAGCAGGTTAAGAAGGTTTGGATAGGCTTGAAACATTGAAAACAATTGAATGCCAGCAGGTAAACCTGAGACAAAACTTTCAAACCTGAGAAACGTCGCATCTGGATTGGGTTGACGTCCAATGGCCGTAAGCAACGTCGGTGTGAGCTCAGTAAGTAGCTCGCGCGCACGGTTAGAGCGGGTGGCGCGCACATGTCCGTGATGCCACTCACGAATGGATTTGTCGATAATACGCGGATCATTGAAACCTAATTCAGATAGCGAGTCGATGGTCTCGGGGTCGCTATCGACGCCCGTGAATGAAAGATTGCCAGCGGCCCCGGAATTGGTCGCCAGTGATGGGGCGTCGTCGAAGAGATCGCCGTAATGATGACTGACAGTTTCCAAAGTGCGTAATAATTCTGCTCTAAAATGAGCGGCGTCCGGGATGCCAAAGAATTTCCCCAAGGCATCAATTTCTTCGTCGGACGTTGGCAGGGTTTGTGTTTGTTCATCCCGTTGCATCTGTAACCTATGCTCAAGCTTGCGGAGGAACTCGTAGGCTTCCTCAAGTGCTTCCGCCGAAATTAGGTCGACTTGCTCAAGTGATACAAGGTTCTGAATGGCATCAATTGTCCTGGGGGCACGAACAGAGGTTTCACGGCCGCCCCAGATCAATTGCTGGGTTTGCGCAAAGAATTCTATCTCGCGGATGCCACCACGGCCGATTTTGATGTTGTGGCCATTTATCGCAACCTCGCCACCGCCCTTATGCGTATGAATTTGCCGTTTGATGGAATGAATGTCCTGGATCGCAGCAAAATCTAAATTTTTCCGCCAAACGAAGGGTCTTAGATGATCGATGAAGTCATTTCCGGCATCCAAATCCCCGGCAATCGGGCGCGCTTTAATCATTGCGGCACGCTCCCAGTTCTGACCTAAGCTTTCATAATAAGTTTCAGCTGCGAGAACGGAAATGGCCAAAGGTGTTGAGCCTAGATCAGGGCGTAATCTTAAATCTACGCGGAAAACATACCCGTCTGCGGTTCGTTCATCCAGAATGCGTGCCAAGGTGCGGGTCATTCGAATGGCATGTTGTTGCAATCCATCGCGATTGTCCGTTTCGATGGCATCTGCATCAAAAAGACAGATCAAATCAATGTCGCTTGAGTAATTCAATTCTCGGGCGCCAAGCTTGCCCATGCCAATAATTATGTAACCGGAACCACGTTCGGGATTCTCGGCGTCTTTCAGAACAAAGGCACCGCGGTCTGCGGCGCGCCGGATAACGTAACTCGCTGCCGCACTTGCTGCCGCATCTGCAAAATCGGAAAGGGCTTCTGTTACCTCATAAAGCGACCAGCTCCCTGTAATGTCGCCTATTGCTACAGTCAGTGCGATCCGGCGCTTATGCACGCGAAGGACGCGCATCAAGCAGGCATCATCCCAGGCTTGACGCGTTGCAACCCGGGTTTCATCAATTACGGCTTTAGCGAGTGCACTGGTGCCTTCCAGGCACATTCTTCCAAGCCAAGATGGTTCGCGTAAAAGGCATTGGGTCAGAAAGGGGCTGTTCCCAAATATAGCGTCCAGTAGGGCCTGCCCATCCTGAGTTTGGGCGAAATCTATCGCGGTTTGGACGATTTCGGGTTCTGTTTCCGCAGTATTCTCACAAGCTACGAGAAAATCTTCGCGGCCGCGCAATGCTGCCTCAAGATCAGCGGGATGAGGCAATTGGTCACGGAGGATTGGAAAGGCGTCAGGCATATGGAATTATGTCATATTGCTGCGCATCGCAAAGACGTAAATCACGATATTTTAAGAACAAGTATCTAAACGATAGTTTACTCGTCATTAAGCGATCAATCTGCATACTATATGATTGCGTCTACTGTGTTTTATCGCAGTTGGCGGCATTAAGTTGATAAAGTGAGATTATCGTTGGTTAAACGCACGTTTATTGGATTTGTTAAGTTATTGGGGGGCCTTGGGGCCGGTCTAGCAATTATTGCGCTGTTGATTGCGTGGCAACTCCAAAAAGGCGCGGTTTCACTGTCTTTTCTAACGCCCTATGTCGAGCAGGCACTGAATAGTGGCCACCGTAACTTTAAGCTCGCTATTGATGATACCACACTGACCTGGGCCGGATGGGACCGTACGATTGAACTTCGTGTTAAGAATGTCCGTGCAATTGGTGAAAACGGCGCAGCGCAGGCACTTATCCCTGAACTCTCTATGTCGCTTAGCGGACGTGCATTATTGCGCGGAGACCTGGCGCCTAAGTTTATTGAGTTGTTGGAACCGGAAATTCGTGTTCTTCGCCGTACCGATGGTGAACTCGATGTCGAAGTTTTGTCAGAAAAGGGTGCTAAAGGAAGCGAGTTTACAACAGGATTGTTGAACTGGCTTGTAAAAAAACCAGAAACCGGATCGCCGATGAGCTTTTTGGAAACCGTCCGCATCAGTGGCGCGACCGTGACGTATGAAGATCAGCTTGCGAACAAAATATGGCAGGTGCCTGTTGGTTACTTGCGGTTAGACCGGGCAGCATATGGATTATTGGGCGAAGGCTCAGTGCTTATCGAAGTTGACGGTCAAGTCGCCGATATCTCACTCTATGGATCGTATCATACAAGTGGCAAGCGGCTAAATATGTCCGCGTCTTTTATTGATATTACGCCAGCTTCATTCGCAGGTATAACGGATAAAGCAGAAATGCTCCGTGTGTTCAATCTACCTTTGAGCGGGTCGCTTTTTGTTGGCATGTCGATTGCTGACGGCATTGAAAGTGTCGGCTTCAAAGCGACGGGTAAACCTGGAGTTATTGATATACTGTGGCCCCTTAAACAAACATTGGTTGTTGATAAGCTTGATCTAAATGGCATTTATATTGGTGCGAGCGAACGCCTGACATTTGATGAAATTGATATTGTTCTGGCTTCAGGCTCGACGCTGACGGTGCCTGACCCCATCGCGCACACATTTCCACTGAAACGCTTAACGGGTTCAGCAAAGCTGGATCTGCAGGCTGGAACAGCTGAAATAGAA
>CAWUWH010000091.1:0-8305 GCA_963926035.1 uncultured Rhodospirillales bacterium
TGAGTTACCGAATAAATAGCCATCAGAAACCCGACTTGTGCCGGAGAGGCTTGATAATGTTCGGCATAAAACGGCAACAGTGGGATGATAATGCCAAAGCCAATCAGATCGATCACAACAATAAGAAAAAGCATGGGCATAGATTATCGCTGCGTAAATTTGAGTTCGATACGGCGATTCTTTGCTTTTGCAATCTCATTCGAGCCGGATGTGAGGGGATAGTGTTCGCCAAATCCTGTTGCAGCGAGACGTTTCGCTGGAATGCCGGCCTTGATCAAGGTGTGCACGACAGACAAGGCGCGGGCAGTAGATAGTTCCCAATTCGATGGAAACTTAAGCGTAGCAATGGGATCGTTGTCGGTATGGCCGTCTACCCGTAAAATCCAGTCAATATCACCAGGCATTTTAAGCGCAATTTCGAGCAAGGTCGTTGCAAGTTTACCGAGTTCACGTTCGCCCCCAGCAGCGATATCCGCTGATCCTTTCGCAAACAATAATTCTGATTGTAAGACAAACCGGTCTCCGACGATCTGCACATCGTCACGATTGCCAATTAAGTGGCGCAACCTTCCAAAGAACTCTGATCGATAGCGTGACAATTCCTGAACTTTGGATGCAAGTGCTGCATTAAGCCGTTGGCCAAGCAATTCAATCTGTACGTTCTTCTCTTTGGCATCTAGCTCAGAGGCTTCCAAGGCTACATTCAACTGATTCAACTGCTGACGCAACGCGGCCATCTGCTTATTCATTAATGCAAGCTGGGCACGTACGGTGTCCGCGATCTCTTGTTTTTCCGCAAGCCCGACTTTTAGGTCGTCTCGCTCGCTTGAGGTTTTTGCTAGGGACGTAGTGGTCTCAGATAAAGACTGTTCTAGCTGTTTAGTTGCATCCTCAGCTGCTTGTGCTCTGAATGAAAGGGTCGAAACCTCTTTCTCAAGCACATCTTTCAGTGCTTTTAACGCCGCCACGTCACCACTGAGATCCGCAATTTCAGATAATTGCCGATCAATCTTTTCTTTATCGGCGACGGAACGTGCTTTGAACTCTGAGAGCTCGTCCGTTGCTGAGGCATAGTCGATCCTTAGGGCTGCAAGTTGCTGTTCGATATTGGCACGGTTATCCAGTGATGCGGATAACTGGTTCTGAAGGCTATCTACCTTTGTTTGTAACTGCGCATTCTCAGACTTCGTGAGTGCTAATACTGAAGACAGAGCACTTAAGTCGTTCTCTAATTCTTTGAGCGCTTTATCGCGTCCTGATAATGCTTGGCCTAGGAAAAATTGCGCCATCACAAAGATTAGCAACAGAAAGATAATCACCATTAAAAGGGTTGCCAAAGCATCGACGAAGCCTGGCCATATGACCGTTGATCTTTGCTCGCGGCGGCTGATAGCGGCCATCCAGGGCGGCCTTAGTTGCCGTCGCCGGTCGCGGCGATGGTACGAGCCAGTAGGCGAATTTCACGCCTGAGTGCATCTGTGATTTCGTTCCGAGACAGGGCGGTTTCATCAACCAAGCGCTGCATATTCTTGTCCAAATTACGGAGATGTGCGCTCATCGCGTCATCAGAACTGCTTGTTGATCCGGTGTTTTGAGCAAGCTTTTCCAATATGGGTTTCATTTCGATCTGGGTTTCGGCCAATCGGCGCATCACGGCTTGCTCGGTGCGCATATGCTCGGTCAATGTCTCGACCTTGTTCGCAAGTTCACTCAGGCCTGTATTGACCGCAAACTTGCCTTCCTCACCGCGAGCCATGATGACCTGGAGGTTTTCAAGGCTTTCAGCCGTCTGTTCCAGCAATGCAGAAACATATGCAGGTACGCCTTGCTCGCCTTCAGATCCAAGGGCGCCGCTCGATAATCGGGTAACACTCGATAGCCATTCTTCGAGATCATTATAAAACCGGTTTTGGGCCTGACCTGCTTGTAAGTCCAAAAATCCAAGAACGAGGGATCCTGCCAGACCAAATAAGGATGAAGAGAACGCGGTCCCCATGCCATCAATAGGCGTTTTTAATCCGGCTTGAAGGTTTGCAAATACTTGCGCAGTTTCGCCGCCATCGACATTCAAGCTGCTGATAACATCACCGATTGAGCTAACGGTTTCGAGCAATCCCCAAAATGTCCCTAAAAGGCCCAAGAAAATGAGCAAGCCGATATTGTAACGGGATAGATCACGGCTTTCGTCTAGTCTTGCGACAATACCATCAAGAATAGATCGCATACTTAAGGCTGATAGACTGAACCGAGCGCCGCGCCGATCTGCAAGCATGGTCGCCATCGGGCCTAAAAGGTTTGGGCTCTCAGCATTTTCAGGGAGACGGACCTGCAAGCCAGCTTCTGTTTCAGCTAAATTGTCTCGGAACCGCTCAAGCCATTTGACCTCGGGGTAAAGCAATGCAGCTTGGCGAAAATTGTATGCGATGCCCAGAACCAGAACGCCAAGAATAAGGCCATTCAATGCGGCATTCGCGAGAAATGCTTCTCTTAAGGGATCGAATACAAAGTAACACGCTGCTGCAACAATCCCCAAAAATATCATCATACGAAATAGATAAAGTGTGGGGCGTGTCATTGGTGCAAATCCTTAAGGCAACCGATTTAGGATATATCCCAGCGCATGAAAGTGCTGAGGCATCGCGCCTAGCGATCAATCAGATTAACGTCGACGCGATTCTTTGGGTCGCCTTCACCCTTATCTCCTAGGGCGCGGACATCAATGCGAGATGAGCGCATACCTTTTTCGATCAAGTATGATCTTACGGAAAGTGCGCGCGATAAAGAAATGCGACGTGCCTGACTGGCAGTAAGGTCGTCACCAACAGCATACGCCATCAATTGGACGCGGACGCCATCGGATTTTTCAAGCTCGCCCAGGACCCTATCAACAGCGGCTTGACCGTCAGCTGATAGCTTTGTGTCACCACCGTTGAAGATAACTTGAACAGCGCCATCATCAGATGATGTTGTTGATGCGGTAGATGCCTGCTCTGTCGTTGCGGGCGCGGCAGGTATAGCCGGCGCTTTTGGAGCTTCAGCAGTTGCTGGCATCGGCGAAGGAGGTGGCGCAGATGCAGAAATAGTTGCAGGTGGCGGAGGAGGGGGCGCACTCGCGCTTGTTGTTGGCGCAAGTGCTGCTGGCTTCTTCTCAGCTAATTTTTTAGGTGCACTTGGTGCAGGCGTGGCAGGTTTTGGCGCAGGTGCAGAAGCAACTTTAGGTGTAGGTGCCGGAGCTGGTGCTTTCGCCATTGCAGGCTTAGGTGCAGCTTTTTTTGTGGCGGGCTTGCTCAGTTGAACGCTCGAGCTTCCAGCAGGCGGCGCAACATGCAGCGTCGAACGTGGCATCCGTGTCCCGGGTATTAACAGACCGCTCTGATATACTGGCGCGCTTGCATAACCTTGCGTTGAAACGACCGAGCGAACTTGGCCTGCATTGTTCAATGCATTCCAGTTGATCGATACGTTATCTGTTGCAGGCTGGTAAGAAGATGTTTGCGCATGCAATGGTGTCGCTACTGCAAGTGCTGTTGCGAGCGTTGAGCCGACGACCAAATTACGTCGTAAAATCTTTAAATATCTTCGTTTCAATGTGCGGTACATGAAGCCTCCACTGCCCAAAATCGAGCTGCGCGCTTATCCACGCTAAATCAATTACTGAAGAAAATAGCCAACCGAGCGCTTAGTCTCAACCACTTTAAGTAATTTTTGCGGCTGTCTTCAATAATTTACGAAAATCTTGGTCCAAAGATGCGTTGGTTGCAATCACGCTACCGGTTTCCAGCATGCGATCACGGCCCTTGAAGTCTGTGACAATGCCACCAGCTTCTTTAACCAATAAAAGGCCTGCAGCCATATCCCAACTTGAGATATTACGCTCCCAATACCCTTCATACCGACCAGCAGCGACAAATGCTAAGTCTAGCGAAGCCGCGCCAAAGCGGCGAATGCCAGCAGACTTTGCCATAATGACACGCAATTCTTCGATAAATTCATCATGACCTTCAATGCCCAAGAAGGGCACCCCGGTGGCAAAAATTGATTCTGCAATCACTGAGCGACCGGAAACACGCAAACGCGAATCTCTGAAAAACGCACCTTGGCCACGTTCGGAATAGAACAAATCATCCGTAATCGGGTTGTAGACGACGGCCGCTTCGATCCGTTTGTCGCGTTCAAGTGCAACAGAAACAGCAAAGTGCGGAATGCCATGAAGGAAGTTTGTCGTGCCATCTAATGGATCAATGATCCATCTGTTTGAGATGTCGGAACCTTCAACTACGCCACCTTCTTCAAGGACGAAACCATATGCCGGACGAACTTTCTGGAGTTCTTCGACAATGATTTTCTCAGCTTTGGTGTCAGCCTTAGTTACGAAGTCGGCAGGGCCTTTTTTAAGAACCTGAAGGTTTTCAACTTCACCAAAGTCTCGACGTAACGCGCGGCCCGCTTTTTGAGCGGCGTTCACCATGACTGTCAGAAGTGGGGATAAGCGATTAGACATGCTTTTTTAGTTCAACCTCAATCTTTCGCACGCTCAACATACGTGACTTCACGTGTATCGACGACGACCCGAGTACCTGCACCAATATGAGGTGGGACCTGGATTTTAACGCCGTTTTCAAGCATGGCAGGTTTGTATGATGATGAGGCTGTTTGGCCTTTTACGACGGCATCGGCTTCAACAATTTCAAGTGTCACATGCTGAGGAAGTTCTACGCCAAGCGGCTCTTCCTCATATGTTTCGATTTTGACGTACATGCCATCCTGTAAGAAAGGGACGTTTTCCTCACCAATAGTTTCCGTATTCAGTGAAATCTGCTCGTAGCTCTCAGGGTGCATAAAAGTGTGCATATCTCCGTCCGAGAACAGGAACTGATAATCTGTTTGTTCAAGCGTTGCGCGCTCTACTTTTTCAGATGACCGAAAGCGCTCGTTTAGCTTGGTCCCGCCACGAAAGTCCTTGAGCTCAACCTGTAAATACGCGCCACCTTTGCCCGGCTGCGTGTGCTGCGTTTTAATAGCGCGCCAAAGGCGGCCCTGATGCTCAATAACCATCCCGGGACGGATGTTGTTGCCGTCAATCTTCATATCTTTAAGTCCTGAAAAATAAAGCCTAACGGGTAAAGACCCGGCGCGGGTCTATCAGGTCCGCGGGGGGCATGTCACCGAAAACTTACGTTATATCGTAATGTGCTTATTGAGGGAGTTGCTCAATAAAAGCACGGACGCCTGCTTCTGGGTCGTCTTTATGATCCCAAACACTACCGATTACAGCAAGATAGTTTGCGCCGTTTTCGACGAGCGGGGCGCAGTTTTCTGCTGTTATACCGCCAATAGCCACACACGGAACGACAGTCATGTTTGACCAGAACTCAAGCAGATCAGCATCAGCATGGTGCTTGACCTCTTTGCTTTTGCTCGGAAAGAAAGCGCCAAAAGCAACGTAATCGGCTCCTTTGTCACCAGCTTCAATCGCCAAATCCCGGCTTGCATGGCAGGTCACGCCAATAATGGCATCATCGCCTAGCATTTGATAACACCGATCGTAACTGATGTCGTCTTGGCCGATATGAACACCATCGGCGCCACTATCTAATGCGATTTCAGGGCGATCGTTGATGATCAGTGGCAGATCGAAGCTATGGCAGACGGGCACGAGTGCTTCAGCGGCGCGCATAAAATCATCATCTTCGACGTCTTTTAGGCGCAACTGAACGGCGCCAATAATTTCTGGAGCGGCATCAATGGTGCGCTTTAGTGTCTCCGCAAACGAAACCGGCTCGATTTTAGCGGGGGTCAAAAGGTACAGTTTGCAGTTTTCGTTCTTTTTGTTCGATGCCATGGATAGGGTCCGATTTATGTATTGAGCCAGTTAAGTATGGCTTCATCTGTAATAGATGTGTCTTCAAGATCAAGTGTTGATATAGGCGCCGCGTCAATAACACGACTGTTAGAGCCTAGCATGTCACGTAATTTAACCAGAATTTCTGATGATGCATTTATCCGGATATGTCTGCATTTTTCCTGGACCGCTTTTAACGCATGTCCGGCGTTTGATCCACAGTCGATATATGCAAAAATCTGATCCGGGTCTAAATCCGTCTCTTTAATTGAGATATCGATCATATCTCGGAATACTGCTGGTCCAATTGTTCCAGCGGCATCTGGTGTGCTTAATAGAAAAGTGGGGCATTTGAGCGATGCCGCCACGCGAAGCGCGCGGCGGACATGCTCGATGTTATGGACAATGATAAAAGGCGCGCTGTGCGTCAAACGCCCGCCATCACCATAGCCGTATCCGGCATACGATTTGAGAAACCCCATTCGTTATCATACCAGCTGAGAACACGAACAAAGTTGCCACCTATAACCTGGGTCTGGGTTGAATCAAAGCTTGAGCTGTGTGGATCATGATTGAAGTCAATTGAGACCAAAGGATCCGTCACATAACCGAGAACACCTTTAAGCGGGCCTTCTGCAGCAGCCTTAATCGCAGCGTTGATTTCTTCTGCTGTTGTGTCGCGACTGGCAACAAACGTGAGATCAATCAGCGAAACGTTTGGTGAAGGAACACGAACCGATGTGCCATCCAGCTTGCCTGCTAATTCAGGAAGAACAAGACCAACAGCCTTCGCAGCGCCCGTCGATGTTGGGATCAACGAAGCTGATGCTGTCCGTGCACGGCGTGGATCGGAATGCAATGTATCAAGCGTACGCTGATCGCCTGTGAATGCATGGATCGTTGTCATGTAACCTTTTTCGATACCAACCAATTGGTTCAATACATGCGCAACAGGTGCAAGGCAGTTTGTCGTACATGAAGCATTGGAAACGATGGTGTCGTCTGCAGTCAGTGCATCATGGTTGACGCCATATACGATTGTCTTATGGACATCTTTACCTGGTGCTGAAATTAGAACTTTCTTGGCACCAGCTTCGATGTGCTTACCTGCACTCGCAAGGTCGGTAAAGAAGCCTGTGCATTCAAAGGCAATGTCGACGCCAAGCTCACCCCATGGAAGATCTGCAGGGTCGCGTTCCGCAGTCACTTTCATTGGGCCTGCGCCTGCATTAAGTGTGTCGCCATTAACGACGACCTCGCCAGGGAAGCGCCCATGCGTAGAGTCGTAGCGAAACAGATGTGCGTTCATATCTACAGAGCCAAGATCGTTAATCGCGACAACTTCAATGTCTTTCCGACCACTTTCCAAAATGCCGCGTAGAACCAAGCGACCAATTCGTCCAAAACCGTTGATGGCAACACGTACCGCCATTGTTTCCTCCTAGGTTGACCGCGACTGAGAGCAGTGCGGCATTTGAGATTAATATATAAATTTATGGCGCAAAAAACCGGGTTTCACCGCAAACGTCAACGCTTGATTGGATTTAGTATTGTTGCTGTGACAACCGAAAGTCCAAAAATTTGGGGAATCTCATGAATTTAGACGATTTGGCTCAGGTATGAATTGACCAAAATCGCCTAACCGGATAAATGTCTTCATAAATGTAATTAACCTTACTGTCATCCGATGGGGCCGCGTACCTATGTCAACGTCGACTATCGCCAAAGCTTCACGCGTTGATCGGGCGTATGAGCGCCTAGAAGCTGCCGTTGACCGTTTGGATTTGGCGCTGACGTCACGTTCAACTAATGCTGAGCCCGTCGAAGGTTCTGAGGTTGTTGAGCGATTGCGGTTGGAAAATGCTGAATTGAAGAATTTGAACCTAGCCGCAGCTGACCGGCTTAACACCACCATTCAGCGTCTGGATTCGATTTTGAAGAACGAAGGCGACAACTGATATGGCGCAAGTCACTGTTACAATAAACGAACGCAAGTATTACGTCGCATGTGACGATGGTCAGGAAGCACACCTCTCACGGCTGGGGACATATGTTGATAATCGTGTGAGCGAACTCGTCGCCGCGGTTGGTCAAGTCAGTGATGCGAAATTGCTGGTCATGGTCTCACTGTTAGTTGCTGATGAATTATCTGATGCATATTCTGAAATGGATACGCTTAAATCTGGCGGAAAAGGAGCCGCTGCGGCCGCTGCGGCCGATGGCAGATTAAGCAAAAGCCTAGAAAAATTATCTGAACGCATTGAAAGCATTGCGGCGAGCCTCGAACAGAACTAACCTGACAGGCGGCGGGCTGCGGAGTGCGTCAGGCCTACGTTATCCCAGGGGCCTAAATCCACCGTACGGGAGCTGTCCCTGTTTGCCTCTTGGGGCAGATATTTACGGCCCCCACCTACTAAACTTGGCCACGGAGGATCTCAAGGCCAACGGCTCAGGCGGTCCGCT
>CAWUWH010000092.1:0-9150 GCA_963926035.1 uncultured Rhodospirillales bacterium
CTAGTGTGGGATTGCGGTCAGCTTCTTGCGTTTACGCGGAAGGTTTTGAATCGTCATCGCTGTTGGGTGAAATTGTCCCATCATCATTTCGAAGTGCACGCATGGCAGCCCCATCCATGTCGTCGAGCTGGCCAGACTTCACAGACCAAATGAAGCATGCGAGTCCAAGGGCACCCATGGCGATGGCAATCGGAATGAGGTAAATTACAACGTCCATTTTACCTACCTTAAAATTCGCAATCTAAGTGTATTTAACGTGACGACTAATGAGCTTGATGATATTGCGACCGCAGCAATAAGCGGCGTTACAAACCCGACCATCGCCAACGGAACCGCGCACATGTTATATAGTATCCCCAATGTAAAATTCTGTTTCACCAAACGGATTGCAGTGCGTGCGACGCGAATAGATTTGAATGCAGGCTTCAAGTCTTTACCTTGGAAAATTAAATCAGAAGCAACTTGGCTAACGTCTGCAGCATTTGCTGGAGACATGGAAATATGGGCTGCTACACGGCATGGGGCATCGTTGAGCCCGTCGCCAACCATCAAAACCTTATGTCCACTATCTGCCAGATAGCTTAAGTGAGCGGCCTTATCAGCAGGTAAACATTCAGCCTGCCAGCTCTCAATATTCAAAGCCTTAGCCGTCTGTTCGACGACACGAGAAAGGTCCCCTGATAGCAACTCAACTTTAAAGCCTGAATGCATGAGGTCTGTGATTGTTTCTATGGCATCAGAGCGTAATGCGTCACTAAAGGTAAATCGCGCGGACATGACTGCGCCGTAAGAGAGATGAATTTCCATATTAGCATCACTGTTACATTCCTGGGCGAGACCGCACCATGCGCGTCGACCAAGTCGAATTCTGTGCCCATCGAGTTCTGCTTCAAGACCGTATCTAGGGACTTCGCGGATATTCTCAAATTCGAGTGAAGTGCTTGTTGGAAAGGCGCGCACTAATGCCCACAAAAGTGGGTGACGGCTATGCATAAAATATTAGAACAATCGCACATAGCAGCAATATAGGAGCCGTAAACTTCCTGTGATATACTGCTTTGCTTAGTGTTCAACTATAATAGCCTCAATATCTAACTCAATCAGCATTTCCGGTCGCGCTTATCCGTTAAAAATGAGACCTGTCTGGCAAGGCCGGACACCTTTTAGCCATTTTGCGAGCACAGAGAATACGTGAGCTCTGTATTCCCTGTATGTCATATAGACCGTCAGTTTAACAATGTCATTCAAGCTTGCACCGGCTTCACGGAGCAACTCATCTGAGCAGCGTATCGCAGTTTCAGCCTGCAATGTGGGGTCACCTTCACCGATAAATGATCCATCAAAATTGAGGCCTGTTGTCCCCGTAGCCAGGTCCTGTTTCCAACTTTTACGGCCATAGCTAATTCGCAACTAAAGTCATCGCCATCATGGGACAAATTATGTTCATATGGGCGGTAGCGTTGATGCGTCATTTCGATACCCTTGCTGCAAGACAGTTTTTCGAAGTGTAATTCAGTTCAATTCAAAAGGTAGTGAATAAGATGATCTTTGAAAATACATTGTCTAACACGCCATCTGTGCGTCGTTTCATCTCAAGCGCAGATCGACCTTTAGCAATGCTGCAACAATGCCCTGCTTATGCTTCGACACCAATGCAGAATGAGCCAGGACTTGCAGCAGAATTAGAGATTGGTCAGATTCTCGTGAAGGACGAATCCAAGCGTATGCGGCTTAGGAGTTTTAAAGCATTAGGTGGTTCGTTTGCCGTTGCTCAAATGATTTCTGATGCCGGTGATGGGTGCAATCTAGAAGATGATAAGGCGAAACACGTCGCTGCCAACATGACGTTTGTAACGGCCAGTGCAGGTAATCACGGACTCTCGGTTGCGGCTGGCGCGCGTGTTTTTGGTGCAAAAGCTGTCATTGTCCTCGCATCCACAGTCCCAGAAGGATTTGCTGATCGCATCCGGTCATTGGATGCAAAAGTAATTCGGGTTGATGGAAATTACGAAGACAGTGTCGCCTTTGCCCGCCAAGCAGCGGACGATAATGATTGGCTCCTCCTGGCAGATGGCACATGGGAAGGATACGTTGATCGTCCGGCCATGGTTATGGAAGGCTATACAGTTCTTGCTGAGGAATGCCGGGTTGAATTTGAGGCTATGGGAAATTGGCCTAGCCATGTTCTCTTACAGGCAGGTGTCGGTGGTTTTGCTGCGGCGATCTCCGCGCATATCAGAGATTTTTGGGCGCATCAGCCCGAGATTGTGATTGTTGAACCTGAATTTGCACCCTGCCTTATTAATAGTGTGCGTGCTGGAGATATGACCCGTGGTGATGGTGAAGTATCCTCGATGGGACGGCTCGATTGCAAAGACGCGTCATTGATTGCGTTCGAAGCCCTTCGCCAGGATGCGAATACATTTATTACAGTCACTGAGTCTGAGGCAAAGCAAGTTGTTGAGACTTATGTAAAGTATGGATATCAGACAACTGAAAGTGGCGCAGCTTCACTTGCGGCGATTTCACATCTTAATCTTACATCTGAGAGCCGATGTCTTGTTGTGACGACCGAAGGGGTCGATTAACCGTTAATTCCAAATCCTTATGCGTATTTATGGTTCTATGTTGCTATGACTTGATAATTATGGTGCATTGCAGCAAATCATAAGCCTGCATTGAACGCTTGATAAGAAACCTTGGCATCTATTTTGGATGCATTTTTCATTTATCTGACGTGTGTGTTGACCATTTAGCATCGAAATGATGGCTACGTGGTATTCTTATTTATTGGAGAAGTTACCTTGAAGCCAGATTATATGATGCAGTTGAGAACCGAATGGTTCGGCAATATTCGTGGTGACCTGCTAGCCGGTCTTGTTGTCGCCCTAGCTCTTATTCCAGAGGCGATTGCATTCTCAATCATCGCCGGTGTTGAGCCGAAAATTGGCCTATACGCATCATTTTCGATTGCTGTGATTACGGCAATTGTTGGTGGCCGACCAGGTATGATCTCTGCTGCGACGGCGGCAACAGCCGTGCTCATGGTAACGTTGGTAAGAGATTATGGCCTTGAATATTTGTTGGCGACGACTGTGCTCGCGGGATTGCTTCAAATTATTGCGGGTATCCTGAAACTCGGTAGCTTGATGCGGTTTGTATCTCGCTCGGTTCTCACAGGTTTTGTGAATGCATTGGCGATATTAATCTTCATGGCGCAATTGCCTGAACTGATCAATGTAAGTTGGGTGACGTACGTCATGGTCGCTGGCGGTCTTGGCATTATCTATCTGTTCCCATACATCACCAAGGCAGTGCCATCACCGCTTATTAGTATTGTCGTGCTTACAGTCATCTCACTATTCATTAATGCGGATTTGCGAACAGTTGGTGACATGGGCGAATTACCGTCAACGCTACCGATATTCTTACTGCCTGATATTTCTCTCAACTTGGAAACGCTCTTTATCATTCTGCCATATGCCAGCGCCGTTGCGGCTGTGGGTTTGTTGGAATCGCTGATGACAGCGTCCATTGTTGATGATCTGACGGATACACCGAGCCAGAAAAACAGAGAGTGCGTTGGTCAAGGCGTGGCGAACACGGTTACAGGGTTCATGGGCGGCATGGCTGGATGTGCGATGATTGGTCAGTCTATGATCAACGTAAAGTCTGGTGGACGTGGCCGCTTATCGACATTCTCGGCAGGAATGTTCTTGTTGTTTTTGATTGTTGTCTTGGGTGACTGGGTAAAAATTATTCCGATGGCAGCTTTGGTCGCAGTCATGATCATGGTATCGATTGGCACGTTCAGCTGGTCATCAATTAAAAACCTCAAAACCCACCCGCGGAGCTCAAGTATTGTTATGCTTGCGACTGTCGTTGGCGTTGTCGCAACCCATAACCTCGCTATTGGCGTCCTTATTGGTGTGTTGCTTTCGGGTATATTCTTCTCGTGGAAAATTGCCCAAATATTCAGAGTTACATCAAGCTTGTCGGAAAAAGGGCATCATCGAACTTATGTGGTTGAGGGACAGGTGTTCTTCGCTTCAGCGGATAGTTTTACGGCAGCTTTTGATTTTAAAGAAGCGATCGAAAAAATTACAATCGATGTACGCGGTGCACATATTTGGGATATATCAAGTGTGGACGCCCTCGACATGGTTGTCTTGAAATTCCGCCGAGAAGGTGCGGAAGTAGAACTTGTTGGTTTGAACGACGCCAGTGAAACGATCGTCGACAAGCTTGCAATACACGATAAGCCCGGCGCATTCGAGCGCCTTCTAGGGCATTGAGGGGAAACGCAATGACACACTTGATCGCATTGATCGACGGATCCGTATATTCACAAAGCGTGTGCGACCATGCTGCTTGGATGGCGAAACAGACCGACGCTTCTGTCGATCTTATCCATGTGCTTGGACGCAGAAGTCTTGGGAGCACGCCAGCAGACCTGAGTGGCAACCTTAAATTAGGGGCACGGAGTGCGCTTTTGGCCGAACTTGCCGAACTGGATGCGCAAAGCACGAAACTCGAGCTTCGTCGTGGTCGAATTATTCTGGATGAAGCTGAACAGAGATTGAAGGATGCGGGCGTTTTCAATGTTACCAGTAAGCTCCGCCATAGTGATTTTGTTGGTACGGTTCAGGAGTTTGAAGGTGGCGCTGATGCGATTATTATTGGCAAAAGAGGTGAAGCGGCAGATTTTGCAAAACTTCACCTTGGGTCCAATTTAGAGCGTGTTGTACGTGCGGCAACAAAACCGGTCCTTGTGGCATCACGTGCATTTCGCCCCATCAAATCATTTATGATTGCGTATGACGGCGGCGCGAGTGCAGAGAAGGCTGTTCAGCATATTGCAAAAGGTAAGCTGTTCGCAGATTTGCATTGCTCCATCGTGACATTTGGTAAGACAAATGCAGCGAGTGAGGTGCGTCTTGAACAAGCAGCATCATTGCTGCGTGATGCCGGTTATGATGTCGATTCGAGCTTTATCGACGGTGAACCCGAGCGCGCGATTAAGCAAAAAATAGAAGAGAATAATATCGATCTTCTTGTAATGGGCGCATACGGGCATTCGCGCATGCGTCAACTCATCATCGGGAGCACGACGACAGAGATGGTTCGATCTTGTCTTGTTCCTGTCATGATGTTCCGTTGATCGATTAAGCTGAAGTTTGCGAACTGTGTGAGATCCGCCAATTACGGCTTTCCATAAACAACATTGGACTTGTCTCTGCTGTTGTCCTTCATGTCATGAAAATCATACTTGAAGTGACCTTTCACACATATTTATGAGCATTTTGAGCTGTCAAAATGTGTCGTACCTCTTGCTGTAAGTGGGCAAGACTGGCAAAACTACGCTCCTATATACCCCCGGCGATGAAATTTCGCTGTGCGATTGCAAATTTTAAGGAAGGTTGGATAGGTCATGACAAAGCAAACAGATATCATTTATACGCAAGTGGATGAGGCGCCAGAACTGGCAAGTGGCTCTTTCCTGCCTATCATAAAGACCTTCACAAAAGCAGCTGGCATTAGCGTCGGCACTAAAGACATTTCTTTAGCAGGACGAATCCTGGCAGGCTTTCCTGATCATCTCAGCGCTGATCAGAGAATTTCGGATGACCTGGCTGAACTAAGCAAACTTGTAACGTCTCCAACCGCGAACGTTATTAAATTGCCAAATATCAGTGCGTCAAATCCACAGCTTGAAGCCGCGGTCCGTGAGCTTCAGTCACAGGGATATGCAATCCCGGATTACCCTGAAAATCCATCAACTGATGAAGAGCACGCAGCGCGTGCAGTTTATGACCGTGTTAAGGGAAGTGCTGTTAACCCAGTACTGCGCGAAGGAAATTCAGATCGCCGCGCCCCTAAGGCTGTTAAAGAATTCGCCCGCAAACATCCACATTTGATGGGTGCTTGGTCGTCAGATTCAGAAACGCATGTTGCATCTATGGATGGCGATGACTTCTTTTCAAATGAGAAGTCTACAACGATCAGTGCTGCACAGGCAGGCACGGCTGTTATTGAGTTCGTTAGTAACGATGGTGCCGTCACATCTTTGAAGTCAGATATCGAGCTAGATGATAGCGATGTTGCTGATGCAACGTTCATGAGTGTCGTTGCTCTTCGTAAATTCTTCAAAGAGCAAATCGCGGACGCAGCTAAGTCCGGCGTTTTGTTCTCTTTGCATCTGAAGGCAACGATGATGAAAGTTTCTGATCCTATACTGTTTGGATGTGCTGTTTCTGTTTTCTTTGAAGATGTATTCACAAAACACGCAGAGATTTTTGCTGAAATCGGTGTTGATGCGAATAACGGTATTGGTGATTTGATTGCAAAACTGCAGTCGTGTTCGGCTGATAAGCGCGCTGAGATTGAGGCTGATATTAAAGCCTGTATGGCCAGCCAGCCTAACCTCTACATGGTGAACTCTGACAAGGGCCTAACCAACCTTCACGTGCCAAGCGATGTCATCATTGATGCATCGATGCCAGCACTTATCCGTGCCGGTGGTAAAGGGTGGGGACCTGACGGCAAAGAGCGCGATACTAAATGCGTCATTCCGGATAATAGTTATGCACCTGTTTATGATGAGACTGTTAAGTTCTGCCGTGAACATGGTGCATTCGACCCGACAACAATGGGAAGCGTGCCGAACGTTGGTTTGATGGCGAAGAAAGCTGAAGAGTATGGCTCTCACCCACAAACATTCGTAGCACCATCTGCCGGGCAAATGCGTGTAAAGGCAGCGAACGGCGATATCATCCTTGAGCATACGATTGCAGAAGGTGATATCTGGCGCATGTGCATGACCAAAGACGCGCCGATCCGTGATTGGGTTAAATTGGCTGTCTCACGTGCGAACGCTGTCAAAATTCCGGCAGTATTTTGGCTGGATAGCGCGCGACCTCATGATTCGCAGTTGATTACAAAAGTTGAGGCATATCTTGGTGATCACGATATGGATGGTCTTGAGATCCACATTATGTCACCACGTGATGCCACACGGTTCTCGTTGGAGCGTATTAAGCGTGGCGAAGACACAATTTCAGTAACAGGTAACGTTCTTCGTGATTACTTGACTGACTTATTCCCAATCCTCGAAGTTGGTACCAGCGCAAAGATGCTCTCAATCGTACCGCTTATGAATGGTGGCGGATTGTTTGAAACCGGTGCCGGTGGTTCTGCACCGAAACACGTGCAGCAACTTGTCGAAGAAGGGCATTTGCGTTGGGACTCATTGGGTGAATTCTGCGCACTTGCAGCGTCTCTGGAACACCTAAGTGGCGCAACAAACAACAAGAAGGCGGCTGTGCTAGGATCAGCATTGGACGCCGCGACAGAAAAACTCCTGGATACAAATAAATCTCCAAGTCGTCATGTCGGCGAGTTGGATAACCGGGGAAGCCATTTCTATATCGCGCTTTATTGGGCGGAAAGCTTGGCGGCTCAAAGCGATGATGCGGAGATGCAGGCATACTTTAAGTCCATTGCGGTTGAACTTGCCAAAAACGAAGTAAAGATCATCGATGAGCTGAATGCAGCTCAGGGTGCCCCTGTTGATATTGGTGGCTATTATCGTCCAAATAAAGAAAAATTAGTTTCTGCCATGCGCCCAAGTGCGACATTGAACAGCATTATCGACGCTGCTTAAGTCGCGTCGTTCGATAATTATCTCTCGAGAATATCCAGTAGACCGATCTCTAGCATCTTGCTCAAGAGATCGCGTCGGCTGGATGCATCCAAGTCAGGTGTGTTCTTTTCAAGGTCATGCTTAAGAAAAGCATTGCGATCTAAAACCCATTTGACCGCATCAACTGTGTCTGCTGGGATTGCAACGGTTTTGCCGTTCGCATTAAGGATGTAGCCGTCACCCCCCAGTGAAACGTTATGGTCCACGTGTCGAACACGGTAAACGTTGATTGGCGCAGCTGTAGGCAATTGATATCGGGATATATCTACAAAAGCCCGACGTTTCTGATCTTCGCGCATTTGTTCGGCGATCTCAGGTTGGTGCAGTAATGCTTTTAAACGTTCTGCTAATTCATAAATGTGTTTCGTGTGCGCTTCGGCATCATCCAGATTGGGAAGTGCGGCACGGAATTCGGGCACTTCGACCATCGAGTTCATAATGGTTTGCAGAAAATCCACACCACGCGCTTGTGTCGTTGCGAATGTGGCATGAAGTGATGGGCCTTTTAACGCACAGGCATCGTGATAACGCCCCTTGGGGAGATACAAAAGGTTGCCCGGCTTGAGCGTTGGCGTCATTTTCGTGCGGCCTTTGGCACGGTCATGGTGATCTTTATCGAAACTTGAGAAATAATAGCCATCGGCTTCGATGGGTTCTTCGAACTGGCCTTCGTAGACACGCCATTTCTTCGCACCATCTAACTGGAGCACGAAGACGTCCGTTGTATCATAGTGTGAGGTGAACGCCTGATGGCCATCAAACGAGCAATATATATTGCATGAGACCATGCAATTCGTTGCAAAACTAATAGCCTCAGTAATTGCGCGAAGGCCTGAGTGCATATGTTCTGCGGCATCCAGGACGACGCTTGCACCTTTTGTCATCCATTTGTTGACGTCACCCGGGTTTGGACGAAGAACACTTGTCCCGTCGCGCCCGACTGTTTGTCGTGTATAGGTTGCCGGATCAATAATTTTTTCATCCAGCACAACTTTGAGTGTCGTGCCGGTCCAAACGTTTGTCATTTTAAGCAAGTTTGAAAAGTCATCCCAATTAAAGAGTGATGCATATAATTCGGCGTCACCTTTCACCAAATATGGCGATTTCCCATAGTGATCTTTGAAAAAGGCCTTTGATGAGGTGGGTTTTATGAGGTCTGAAAACTCGAGGAATGATCGCATGAATTTTTACGTACTACGCCCTTGCTGTTGTTGTAGAATTCTAACGTATCTGATTTGAAGTCACCAGTGGGTATCTATCTGAAGTTCCTCAGCGCCTTGCAATTGTCAGTACAACATGAAATAACACCTAAATATGATTGCGTGTAGATGACTTAAATGTTGTCAGCAGTCTCCGACGACGAGTTCCTCGCCAAGTCGGACGTGCCTAGATGCACACGAACCCGGCGGCTGATCTACACGAGCTCCCTTATTTAAACGAAGACGCCG
>CAWUWH010000093.1:0-3597 GCA_963926035.1 uncultured Rhodospirillales bacterium
CCATCACCAAACCGCCCGATGCAGGTACAATATCATTTGCTTCGACATAGTCATTCATATAGGCCACTACGAGCGGGTATAGCGTAAACGAGAGGCCGCCAAACAAAGTGGCTAACGCGAGTAACCCAGTGCCATTATGAACGTCTTTGTTCATAATCACGAAACAGACAATCGTTGTCGCAAAAGCAACGCCTATGATCACCGATCGTCGATCAAAAGTATCTGAGAGTTTGCCGACAGGCCATTGCAGCACCAAGCCGCCAATAATCACAGCGCCCATGAATTGCGCTGTTTGTGCTGTCGCCAATCCTACTTTTTGCGCAAATAAAGCACCCAATCCATAGAATGCCCCCATCACGATCCCTGACGTCAGAGAAGCCGTCATGCCTGTTGGTGAAATTACCCATAGCCGAGCCAATCGGAACCTTACTTGCTTTGGTAGTTCTGGTGCACTTATACGGGTCATCGCGACAGGAAGGATCGCCAGTGACATTCGTATGGATATTAAAACAAATAAGACTGTACCGAACTTATCCGGGATATTAATCAAAAACTGCCCAACACCCTGTCCCATGCACAAGACAATCTGATATAACGAGAATACCTGACCCCGGATTTTGTTGGATGATTTTTCATTGAGCCAACTCTAGGTACACATGAACATACCAACAGTCGTAAAACCAACGACGAACCGCAAAGCCCCCCACGCATATGGATCGGCGGTCAACGCATGCGCCAATGTTGCCGCCGACATGAGTGACCCTAAAGCAGCAAAAGCTCGAATGTGCCCGACATTAGTGATCAAGCGGTGACATGACGCCGTCCCCATCACCAAGCCTAAAAAATACATCGACGTTACAAGACCAACCACCGTTGATGGATGCTCTGCAACACCCATGCGGAAGGCTAGAATTGTCGACAGACCACCAGCACCGACCATCAGTAGGGCGATCCCAAGCAGCAGCGAAGAAACAAGGCGAAGAGTCGATTGCATGGGCAGCACTTTGCTACACGAGTTCAATAATTTCGCCGCGTTTACGGCTCATCGATTTCCGACGCAAGCGAATTATTAAGCACGGATCATCGAATACTCTTAACGCTGTATCCCACGCCTACTATAGATATCCACAGTTACATCCAATTCGGGCTCATTCTTCATCATATGTCAGGCTTAAGGGGCTGCTGGCTGCGTCCCGCAACGTTGCGAAATGCTTGTCCCAACCCACATCCATTGAACGCAATAAACCAAAAGCCTGGTCGCCTGCAGCTTCATCAATGCCTTCATGGTTCAACGTCAATCGCGTCCCCTCAAACACCTCTTTAAGTTTCCATGTCAGGGTTGTCGTTGCGCCAGCAAGCATGTGAACAGTGAATGTGCAGGCCAATTCATCTGGCGGGCTCATACGAACAACTTTTCCCCAGCAGATTTTATTATCGTCTCCCACACCTCCATCGGGATCCCGTAATAATGCGTAATCCTCACCTTCGACAAAGTCTTTATCTGCGGGGTGGAACCAAATTGCGAGTTTGTCTTTTTCTGTCAAAAAGGACCAAACCGTATCCCGCGATGCATCAATAATGATCGTCTTGATAAGTGTACCCGTCAACATGAATCATATCCTTTTTAAGTCTTATTTTCGTTTTCAAAAGCGGCTTTCAATTTGCCTAAACGGTCGTCCCAGAAACCACTGAAATACGCGATCCATTCTGACGCCGCCTTGAGACCATTTGGCTCAAGCGTGTTGATTCGCTCACGCCCATTGGCATGCACAGATATCAACCCACCTTGCTCAAGAACGGTGAGATGTTTTTTGACGGCAGCCCGGGTCATCTCGAAACCTTGAGCAAGCTCACCAATACTCATATCGCGATCACTCAGACGCATAAGAATATGTCGTCTTGTCGGATCCGCGAGGGCCCTAAACGTACTTTGGAGTTCTGTTCCGATCGCTTGCACGACATACCTCTCTACTATGATACTAAATGGTATAATTTATATAAAGTACCAAATGGTATTATATCAAGGCACAGTGCATCACCCTCAAGCAAACCGCATGCCGATCAGAAATTAATCGACAAGCGCAGCAGCGTGATGTCTCAGATGATCTTCAATGAATGACGCGATAAAGAAGTAGGAGTGATCGTAACCAGGCTGCATCCGCAAATTCACGGATTGCCCCACAGAGGTGCACGCATCAACAAAAAGTTCCGGGCGAAGTTGCTCTCCCAAGAAATTATCTGCGTCGCCTTGATCGATTAAAATTGTCCCCAGATGACGCTTGCCGGCTTTAATCAATGCGGTGGCGTCGTAGTCATTCCAGGTGCTTTGATCCGCACCTAAATATCCCGTCAGGGCCTTTTGTCCCCA
The DNA here is from genome assembly GCA_963926035.1 of uncultured Rhodospirillales bacterium. Taxonomy (GTDB): domain Bacteria; phylum Pseudomonadota; class Alphaproteobacteria; order Rhodospirillales; family Casp-alpha2; genus UBA4479. Next base: position 2,369 of record CAWUWH010000093.1, read on the forward strand.
TGGAACCTGCGACGGCGCAACAATCGGTGAGAACGCCGATACGCTGGCATATGTTTCTGCGTGTTTAAGGCCAATGGTCAACGCCCCATGACCACCCATCGAATGCCCCATAATACCCTGACGATCTGCACGCGCCGGGAAATGCTTGAAGATCAACGCAGGCAATTCACCCGTGATGTAACTATACATCCGGTAATGCTTCGACCATGGCGCTTCGGTTGCATCGACATAAAACCCAGCCCCCGAGCCAAAATCATATGCGTCATCTTCACCTGGAAGATCGACCCCGCGCGGGCTTGTATCTGGTGCAACGATGACAAGACCAAGTTCAGCTGCAACCCGTTGCGCACCTGCTTTTACCGTGAAGTTATCCTCGGTACATGTCAGCCCGGACAACCAGAAAACAACAGGCTTGGGTTCATCAGATGCACCCGGCGGCGTGAACACCGCAAACCGCATATCGCAATCAAGCTCCTGCGACGTATGCCTATAGACGCCCTGCGTGCCACCAAAGCTGGCTTGTTCTGAAATTATTTTAAATGTCATCTCATCCTCGTTCATTCGATATACATCGTGCGATTAAGCACTAATGCCTTTTGCGTGAAAAATGTAGCCGAGGAAACTCAGCAATAATTGTGCGGCCAGAAAGGCTGTCGTGCCGTCGCAGTCATAATCAGGTGCGACCTCGACCAAATCAATACCAACAATATCGCCTCGACTGGCTAGGCCTTTAAGGATTTCGAGGACTTCGTAATATAGGAAACCTTCATGGCTTGGCGTTCCTGTGCCGGGGGCAATGGACGGATCGAAACCATCGATATCAATGGTGCAATAATAACGTTTCCCTTTTGGCACACGGGCCAACACGCCTTCTGCACCGAGCTTGCGTACATCGCGAACGGACAGAATGTCTGAAACTGCTGCGCGCGCAGCCTCGTAATCAGCCCTATTTGACGAAGATACAAACCGAATACCAAGTTGCGTAAAGCCGGTAACGTGGCTCATTTCTGAGGCGCGGCGCAACGGATTTCCATGCCCATAACGCACGCCGTGGCGCTCGTCGACAAAGTCCAGATGCGCATCAATGTGAATGATGTGGACCGGCTCTTGATCATCAAAAGCTGTAATCCACGGAATATGCACCGAGTGATCGCCACCATGTGTCACAGGCATCGCACCCGTTTCGAGAATCTTTCAAACGGCAAATTCGATATTTTTATGCGATTTAA
>CAWUWH010000094.1:0-7163 GCA_963926035.1 uncultured Rhodospirillales bacterium
TTTCCATCACTAACATGATTTAGCTCTCAAAGAGAACATTACCGGCACGTTTTACATGCTGTCGCAGAAAAAAGTATTATCTATCTTCATCTACTAGAGGTCCGGTGGCAGCCGATACAGCGGCCTCCGCAAGTTTCATCACCGAATTCCTTGGCGAGGTTTTCATCCGCACTGCAATTTCGGATGCAGAGATGAAAGAGCGCTTGAATTGATTTACTGAAGACAAAGGTACAAGACGCCGGTCGCGACCTTTACTAAACTCCATTATGGTTGATAAGCAGCCAACACGAACAAGGTCTCGTGTTGCTTCTTCATTTAGTTTCATAATTCTTGCGGCACGCTCAATGGGGACAGCTGAATAAAAAGATATATTGTCACCATTGTTTATTTGTGGCGAGGCCATCACTGCGACACCTCTCACGATATGTGACACAAATTTACTATTTCCCCACATTATGAGTCACATCATTCTCACTTTATGTGTCAATGCACACAAAAGCTCTCCCCTTAAACGTCGAGGTTAGCGACTTTCAATGCGTTGGCCTGGATAAATTCGCGGCGTGGTTCAACAACGTCACCCATCAAGGTTGAGAAGACTTCTTCTGCCTCGTCGACGTGATTGACGCGTACCTGCAATAAGGAACGTGCTTCAACGTCCAGCGTTGTTTCCCAAAGTTGCTCGGGGTTCATTTCGCCCAAGCCCTTATAGCGGTTGATCGAAATCCCTTTGCGGCCAAGTTCCGTGACTTTATCGACCAAAGATACCGGTCCCGTAATGGGATGACTTTTATCTTTGTTCTCCAAGGTCCCATGCTTGGCATAGTTTTTTTGTAATCGGCCTGCGATTTCATCCAACTGACGCGCATCTTTTGAGCGCATAATCGCACCATCAATCACATGTGTTTCTTCGACACCGCGCAACATGCGGGTAAAGCCAAGACCACCGTCACCAAGAACACGACCTTCCCAGCCGCGCTCATGCTCAGATGACAGCGCATCCAGTCGCTTCGCAATAACGTCTGCTGCCGCTTTACCGTTTTCAGAATTAGTTAGGATTTCTGGGTTAAGCGCACCTAAAATAGCTGCCTGTTCAAGGATTGATAGAGGCACATGATTTGATAGATGCTCAAGCAACGTCTTCACATAGCGTGCTTCTTCAGCAAGTTTTCGAAGATCAGGACCAGCAATCTGCTCCCCTTCGAAATTAACAAATACGCCACCTTCATCAATGGCCGTTTCGAACAAATAATTCTCAAGCTCCCGGTCACCTTTTAGATAGACCTGTGAACTACCCCGCTTGGCACGGTAAAGCGGCGGCTGCGCAATATAGAGGAAACCGCGTTCAATGAGTTCAGGCATTTGTCTAAAGAAGAACGTCAGCAATAATGTTCGAATGTGGCTTCCGTCAACATCAGCGTCAGTCATGATGATGATTTTATGATACCGGCACTTATCGACGTTGAAATCTTCACGCCCGATCCCGGTGCCTAATGCAGCAATCAATGTCCCGATTTCTGCTGAACCCAGCATTTTATCAAATCGCGCGCGCTCAACGTTCAAAATTTTCCCACGCAGCGGCAAAATCGCCTGGAAACCACGTTCACGACCCTGTTTTGCAGAACCACCAGCGCTGTCTCCCTCCACAATAAATATTTCAGCTTTAGCAGGATCGCGCTCTTGGCAATCTGCAAGCTTTCCTGGGAGCGAGTTAATATCCAACGCGCCCTTACGGCGCGTCAGTTCACGCGCTTTACGTGCAGCTTCACGTGCCGACGCCGCATCAACAATCTTCATCAGAACTTTTTTGGCTTCAGCCGGGTTCTCTTCAAACCACTGGTCCAAACCTGCACTCACAAGATTTTCAACAACGGGACGAACTTCAGAAGATACGAGCTTGTCCTTCGTTTGAGATGAGAATTTTGGGTCAGGCACTTTGACCGACAAAATACACGTTAGTCCTTCACGCGCATCATCACCGGTCACAGTGACTTTCTCTTTTTTAGGCACGAGACCCGACGTCATATAGTTATTTATCTGACGTGTCAGTGCACCCCGAAAACCAGCCAAATGTGTTCCGCCATCACGCTGAGGAATGTTGTTGGTAAAGCACAACATTGTCTCGTGATAACTGTCATTCCATTGCATTGCGACTTCAACGGTCATCCCGTCTTTTTCGCCGATTAATGGCAATGGTTCAGAAATAACCGCCGTTTTAGAGCGATCTATATACTTCACAAACTCAACAAGGCCACCCTCATAGTGCAAATCGATGATAACTTGTTCTGGATTGCGATCATCGACTAGCTGCAAGGCCACACCCGAGTTCAAAAATGCCAATTCACGCAGGCGATGCTCAAGCGTTGAAAGACTATATTCCGTCTGCGTAAACGTCTCAGAAGACGCGTGGAATGTGATGATTGATCCACTAAGCGGGCTGCCATCTTCGGTGGGAGGTGCATCACCAATGACTTCCAACGGGGCAACGGCTTCGCCGTTCTCAAAGCGGATATAATGTTCTTTGCCTTCACGGTAGATTTTAAGTTCAAGCCAATCTGACAGGGCGTTTACAACAGACACACCAACGCCATGCAATCCACCAGAAACCTTATATGAGTTTTGGTCGAACTTACCGCCCGCATGAAGTTGCGTCATGATCACTTCAGCTGCCGACACGCCTTCTTCGGCGTGAATATCGACCGGAATCCCTCGACCGTTATCAGAAACAGATACAGATTCATCAGCATTCAACGTCACCTTCACGAGATCACAATGGCCCGCCAACGCTTCGTCAATCGCATTGTCCACGACTTCATAGACCATGTGATGCAAACCAGACCCATCGTCGGTGTCACCGATATACATGCCGGGGCGTTTACGAACAGCGTCGAGACCACGTAATACCTTGATCTGATCAGCGCCATACACGGCTGGATCCGCTTCTTCTGGAATCTCTGCCGCTACCTGATCTTCGGTTTCGTTCTCTGCTTCTTCGCTCATGCTCAAATTGCTCTCAGTTTCTGTGTGTCTTCAGTTAAATGTTGGTCTGGCGAATTGCACCGTCAGCTACATCAAAAAATCCTGCGCGACCGCGCATTCCGTCAAACAGGGCTGGGTCCGTCCCGGTTAACCAAGCTTGCGTGCCCAAAGTATCTATCAGATCAAACAATGCCTGTCGGCGTTCTTGATCCAGGTGTGCCGCGACTTCATCCAAAAGCAGTATCGGGCATCGTCCCTGCTCAACCGCTTGCATACGTGCGTGCGCCAGAACCAATCCGATCAACAAGGCTTTTTGCTCACCCGTCGAACACGATCCAGCCTCGCGCGCTTTCATGCGGTGGCGAACATCCAAATCCGTTCGATGTGGTCCACTATGCGTCCGGCCATCTGCTGCATCCTGGCCTCGTTCCGCCAACAGTTGCGCCCGAAATCTCTCTTCTGCAGCCAAAGCTGGCCCTTCATCAAGCCATGCTTCAGGACCACCAACCAGCGCTAAGTCCGAACTCGGAAATGGCCCTGTGCCGTCGTCAATAAAAGCAATCAATCGACCAACCATATCCCGCCTCGCAGCAGCAACAGCCATGCCTTTTTCAGCCATTGTCTCTTCTAACGCATCAAGCCAACCGGCGTCGGCGCGCAAACCACGATCAGATAATAATCGTGCCCGCTCGCGCATCGCCTGCTCATAAGCACTTACTCGCCCCGCATGAGCAGGGTCCGCAGCATAAACGAGACGATCCAAAAACCGGCGTCGACCGCCCGGTCCTTCAATAAACAACCCGTCCATCTGAGGCGTCAGCCAAACCACCGCAACGTGTTCACTAAGCACAGCTTGTGAGCGCTCAGTCTCGCCATCAACACGAACGACACGACGATCTCGAACTCCTGTCGCATCTGGATCAAGCCCCGTGCCAAGATCAACACAGTCATCGCCCTGTCCAAGTCGCGCAGCAACCGCCCAACAGCGCGACGGATCAACAGCCTCATCGCGCGCATCAGACCGGCTCACTTCAGAAAGCTTGGCCCGGCGCAATCCTCGCCCAGGTGCCAGAAATGAGATCGCTTCGAGAATGTTTGTTTTACCAGCGCCATTAGCACCCGTGAGCACAACGTTTTGCGTATTGGGCTCAATCCGGGCATGCGTATAATTTCTAAAATTTGTCAGCGTCAAACGGGTAACAGCCGAATTTCTGGTCGTCGCATCACTTGACCTCGGCGACAACGCCGAGTGCGGAGAAGTTGAAATGGCAGCAATGCCTGTCAAAATTGGCTGTCCACGCTATGGCTCATCAGACCCGCATCGGCATGAGCACATAGATCGTACCCGTGTCATTCACCCCACGAATAATTGTCGGAGATGCTGCATCAGCGAGCACAAATGTTGCTGTCTCGCTATCCAGCTGACGTGCAATATCCAAAAGATAAGCCGAGTTAAAGCCAATTTCGATCACATCCGCGCCGTAGGTAATTTCGACGTCTTCTTGCGCCGTGCCGTTCTCTGGACTTGATGCAGACAACGATAACGTATCGCCATTAATTGTCAGCTTTACCGCACGCGACTTTTCAGAAGAGATCGCCGACACACGGTCGACGGCATCAATTAAAGCCTTGCGATCAACAACCATTTCCTTGTCGTTGTTGACCGGGATCACTCGCTGGTAATCAGGGAATGTGCCATCGATCAGTTTTGACGTCAGCACAGCATCGTCGAATGCAAATTTGATTTTAGCTTCAGACAATGAAATGTCGACGTCGTCACCAGTTTCATCAATGAGTTTGCGAATTTCACCAACAGTTTTACGCGGCACGATCACGCCAGGCATACCCGATGCACCTTCAGGGAGGGGCATCTCTAAGCTTGCAAGTCGATGACCATCCGTCGAGACCGCACGCAACACATCCGTGCCATCACGATTAAAGACGTGAACATAGATACCATTGAGGTAATACCGTGTCTCTTCAGTAGAAATGGCGAAGCGTGTACGATCGATCAACTCACGAAGATCCGCTGCGGCTAAAGAAAAAGTATGGCCATATTCGCCGCCAGACATAACGGGGAAATCTTCAGTTGGCAGGCATGAGAGCGTAAAACGAGACCGTCCGGCACGAATGGTCAACTTACCGTCACCCGGCGCTTCTAATTCAACCTGAGCGCCATCTGGCAATTTACGGACAATTTCAAAGAACGTCAGCGCAGGAGCTGTTGTCGCACCCGGCGTTGAAATATTTGCCGCAACCTTCTCGACAATGTCGAGATCCATATCTGTCGCATTGAGTGAAAGCATATCGCCATCAGCTTCAATTTTTACATTCGACAAAATGGGGATCGTGTTACGCCGTTCAACAACGCTTTGCACGTGTCCGAGAGAGCGCAAGAGGTCTGTCCGTTCAATCGTAAGTTTCATGCCTTAAACCTGTATCCCTTGTATAAGCCTGTCCCAATCGGGGCCAAGCGACAGCTTAATTCAATCGCCTTGAAAATCGCGGAGAATGACCAGAAAAAGCCATGTCCAGAGGCATTGCCTCACCTTCGCAAAAGGCGTTGTTAAGTATAACAGACGTTAACCATGACCCAAGCGTTTTAACGGCATAAGCCTCGCCCATTTGGATGCCAAAAATACTATTTAAATCAATGGGTTAAAATTCAATTTTATGCAGAAAGCAGATGTTAAGAGGTTAACCCTCTAACATACGACGCAAAAGCTCGATATCTTCTGCGAATCCAGAGTCCAATCCCTTGAGCTCATCGACTTTTTTCACGGCATGCATCACGGTGGTATGATCTCGCCCACCGAACTTTCGGCCAATCTCAGGGAGCGAACGCGCCGTTAATTGTTTGGCCAAATACATTGCAACCTGACGCGGCCTCGCCACCGAGCGAGCACGACGCGCAGAGTGCATATCGGAAAGACGGATATTAAAGTGATTTGCGACCTGTTTCTGAATTTCTTCAATGGTCACACGGCGATCATTAGCCCTCAGCAGGTCATGAAGCACGTCTTGCGTGGCCTGGATGGAGATTTCACGACCAATGAGCTGAGCGTGCGCAACAACGCGGTTTAGACCGCCCTCAAGCTCACGTACATTCGATGTGATCTTATGCGCCAAGAATTCCATCACCTTTGATGGAATTTCCGCACGCATTTGCGCGGCCTTAGATTGCAAAATACCAAGACGGAGTTCGTAGGTGGTCGCATGAATATCAGCCACCAGGCCACAGTTAAGCCTGGAGATCAGGCGCTCTTCCATGCCGACCAGGTCAGATGGAGACTTATCCGCGGAGATAACGATTTGACGGCCTTGGTCTACCAACGCATTAAAAGTATGGAAGAATTCTTCCTGCGTTGATTCTTTTCCAGCAATAAATTGAACATCATCAATCATCAGAACATCTACGGACCGGAACTGATCCTTGAAATCCATTGTCGTACTTTCACGGATGGCCTGCACAAACCGATGCATGAACTTTTCTGCCGATAGATAAAGAACCGTACGCTCAGGGGTCGTTTGGCGGATATGCCAGGCGATACCATGCATCAAGTGCGTTTTACCAAGCCCAACGCCACCATACAAAAACAGCGGGTTAAACGGAACGCGCTCGGCCTCAGCGATGCGCCGTGCGGCAGCATATGCGAATTCGTTTGGCTTACCGACAACAAAATTATCGAACACAAACCTTGAATCAAGCGCTGCGCTAATGCCTTGACGCTCAGCCGACATATTGCGGCTAGCTTTATTAACAGGCGGCGTCTGACGACGTATACCTTCGCGCGGCTGCCCCGGCGCCCGGTCACTGCGAACAGAAACTTCAAGGGATGCGATCTCAGGTGATTCAGATTGCCATAATGTTGCGATGCGCTCAGCGTAATGAGCGACAACCCAGTCCCGCATAAACCGTGTCGGCACGGTTACATGGACAACACCACCTTCAATGCTTCGGATTTTGATCGGCTTGATCCAACTTTGAAAAGCGGCTTCACCAATCTCACCACGAAGCTGATCGTTTACAGTATTCCATTGTACGGCAATGACGTCCTGATCCATTTCATTTGAAACTTCACCTTTGTGTGATGTTGTGCCCATTGACGTCGCGTCGACCATTCTTCGTCAGCCCTCCGTAAATAGGCAATCTACAAAAGATTCCAGAAATCGGAACCAAATTCATT
>CAWUWH010000095.1:0-17193 GCA_963926035.1 uncultured Rhodospirillales bacterium
GCAACGCAATATCGAAAATAAACATTTTAGGATGATCAAGATGAAACCGATTATTGGTGAAGTCAGCTACTACGATATGACCCCCGAAGATCTGCGCCGCCACATGCAGGAAGCAGAAACTTTGCGGGCACATGCTATCCGCGAGATGTTCGTCGCTATGTTACGTTTTCCTGCCCGGGCAGGCGCACGCGTAATGAGTGGCTTTAAGAGCATTCTCGCGGACCCCCAAGTCCGTACTTAAGGTGGCTAAGTCACCTAAAGAGAAACGTGCAACTGCATTTCTCTCCGGGCACTGCCACACCCTGTATCATCTTAATGCAGATGTTCAGAGTGGCGGTGTCCGTAGGAGCTTCCGCATAAGGCGTATTAGATAATCTGCAAGTATGAGAATTCTTGTGAGGGAAAATACGTATTAAAAATGGAAGCAATCAACGGCGACCCACCATTCGCGTTGATGCGGACGAAGTGAACCCAGATAGATCGTGCCGTCTTCGAGAGCACCTTTATTTGGTTCTACGCCGGGCACCATACCAACCTGTATGGTTGTCACACATATTGCATTATTCCGCGTGAGAGCGAAGACGTGGCGGCCATGTTTGGATTGACCGCTAAACCGTTTTGTCTGTTCGGTTTCACGCCACTTGGTTTCTTCGAGCGCGCCGCGTACGTATCTGCTCGTTTTCAATATGTATGCCTGTGCCCACAGCCACCAATCGACATAACGTGCCGTTGATGTTTTCTTGATTCTCTGGAAATGGCATTTCCAATTGCCGAAACCCAGGTGCAATTGGCACGTAGGTCTCTAACGTTTGGCGAACTTCACGACATTCAGAAACGGGTAACGCCACCACTGTTTCAGCGTTGCCTGAGGTCGGCGCATATATAAACACACAGCCAAGCGCCACGGCTTGGAAAAAACGTTTAAGCGTGTGGCGATGGCTATGCATAAACAGACTTACTGAATTACGATGCGCGGTGCGAGACTGTCACTAGCCTGACCTTGCTCAATCTTTGCCCATACAGTATCTGCAATCGCTCGGTAATTTTTAGCAGCTGGACTGTCAGGGTTTGCCGCAGTGATTGGCGTGCCCGCATCTGATCTTTCGCGAATTTCAATTTCGATCGGCACTTCGCCCAAGAAATCTACACCCATGCGATCTGCTTCTTTCTTTGCCCCGCCATGACCAAAGATATCATAGCGTTTGCCGTTATCGGGGCAGAGGAAATAGCTCATGTTTTCGATAATGCCGAATACAGGTACATCGACCTTACGGAACATGTTCAAGCCTTTGCGTGCATCCAGTAGTGCAATGTCTTGAGGTGTTGAGACAATCACAGCACCTGCAAGTGGGACGCGTTGGGCCATCGTAAGCTGCGCGTCACCTGTACCAGGCGGCATATCAACAACAAGAACATCTAACTCGCCCCAATTGACGTCACGCATCATTTGTTCGAGGGCAGACTGGACCATTGGGCCACGCCAGATCATCGGTGTCTCTTCGTCGACCATGAATCCCATCGACATCACTTTGATGCCGTAATTCTCCATTGGATCGAGGGTTTTACCGTCGGCTGAATTTGGTTTGCCGGAAATGCCCATCATGCGTGGCATCGAAGGGCCGTAGATATCTGCATCTAAAAGGCCAACTTTTCGTCCACCAGCAGCTAGACCAAGGGCGAGGTTTACAGCGGTTGTCGATTTACCGACACCACCTTTACCAGACGCTACAGCAATAATTGATTTTACGCCTGGAAGCAGATCTCCCTGGCCTTGAGGCGATACAGGTGCCCCAGGTTTTGTCTGTTGGCCACTTTGAGGGGCGGCTGGGGCGGCGCTTGGTGCCCGCTCAGCTGTAAGTACAACCGTTGCAGAAACGACACCAGGTAAGGCAAATACTGTATCTTCGACCTGTTTTCTTAACGGCTCCATCTCAGCGCCTTTTTCCGCTGGGACTTCAATGGCAAAGGCCACATTCCCATCAAGTGTTTGTAAACCTTGAATAATTCCAGCGCTGACAACATCTTTGCCGCTGATAGGATCGTTAACACCTTGCAGCGCTTCAAGAATGACGTCGTTTGTAACCTCGAACATGGTTGCAATCTCCAATTTTTGGCCGATATCTATGCAAGAACATCCCGACAATGATTTGTCACCGGTACGGGGGTGCCCTATAACGTGAACCGCTTGTTCATAACTTAGTTAACGTGAACGAGCAGAATTACAAGTAGCCTCGCTCGTGTCTTCATAATGGATGCAGGTAAGGGGCTGGGAAAGCAAGGGTAGGATTTAGTAGATGGCTTCGAATAAACAAGGCGGCCCATGGGGCGGCGGCGGTGGTAGCGGCGGTGGCGGTGGCCAGGGCCCATGGGGCAGTGGCTCCGGTGGTGGTGGTGGCATGCAGCCATCTGACGTCGAAGAGGCGCTACGTCGTGCGCAAGAAAAAGTCCGTAGTCTGGTGCCAGGCGGTGCGGGTAGCACTAAAGGTATTGTTCTCATATTGATTGCTGTTGTGGCAATCTGGCTCGGCAGTGGGTTTTACCGCGTGCAGCCCGAGCAGGTCGGTGTCGAATTATTGTTCGGCGAGTACGTAAAACGAACGGACCCGGGCCTGAACTATTGGCTACCAGGTCCAATTGGTTCGGTGTATCGCCCGAACGTGACCAAAGTTAACACCGTTAACATTGGCTTCCGTGGTGGTTCTGATGCGACCCGTGCAATTCGTGATGTCCCAACTGAAAGTCTGATGCTGACCAGTGATCAGAACGTCATCGACGTGGATGCAGTTGTGCAATGGCAGATCAAGAGTGCTGAAAATTATCTTTTCAATATTCGCGATCCCGAAGGCACGATTAAGATTGCTGCAGAAAGTGCGATGCGTGAAATCATTGGCCAAACTCAGCTTGAGCAAGCCCTAACCGGTGGACGGCAAGTTGTGGAGGCGAGTACGCAAGAGTTGCTGCAGGAAATACTCGATGGATATGGTGCTGGTATTCTGATTACAGAATTCAGGATGCAAGAGACAGGCCCTCCAAAAGAGGTCATTGATGCATTTAACGATGTGCAGCGTGCTAAGCAGGACCAGGAACGTCTGGTTAACGAAGCAACAGCATATTCAAACGACGTTGTTCCACGTGCAAAAGGTGAAGCTGAAAAGCGTCTTGCTGCTGCCCGAGGTTTTAAAGAGCAGGTGATCAAGGAAGCCGAAGGTGAAGCTGCGCGCTTCTTGTCGGTCTACGAGACATATAAAACGAGCAAAGGTGTGACGACACGTCGTTTGTACTTGGAGCGGATGCAGCAAGTTCTGCGTGGCGCAAACAAGATCATCATTGATGAAGGCGTTGGAGGTGGACAAGGTATTGTCCCATATCTGCCGCTGAATGAGTTGCAGAAGAAGTCTGGAGGAACCCAGTGATGAAAAAATCTGGTATCGTGATTTTAACTGTCATCGGTGTTGCAGCCATTGTTGGTTGGAGCTCGGCGTTTACCGTGCATCAAACACAGCAAGCATTGGTGCTTCAGTTTGGTAACCCAGTTCGTCCGGTTGAAAATCCCGGCCTGAACTTCAAGATGCCGTTCATTCAGAACGTGCGTTTCTTCGACAAGCGTATTCTTGACCTTGATCCACAGCCAACGGAAATTCTTTTGGCGGATCAGAAGCGGATCAATGTAGACAGCTTTGCGCGCTACAAAATTGTTGATCCGTTGGAGTTCCTGAAAACGGCTCAGTCGGATGCAAACTTCCGTCAAATCTTTGGTAACCTTGTGAATTCAGCGGTTCGTGCTGAAGTTGCGAAGTCATCATTGGCGGACATGTTGTCGTCCAAGCGTGCTGGCGTTATGACCAAGATCTTTGACACACTCGCAGCACAGGCACCAAAGTTTGGTGTTGAGCTGGTGGATTTGCGGATTGGTCGTACCGATCTTCCGGATGCCACGTTGCAGTCGGTGTATAACCGGATGCGTTCAGATCGTGTTGCGCAAGCGGCACAACTTCGAGCTGAAGGTGAAGAGCAAAAGCTCACCATTCAGGCTGAAGCTGATCGTAAGCGGACGGTGATTTTCGCGGAAGCGAACCGGACATCGCAGATTCTTCGTGGTGAAGGCGAAGGTACAAAGAACAAAATTCTGGGTGACGCGTTCGGCCAGGACCCTGAGTTCTTTAACTTCTACCGTTCCATGGAAGCGTATGAAGGCGCATTTGATGATGGCACCACGATGGTGTTGTCACCTAATAGCGAATTCTTCCGTTACTTTAATGAGGCGCAACCTAAGCCAAAGTGATCTTTGGTTTAGCGTCTTATTATTGACATGACAGCATTTCTAACCGCCCTCGGTCTCGCAATTTTGATCGAGGGCGTTTGCTATGCGCTCTTTCCTGATGCCATGAAAAAGATGATGCTAAGCGTGCTGGAACAGCCGTCTTCGGCTTTACGTATGTTAGGTGTGACAGCAGCCATTGTCGGGGTTGGTATCATCTGGCTTATTCGCGGTTAAGTGCAATTTTGCCTAAGACTGGACATAGCCATGGTTCCGACACATTTGATGCGTAGACGTGTGCTAATATGATGTGCACAGTAACGATAAATTATTTTTATAAAGGTTGATTGATCGATGAAACATTCTCGGGCTGCAACAAAAGCAGAAGACGCCTCGAGCATTGTCGTTTGGATGATGCGGGTCGTTGCGTTCGTTGTTGCGATGGCGATTGCGTTACAAGTCAGTGCCGCATTTGCAAAAGGCGCACCTGAATCGTTCTCAGGCTTGGCCAAAAAGCTTTTGCCGACGGTCGTGAATATTTCCACAACACAAACTGTTGAAGGGCGCGCGGGGCCTGAAATTCCCCAGCTGCCGCCGGGATCACCTTTTGAGGATTTCTTTAAAGAATTTTTTGAGCGTAATGGCCAGCAACAACGTCCACGTCGTGCGACGTCATTGGGCTCAGGCTTTATTGTTGATGCCAAAGGTTACGTTGTGACCAACAACCATGTGATCCAGGATGCGGACGAGATTTCCGTTATTTTGCATGACGACACACGCCTCAAGGCAGAACTCGTCGGGCGCGATCCAAAGACGGATCTCGCGGTTCTTAAAATTGAATATGAAGGCGACTTGCCTGTTGCCGAATTTGGCGATTCCGATGTCAGTGAAGTTGGTGACTGGGTCATGGCTATTGGTAATCCGTTCGGCTTGGGCGGGACTGTGACGGCTGGCATTATCTCGGCACGTGGCCGCGATATTAATTCTGGCCCTTATGATGACTTCTTACAGACAGACGCATCTATTAACCGAGGCAACTCTGGTGGTCCGACCTTCAATATGGACGGCGAAGTCATCGGCATTAATACAGCTATCTTCTCACCAACCGGTGGCAGTGTCGGTATTGGCTTTGCCATTCCGACGTCAACAGCCGCGCCGGTCATTAAGCAGTTGATCAAGAACGGTGAAGTTCGCCGCGGTTGGCTGGGCGTTCACATTCAGTCTGTTACGGATGAGATCGCTGAAAGCTTAAGCCTTGATGACGCTTCAGGTGCAATGGTTGCAAGTGTTGTCGAAGATGGTCCTGCGGCATCAGCTGACCTCAAGCCAGGTGATGTTATCCTGGAATTCGGCGGCGTCGAAGTTCCTGAGATGCGCCGTCTGCCACGTATTGTTGCCGATGTTGAGCCAGACACGACTGTCGAAGCCATCATTTGGCGCGACGGCAAACGCAAGACGATTAAAGTCAAAGTTGGTGCGCTTAAAGAAACGCCCGTAACTGTGGCCGCTGCCGTCACGAATAAGGATTCCGGCAGTGAGACAGCTATTGAAGGCCTCGGCCTGAAGGTTGCTGCAATCAACGAGCAGACCCGTGACAAATTTGGCCTTGGTGAGAATGCTAAAGGTGTTGTCGTGACATCCGTCGATGCTAACGGCCCGTCTGCTGAAAAAGGTTTGCAGCCTGGTGACCGGATTATTCAGGTCAGCCAAGGTGATGTTGCGAACCCTGTTGACGTGATGCGGAAAGTCGACGAAGCGAAGGCGCAGAGACGGAAGTCCGTGTTGCTTCGTGTTGAAAGTGATCAAGGCTTGCGCTTTGTTGCGATCCGAATCGACAAAGGCTGATCATTTTTATGATCCGGTCGTGCAGACAGGTTTCACATTCGTACGATAGGAATGTCTGCCCATCTTGATGTGTAACGTGGTGAAAGGCGTTCCTGACGCATTCGCCACTTTGCACTCTTTTTAGATAAGCCAAGACCGACGGCGCCGCGCCCGAAACTTTTGTTTACATGGTCAATGGCATCCATGAGTGGATTGCTATCAATTGATGGTTCATCAAAGAGAGACGGAATGATATTGTCTTTGGGGGACAATTCTAACAAGAGAGCGCCTGCTTTGCGATAAGGCTGGCCATCCAGCCATATACGCTCCAATATTTTCAATGCAGCCGCAACGATGATGCGGCTATCGCCTGTTGGAAACATAAGCGCTTCATGCGCACTCCTGTAAATAGGTGCCGTGTTATGGTCATGCCGGTCTGTTCTGATGGATACTTTTATAATGCGACATACTTGATCAGCATTTCAGATTTTTCTGCTGCACGTTCCGCGTATGACAGAATAGCTTCTTTGACGTGGTCCTTATTGGACGTTGCTTTTGCGAATGTGCGCGAACAGTATGTTGTTTGTTTTGCTGAGGGCGCTGCGTCTAAGTCATAGCAGGGGGTGCCGCGCAACTCGTATACAGTGCGTAATCCAACGACGCCCATCCGCTGCTTTACCCAGCCATCTTGTGCATGGGAAAAATCGAGAGCACTTTGAATATCTCGCCTTTTGAGCATCCTTGCCCATTGCCACCCAACGCCCCAAATGTCACCTACGGGCGTTATCGCCAGTGCCGCTTTTAGATTTTTTGGCGTTATGATGAATACGCCATCTGCGTACTGGGCTTCCTTGGCTATTCTATTCGCAACCTTTGAGAGGGTTTTTGTTTCCCCTGTTCCAATAGAGACAGTAATGCCAGTCCAGCGTTGAACTTTTTGCCGTAAATCTCGACACCATGGCTCGAGGTCTTCGGGGGACAAATATTCGAGATCAAGAAAGCACTCATCAATTGAATAGATTTCAGAATCAGGGGCTGAGCGGATAGATTCCCCATCACTCTTTCCGACATATCGCCATAAAGAGCGTAGTTTGATGAGCGGATAACGACGCTGTGTTGCTTGGCGATATCGCGAACCTGAAAAAATGGCACCCCCATACCAATGCCGAGAGCCTTCGCTTCTTTAGAGCGGGCCACCACACACCCATCATTATTACTCAGAACAACGATAGGGCGGTCGACGAGGTGCGGCTCAAATATGCGTTCGCATGACGCATAGAAATTATTACAATCTACCAATGCAAACATGGGTGTTATCGATTGCAATGGCGGCGGATAGTATGCGCGACGACACCCCATACCTCACATCCAATCTCGGTTAACGGTATATCCGCGAAGCTTGGGTTTGCTGCAGATAATGCCCAGCCGTGGGCGTTACATGTCAGATGCTTTACGGTCAGATCGCCATGAATAACAGCAATCACAACATCATCCGCTTTGGCCTGAATGCCTCTGTCGACAATCAACAAGTCACCATCGAATATTCCAGCGCCCTGCATTGACTCGCCTTCTACGCGGACGAAATACGTTGCTGCTGGTCGACGAATACGATGCTCATTTAAGTCCAGCTTACCATCCATTTGGTCTTCGGCGGGACTTGGGAACCCTGCCGGGATCTTTGCCGCATAAAGCGCCAAGGGTTGCTTTGACGGATGTTTTGTAAAGCTGAGCGGCATGGGTATTGTTCCTTTGTGATAGGAACAAGTAGAGAACAAACATAGAGAGAGTCAAGCAAACAGAAAATGGTTTGTTGATCGAACGGTCCAGGCCTCAGTTATTGGTTAGTCGATTTTATAGCCTTGAGCGAAAAGCAGGCCACGTAGGTCTGAATGATCAAGGCGGGCGGGAGCTTCAGCGCGCACGCTTGGCTTGCCCCGGTATGCAACACCCAATCCCGCAGCCTGGAGCATGGGCAGGTCGTTGGCACCATCGCCCACACACAAAGTTTCTGCGAGGCTTATGCCCTGAGCGGCTGAGCGGTCAATTAATGTGTCCAGTTTTGAGGTCTTATCTAAAATCGGGAGCGTTACCTCACCCGTCAATTTGTCGTCTTCAATAATAAAATCGTTCGAAAGGTCTTCATGAAAGCCACAGCGCTCGGCAATCCGGGAGGTGAAATACTTGAAGCCACCAGAGACAAGGACGCAATGTGCACCATTCGCAGCCATTGTTTGAACCAATGTCTGTGCACCTTTAGATAAAAGCACAGCCTGATAGGCGTCTTCCAATGCAGAGGCAGGCAAGTCCTTGAGCATCATGACGCGTTCTTTAAGAGCTTCAGCGAAATCCAATTCGCCGTTCATGGAGCGCGCAGTGATCGCGGATATCTCATCTTTGAGCCCAACGTGCGCAGCAAGATCATCTAGCGTCTCGGTGGTGACGATGGTGCTGTCCATGTCTGCCAGTAATAGATGTTTGCGCCGGTATTGTGTCGGCTGGGCAATTGCATCGATAGGGTCGTCTATAAAAATACTATGTGCGGCAGCTTCGGCCTGATCATCAGAGAGATTTTCGTAGCTAATGTCACAGGCCATTTCCTGACATAACCAGGTCGGTGTATCCGTTTCTGCACCGAGGGTATCGAGCCTCGTTCTTATTTTACTGACATTCGTGGTTGTCAGAGGGGTCCCTTCGGGGGCAATTAATGTAAGAACAGATTGCATCGGGATATCTCCGAGCTGAAATTGTTGAGGGCCAAACGTTGGACGATTTATCACCTGTTGTCATCATTGCAGGGCCGACCGCAAGCGGAAAAACTGGTTTAGCCCTAAAAGTGGCAGAGCAATTCAACGGTGAAATTGTTAATGCTGACAGCATGCAGGTTTATCATGAACTGTCCATATTGACGGCACGGCCGGGACCGGGTGAGACGTCACGGGCCCCACATCACTTGTTTGGCTGTATGTCTACAGCGGAAAGGTGCTCGGCCGGAAAATGGCTGACGATGGCGCAAGCGGCGATCAAGGATATACATCAACGTGGTGCCTTGCCTATCGTGACAGGTGGGACGGGCTTGTACCTTAAAGCGCTAACTCAAGGCCTGGCTGCGGTGCCACAAGTGCCACCTGAGATGATTGCTAATATTACGGCGCACCTTGAAGACATTGGTGGTGAAGCGTTTAAGGCCGAGCTTGCTGCCGTTGATCCAGTGACCGCTGAGCGTTTGCCGGCAAGTGACCGACAGCGATTGATCCGTGCTGCAGCTGTGTTTGCGGTGACTGGGCGCACACTGACGGATTGGCAGCAAGAGCAGCCGGAAGCGCCCGGATATTCAGCGAAATATCTGAATATCTTGTTGATGCCACCCCGTGAAGATATTTACGCAGCCATTGATGCGCGGTTTGACGATATGATGTCAGCGGGGGCTATGGCGGAGGCCGAAGCCTTTAAAGAGCTGGGGCTGGCCGGGGATTTGCCAGCGTCACGGGCTGTGGGCGTGGTAGAGCTTGTACGCGTTATAAATGGTGAGTTAGATCTGGATTTGGCGGTGGAAAAGGCGAAAACAGCCTCAAGACAACTGGCAAAGCGGCAAATCACATGGTTCAAACGTCAGATTCATACAGATTTACTTATTTTTGAGAAATATTCGGAAAGAAATGATAAAAAAATCTTTTCATTTATTCGTGAGTTTTTGTTGACCCGGCCTGATTGAGCCTCTAAGTTCTGCGCGCTCTTGGGAATTAAGGGCATTTTGAAATGTATTTGACGGTCGGGGGCCATGGTTGCCGACCGTTCATTGTTGTTAGAAACACGCGATAAAGGAACGGTAAGATGAGTACGACACAAATATCCGGAGCTGAGATCATTCTGAAGGCGTTGGCCGATCAGGGTGTCGAAGTGATTTTCGGTTATCCGGGCGGTGCCGTGCTACCGATCTATGACGCGATTTATCAGCAAAACCAGGTTCGTCATATCTTGGTCCGTCAAGAAGGTGGCGCTGTGCATGCAGCTGAAGGTTACGCGCGCTCGACCGGTAAGGTTGGCGTTGTTCTCGTAACATCTGGCCCGGGTGCGACAAACGCAGTGACTGGTCTCACCGATGCATTGATGGATTCTATTCCGATTGTCTGTCTGACCGGTCAGGTACCAACGCACCTTATTGGTAATGACGCGTTCCAGGAATGTGATACCACAGGCATTACGCGCCCATGCACCAAGCACAACTATCTGGTTAAGGAAGTGAAAAACCTGTCGAAGGTCATGCATGAAGCCTTCCACGTTGCACGTTCTGGTCGTCCAGGTCCAGTTGTGATCGATTTGCCGAAGGACGTTTGTATGGCGCTTGCGGAATACACGCCGCCAGAGAAGATCGACCTTAAGAAGTATCAACCGCGTGTGAAGGGTGATCTGGATAAGATCCGTGAAGCCGTAAAATTGATGGCTGGCGCCAAAAAGCCTGTATTTTATTGTGGCGGCGGCGTGATCAATTCAGGCCCGTCTGCATCCAAATTGTTGACTAATCTGGTACGTTCGACTGGCTTCCCATGCACATTGACCTTAATGGGACTGGGTGTGTTTCCGGCTTCAGATAAGCAGTATCTGGGGATGCTCGGGATGCACGGTCGTTATGAGGCAAACAAAGCGATGCATGATTGCGATGTGATGATCGCGGTTGGCTCACGCTTTGATGACCGGATTACGGGACGTCTTGATGCCTTTGCACCAGACGCCAAGTTCATTCATATCGATATTGATCCGAGTTCTATTAACAAGAACGTGAAAGTCGATGTCCCGATTGTTGGAGACGTCGCACACGTTCTCGAAGATATGACGAAGATTTGGAAGTCCACACAGGCGTCGCCAAATAAGAAGGCGCTCTCTGCCTGGTGGAAGCAAATTGATGAATGGCGTGCGGTCGACTCGCTGAAATACACGCAGGGCACCGAAATCATTAAGCCGCAGCATGTTATTCAACGTTTGTCTGATCTAACCAAGGGCATGGACAGCTATATCACGACCGAAGTTGGTCAGCACCAGATGTGGGCGGCGCAGTACTTTGATTTTGATGAGCCGAACCGCTGGATGACATCCGGTGGCCTCGGCACCATGGGGTATGGCCTGCCAGCAGCGATGGGCGTACAGATCGCGCATCCGGACTCGCTTGTTGTTGATGTGTCGGGTGAGGCATCGTTCTTGATGAACATGCAGGAGTTATCGACCATCGCGCAGTATCGCTTGCCAGTGAAACTGCTGATCTTGAATAACTTCTATATGGGCATGGTACGTCAGTGGCAGGAATTGATGCACGGCGGACGCTATGCCGAGAGCTATATGGAAAGCCTGCCGGACTTTGTGAAATTGGCGGATACTTTTGGGATGACAGGTTTACGGACGTCCAAGCCAGACGAGTTGGATGATGTCTTGAAAGAGATGATTGCCATCGACGGGCCGGTCATCGTTGATATTCATGTTGATCCAAAAGAAAACGTGTACCCAATGATCCCATCAGGCGCAGCGCATGATGAGATGCTTCTGGGGCCAGAAGACACGGCCGCAACGCCGATGTCCGAAGAGGGAATGGTGCTGGTTTAAGTGACAGCACCCATTCTTTTGATCGCATATAAAGGACCAGACGCATGACCAGACACGAAACCGTAAACTTTCATACAATCTCAGTATTGGTGGATAACGAACCCGGCGTATTGGCACGGGTCATCGGCCTGTTTTCAGGCCGCGGCTATAATATCGAAAGCCTGACTGTGGCTGAAATCGATGATGCCAGAAACCTATCGCGGATTACCGTTGTCACATCCGGCACTGAAATGATAATTGAGCAGATCAAAGCCCAGTTGGGTCGCCTCGTGCCGATCCATCGGGTCAGTGACCTTACGCTTGAAGGTCCTCACGTGGACCGTGAACTGGCGCTGGTTAAAGTCGTATCCACAGGCGATCAACGTGTTGAAAGCCTGCGTATTGCGGATATCTTCAGGGCGCGTGTCGTCGATAGCACAAACGAGAGTTTCGTCTTCGAAATCGTTGGAGATACGGGTAAATTGAACGCATTTATCGAGTTAATGCGCCCGCTTGGATTAGCGGATATTTCAAGAACTGGTATCGCCGCCATTGCCCGAGGCACCTCATCGCTGTAAAAGGCCCCAACAAAATTCAATTTTCGTTCGATATTTAAAGACTAATCAAAGATCTCATGGGAGAGAAAAATGCGAGTTTATTATGATCGTGATGCCGACGTTAACTTGATCAAAGGCAAAAAAGTTGCCGTTGTCGGCTATGGTAGCCAAGGCCATGCCCACACCCTTAACCTGCGTGACAGTGGTGTTAAAGAAGTTGTCGTTGCCCTTCGTGATGGTTCAACCAGCGCTGCTAAGGCTGAAGCCGAAGGTATCAAAGTCACGTCCGCAGCTGAGGCTGCAAAATGGGCTGACGTTGTTATGGTGTTGACGCCGGACGAAAGTCAGGCAGCACTTTACCGTGATCATCTTGAACTGAATATGAAGCAGGGTGCAGCGATTGCATTTGCGCACGGCCTTAACGTGCACTTTCAGCTGATCGAGCCGCGCGCTGATCTCGACGTCTTCATGATCGCGCCTAAAGGCCCTGGTCACACGGTACGTTCTGAATACCAGCGTGGCGCTGGCGTGCCTTGCCTCGTTGCTGTTCATCAGGACGCGACAGGTAATGCCCTTGAAGTTGCACTGTCATACGCATCTGGCGTTGGCGGCGGACGTTCAGGTATCATCGAAACAACATTTAAAGAAGAGTGCGAGACTGACCTATTTGGTGAGCAGGCTGTTCTTTGTGGTGGTTTGTCACATCTTATTATGGCGGGTTACGAGACTCTCGTCGAAGCAGGTTACGCACCTGAAATGGCATACTTCGAGTGCTGCCATGAGGTAAAGCTGATCGTCGACCTAATCTATGAAGGTGGTATAGCCAACATGCGTTACTCCGTTTCCAACACAGCGGAATACGGTGATTACGTTTCTGGTCCACGCGTCATCGATGCGGACACAAAGGCTCGTATGAAAGACATTCTGACAGACATTCAAACGGGCCGCTTTGTCCGCGATTTTATGTCTGAAAATGTTACTGGCCAGGCAAGCTTCAAAGCTTCACGTCGTTTGGCTGCTGAACACGGTGTTGAGGTTGTCGGAGAAAAACTCCGCGCCATGATGCCATGGATTGCTGAAAACCAGCTGGTTGATAAGACGAAGAACTAATCTCGTCTTTCAGATAAAACTACGAAAGCGGCCCTTGGAAAACTGAAGGCCGCTTTTTTGTGCACCTCTCCCTGGGGAGAGGGTGGCGCGCAGCCCCGGGTGAGGGGTCGTGCCGGATAAACGGTCAGAGTTCTTTGTGAATGATGCACCACTCATCCTGACCTTCTCCCGAGGGAGAAGGGGCTCCCGGATCAATATCTCATTCATGTTCATTCGTATTAGACACGTAGGGTAAACGTAAAAGGGTAGGTCTTGCAGCAAATCTGCCTTTTTTCTTGTATTTTTGGGCGTTAAGCTTTTGGAAACCCCTTCATGAGAATGTCCATAGACGGGCCTTTCCTGGATCAGGAAAGCGATTAGATATTTGAGGGCCGAAATGAGCGATAAAGACCGGGTCATTATATTCGATACAACATTGCGCGATGGCGAACAATCGCCGGGCTGCTCGATGAATCTTGGCGAGAAACTCCGCATTGCGGAAGTTCTTGCGGGTATGGGTGTCGATGTGATCGAAGCCGGTTTCCCGATTGCCTCGGAAGGCGATTTCGAGGCGGTCAACGCAATTGCAAAGACTGTAAAAGGCCCGATGATTTGTGGCCTCGCACGTGCCACCAAGGGCGATATTGATCGCGCTGCCGAAGCCTTGAAGCCAGCCGAGCGTAAACGTATCCACACGTTCCTTTCGACCTCGCCACTGCATATGAAATACAAGCTGCAGATGGGACCCGACGACGTCCATGATGCGATGGTCGCCAGCATTAAGTATGCGCGCCAGCACACGGATGATGTCGAATGGTCCCCTGAAGACGGCTCCAGAACTGAACATGATTTCCTTTGCCGCTGCGTCGAAAGTGCGATTGCTGCCGGTGCAGGGACAATTAATATTCCTGATACAGTCGGTTACGCGACACCAACCGAGTTCGCATTATTGATCGAAATGCTGATGAACCGGGTGCCGAATATCGATAAAGCCGTCATTTCTGTACATTGCCATAATGACCTTGGCCTGGGCGTTGCGAACTCGCTTGCGGCTGTTGCGGTCGGTGCACGCCAGATCGAATGTACCATCAACGGCATTGGCGAGCGGGCGGGTAACGCCGCGATGGAAGAAATTGTTATGGCGCTGAAAACACGCGCTGATGTGATGCCGTATCATACAGGTATAGACACAACACAAATCATGAAGGTATCGCGCCTTTTATCAGGGATCACGGGATTCGCTGTGCAACCGAATAAAGCCATTGTTGGTGCTAACGCATTTGCCCATGAAAGTGGTATCCACCAGGACGGCGTGCTTAAAAATGCTGAGACGTATGAAATCATGACCCCAGAATCAGTGGGATTGACCAAGTCCATCATTGTTTTGGGGAAGCATTCCGGTCGTCATGCGTTTCGCGAAAGAGCCCGCGACTTGGGCTATGATTTAGGTGATAACGCGCTACAATCGGCGTTTAAGCGCTTTAAAGACCTCGCAGACCTCAAAAAAGAGATGTTTGATGAAGATATCATTGCACTGATCGATGATCAGGTTGTTGGCGATGATGACACCATTCAATTGGTCTCTCTTGAAGTGAAATGTGGTACCGTTCACAATCCACCGAACGCTTCAATGACCCTAAATATATCGGGTTCTGAGAGCTTTTGTGATGCGACAGGTGATGGTCCGGTCGATGCAGCTTTCAACTGTATCAAGGCTTTGATGCCCCATGAGGCGAATTTACAGCTCTATCAAGTCCATGCTGTGACCCAAGGCACAGACGCGCAGGCCGAAGTTTCAGTGCGACTTGAAGAGGGTGGTCGCACCGTTAATGGTATGGCCGCAGACACAGATACACTTGTTGCCAGTTGCCGCGCTTATATTATGGCATTGAACAAACTATTGGTTAAACGCCAAAAAACCGCGCCGGACGCGCTTTCGGCCTAGTAATTTCGCTCTCTGCTTAATATAAGTGCAGAGTGTCGACAGATGTTGAACCACACGGCTGTATTGGATTTTTGAGCCTATGTTATCGAGATTATTCGGATTTCTCTCCGCCGATATGGCAATTGACTTAGGGACCGCGAACACGCTGGTCTATGTGAAGGGCCGCGGGATCGTTCTGAACGAACCATCTGTGGTCGCCATCGCCGAAGTTAAAGGCAAAAAGCAAGTGCTTGCGGTTGGTGAAGAAGCCAAGCAAATGCTGGGTCGTACGCCGGGTAATATCCGCGCTATTCGCCCGCTTCGTGATGGTGTGATTGCCGACTTTGAAGTCGCCGAAGAGATGATCAAATACTTCATCCGCAAAGTGCATAATCGCCGCACGTTTGCGAGCCCGCTTGTGGTTGTTTGTGTGCCATCCGGTTCGACTGCGGTTGAACGTCGTGCCATTCAGGAAAGTGCTGAAAGTGCTGGCGCACGTAAAGTCTATTTGATTGAAGAGCCTATGGCTGCTGCGATCGGTTCTGGCCTGCCTGTAACTGAGCCTACAGGCTCGATGGTGGTTGATATCGGTGGTGGTACAACTGAGGTTGCGGTCCTATCTTTGGGTGGCATTGTTTATTCGCGCTCGGTACGTGTCGGTGGCGACAAGATGGACGAAGCCATCATCGGTTACATCCGGCGTAACCATAACCTGCTGGTCGGTGAAGGATCTGCAGCGCGTATTAAAGAAGTAATTGGTTCCGCATGCCCGCCTGATGATGGCGATGGCCGGACCATGGAAATTAAAGGCCGTGACTTGATGAACGGCGTACCAAAGGAACTCGTGATCTCTGAGCGTCAAATCTCCGAGAGTTTGTCCGAGCCAGTTGGTGCAATCATCGAAGCGGTCAAAGTCGCGCTTGAGCATACAGCGCCAGAACTTGCAGCTGATATTGTTGATAAAGGTATCGTGCTCACCGGTGGTGGTGCGCTGCTTGGGAATATTGATTTTGTACTGCGGCATTCGACGGGGCTACCCGTATCGATTGCTGATGATCCTCTAAGCTGTGTGGTGCTGGGCACAGGCCGTGCGCTTGAGGAAATGAAACGTCTGAAAGACTTGCTGACGACCATGTATTGAGGCGCTCCTGTAATTTAAGGACGCTGATGCAGGGTCAATTTGTTAATTTGACCGAGCGATCTTTGCGGTTCGGTCAAATTGGCCTGGGCAATAACGCAAAGACTGGGTGATATAGGTTGAACGACCGCGAACGTTCCATAAGCCGTATTGCAGCGCCTGTCCGGACTTTTGCGCAAAAGTTTGCGCACATTGGACTGATTGTTGCAGCTGCTGCGCTGATGCTTGTTGGTAAGATGGAGCCAGCGGCATTTGAACGCGCACGTGCGCAGGTCACGGATGCGATTGCCCCTATCCTCGACGCTGTATCGCGTCCACTTGATTATATTCATGACGTTGTTGGTGAGGGCAAGTCGTTGCTGGCGCTTCGTGAAGAGAATGCACGCCTCCGCATCGCACAAGATCATTTACTGCAATGGCAGGCGATTGCCAGAAAGCTTGAGACAGAAAACAAAGCACTGCGCGATCTTTTGAATTTTGTACCCGCTGTTGGTACGAAGACATTTTCCGGGCGTGTTATTGGTGACGCTGGTGGTGCCTTTGCCCGAACGATGATTTTGAGCGTAGGCTCACGTGAGGGCATTCGAAAGGGCCAAGCCGTGATTACGGGTGCCGGATTGATTGGGCGCGTCCAGGAAGTTGGCTTGCGATCATCACGATTACTTTTGCTGGCGGATTTAAACTCGCGCGTCCCCGTTGTGATCGAAAGCTCACGCGTGCGTGGCGTGGTTGCTGGTACCAACGGTGAGACATTGCGTCTTGTGTATTTGCCGCCTGACGTCGTGGTAGCGCCAGGTGACCGGATCGTTACATCCGGACATGGTGGCGCTCT
>CAWUWH010000096.1:0-5820 GCA_963926035.1 uncultured Rhodospirillales bacterium
TCCCCAGCAAGGCGATAGCGACATTCCCGCCGGCCAAATCCTCAGCCATGATTCCTGATCCAACGACGGTTGCGAGTAATGAAAAGCTCCCGATCCATTCTCCAATCAGTTTGCGTATCACGTGGTCTCTCCCCGGTGTTGTATTGCGATGTTTAATAATTCCATAAATCGATTTGGTGCGATGTTGCCACCCGTCACGCATACGGCGATGGTTTTGTCCTTGATATCGATCTTGTTGCTCAAGACAGCAGCAAGGCCGTCAGTAGCACCAGGTTCAATCACCAACTTGTAATGCTCATAAGCAAACAGCATGGCGTCACATACCTCGTCATCACTAACGGTAAGTCCGCCAGCCAGAAGCTTCTGGTTGATCTTGAAGGTTTCTTGATTGGGTGTTGGCGTCATGATTGCGTCACATATCGTGCGTTGTCCAACGGGATTAGAAACCCGCTTTCCAGCGCTTAACGATCTGCGTGTATCATCAAAGAGCTGAGGCTCTACAGCATAAACCCACGTATCCGGCGAACATTCATGCATTACGAATGCCGCTGCAGCGGTCAGACCTCCACCACCACAAGGAATAAGCAAGGCGTCTAATGATGCGCCTAAGTCTTGTGATTGATGAAGTATTTCAAGTGCGGCTGTGCCGGCTCCGGCGTGGGTGCGCACATCTCCGCTTGGCGGCACACCAATACGTCCGGTTTCATCCCGCAAACGTGCCACAACATCATCGCTGGATTCTGTATCACGATCATATGTGACAACATCAGCGCCTAGGGCCTTTGTTCTTTGGACTTTTTGTGGTGGCGTGTCTTCGGGCATCACGATCAATGATGAACTTCCAAGCAGCTGCGCGGCCAGCGCCAATCCTTGTGCATGATTACCAGATGAATAGGTGATCGCGCCGCGCTTTAAGTCGGAATTAGACATCTGTCGCATCCGATTATATGCACCACGAATTTTGAAGGCGCCGGTGCGCTGAATACATTCTGCTTTTATAAGAAGACGGCCTGATAGCTGCTTGTTGATATCGAGGTTTTCGAGCAATGGCGTGCGAACAACAACGCCCTCAAGTGCTTTTGCCGCCTCGGAAATGTCATCGAGATGCAAAGGCCTTGTCAGCAGGTCTTGTGACGTCTCATTCATGTCAGCGGAACTTCCATTGGTCCGAATAGCATTAATAGGACATTTCGATAATTCCCGAATTAACGATTAATAATTATCTGAATGCCATTGTCAAGTATCGGTATTTCGGGCATTACCGTATTATGGAAATGGAAACTGCAATCAATGCCTTTGCTGCTCTGGCTCAAGAGTCACGAATGGCGATATATCGACTATTAGTCAAAGAAGAACCTCACGGCCTACCTGTGGGTGAGGTCTCTCGCCGCTTGGATATTGTGCCGTCGACACTATCTGGTCACTTGTCGGTGTTGAGAAGAAGTGGCCTTGTCAAAGCAACGCGCCATAGTACGGAAATTCATTATTCAGCAAACCTTGATGCGATTGGCAATCTGGTTCGTTTCATGTTGGAAGATTGCTGTGATGGCAAGGTTGAGAATTGCGGCGATATTGCGCGAATTATTGGTAAATCGCGGTAAAGCTCCCTCAACGAGAGTACACAAATGTTAGGTGAGCTTCCGTGATTTTGTGGCTCTCGCTGCGGCACATCGTTGGCGGAACGCTTCACCAAAAGGATCGACCATTCCAAATCGATCCGGGCGGAAAGTTTCAATGTTGAACGCGGGTTCTTGTTGCATCACCAAATCAGCGATCACATCACCTATGCCAGCAGATAAGGCTATCCCAGAACCACAAGCACCGGCAGCGGCATAAAAGCCTGATACACCAGGGACTGGCCCTAAGATGATTTCTCCATCCGGGGTATAGGATGATAATCCACATATGTAGTTGGAGAATTGAGCACTCTCGATGCCCTGGAAGAATTGTGATATAGCATCATACGCATTCGCCAGAACATCCCAGTGCTCTTCTCCCTGTGTCGGTGAAAAGGCCGCTGGGTCGTCAGGTAATTCACGGGCATCAAACGTTGCGGAATGGCGTTCTTGAACGCCTAACACCAGACCGCCGACCTCGGGGCGCGTATATGCACCTATATCAGGCAGGATTGTTACCGGATGCTCACCGCCATAAGCCGCTGAAGGTTCAGTAATCCAGTAATGGCTGCGCACGGGGGCCATCGGAAGTGGGTAACCAGCCTGCGCCGAGAACAGAGCTGCCCAGGCACCACAGGCATCAATGACGGTGCCGCAGGAAACGTGCCCTGCATCAGTCACTACGCCAATGATTTTTTGGTTATCCATCAATACATCGCGTACGTTCGTACGTGGACGAAGAACCGCACCACGTGCCTGTGCCGCCTTGAAATAAGACATACTCAGAAGATAAGGGTCAGCGTAACCGTCTGTGGGCAGAAAGGCCGCTTTGTGGATGGTACTGACGTCCAGCCAAGGCACCAGCTTGCTAAGCTCTGGCGTGCTTGGCCATTCAATCGGCACACCCCATTTCGATGCATCAGCAGCCATAGCATTGAGTTCTAGGGTACGCTCTTCAGAGGCTGCAATTCGCAAGCTACCAACATTGTGAAACCCAACGCTCTCGCCCAATTCTTCTTCAAGGAATGGAATGGTGTCTCTGGTTCGTTTCACCAAAGGCGTTTTTGAGACTTTAGTGGAGGCTTGGAGTATCAACCCGGCGGCGCGGCTGGATGCGGCACTGGCCATCTCGTTCCGCTCTAATAGCAATACCGAACCGGCACCCTTACATCTCAGATGATAGGCAATAGAAGCACCAACGATGCCGCCGCCAACAATAACGTGATCAAAGGTTTCCATTCATCCACCAAATAAAAGTGATCAGCTCATGGCTCAAATCGCAAACGATTAAGTTCCAATGCCACCATTAAGTCGTGACCACGCGGGTGCGTCATTCATAAAGTTACCGACTTCATCGGCTCCGCGAGACCCAAGATAATCGTCGGCCTGTGCTCGCTCCATAATGTCTTTAAGCGTAGCCAGAGAAAACATGTCGTTTTCACGTTTGAAAATATTGAAATTGATAAGCACAAAGGTACTTAGGATTTTGGCCTCGGCTTGTCTCAGGGCTGTGAGAAATACTGATTCGCTGGCACCATCCGTTGCCAGATCATCAACAAGCAATACCCGCTCTCCCGGCTCAAAACCACCCTCAAATTGCGCTAATCGTCCGAAGCCTTTGCTTTGTTTGCAAACAATAACTAGAGGCTTGTTCAGGCGGTCTGCGATCAGGGCGGCAAACGGTACGCCGGTCAGTTCGCACCCGGCGATGACGTCCAGCGTATCTAGGTCTATTTGTGCGGTGATGCATTCGACGGCCATTTCAACAAGCAAGCGGCGGTCGTCTGGTGAAGAGATTAACTTTTTACAGTCAATGAACACGGGGCTGGCCCAACCGGAAGAAAAGAAGAATGGATCGCCGTCAGTCCGAGTATATAACGAGCGATTTTGAGTGATGATCCGGGCTGTTTCTGAAGCCCAATTTTCCTGAGTTCTCATTTAGCAATCCTCCGCTTTATCATTCGCAATGGCGAGCATTGCGCCGCCTAAGACTTTTGTCGCCAGGAAAAAGTCTGAATATTCCATGGCTTCGTCAGGGTTGTGACTGCCTTTGTCATTTCGGACAAAGACCATACCCGATGGTATGCCGACATTGGCAAATACGGATGAGTCATGTCCGGCACCTGACGCCATAACTTCATGTGACACAGATTGGCTTTCACATACGGATTGTAATAACGAAATCATCTTTGGTGACATCGTCGCGGGTTGGGTCAATGACGGCACACCAAGGTCGAAGCGAACACCTCTTTTGTTAGAGACCTGTTCGCATTCTGATTGAACAAGCGCTTCAAAGGATTTTAAGGTTTTTAAATCCTGGCTGCGGTATTCCAATGCAAAGGATACTTCTCCGGGAACACGAGATACTGCGTGCTCTTTAGCGTTTGTTTCAACGATCCCGGTCGTAACGACAAGATCTTCGCCCCATTCAAGCAACACGCGCCAGTGCTCGTCGATACGTACCATCAGATCGGCCATGGCGAGAACGGCATCATGACGCAGCCACCTCGGCACAGCACCAGAGTGGGCAGCTTCGCCATAACAGACCACTCTGCGGTGGCGATGATTGCCACGAATGCCTGTGACAATGCCAATGGGCTTGTCGCGTGAAATCAAGATGGGACCTTGCTCAATATGAAGTTCTAGCCAGTAGGCCATTCGAGAAGCATCAAGCAGTTTTGTACCATTCTTTAGCGCCTCGATATCTGAGCCTTCGGACCGCATGCAATCTTCAAGAGTTCTGGTGCCGTCGCGGTGGGGGGAATTGAAATCATTTTCCGTGAGCTGACCAAACAATGCCCGTGATCCAAAGTAACACGGCCCACCGAACCATGCGCTTTCTTCTCCGCGCAGTGCGATGACTTCCATTGAGCGCTGTCGTGACCCTTCATCTTTTGAAGCAATTAATACGGCCAGGCCCGCGATAACACCTGCGGCACCGTCATAGTTGCCCCCTTCAGGGACACTGTCGAGATGCGAGCCTGTGGCCACACTTGCTAACTTAGGGTTTTCACCCGGTAAGCGGATAATCAGATTTCGGGCGGCGTCCCATTCGACCTCTAACCCTTCTTCAAGCGCATAGGCCTCGAGAAGTTCGAATGCAGCCGTTTCGCTTGGGCCATAAGTTTCTCTGGATACACCGACACCATCAAAAGATGCTTCTCGAAGCTTAGAGAAAATCTCAATGGAGAGTTGGCAAACGCGTTCGGGTAATGTGAATTTGGGCAGGGTCTGTTCTCTGCTAGGCGATGGCGATATGTCCATGTGCGACCTCCAAAAAAAAACGCCAACGGAGTCGGCTCCAATCTTGATTTGAAAGTAATTATTCATACTCATATTTGCATAAGCAGACAAGAGTGAAGTCTGTCGCCATGGTGAGCAAGACTTTGAGTGACGTGCGCTGTTGATTTTGGCCGGGGGCTTGCGGCACATTACAGCTGATTATGAATTTTCTATGATACGCGGCTGAGTATTTCAGAAAGTGCGATGGCATTTGTTGCAAACGGTGAATGATCGGATTCAAGATCGACAATAGGCTCACACCCGGCACGTTCAGCCATCCATCGTTGATGAGGGGGAGAGATCGCTTTGTCTTTTGTGCATACAATCGCTGACTTGCGCACGCTTCCAAAGCCTTTGTCCAATAATGTGAATTTGTGCGTGAATGGCTCAAAGCTTTGCAGTTGTATGCGATCTTCGGCCCATCCCAATTGCTTTGGCGTGGCATCACTGTAAAAGACTTCTGACAGGGTGCCGCTCTTGAGAGAGACGGCATCGTTTCCAGCGACTTCAATACGCTCGGCGCACACGAACGATGCTTTGTCAGCCTTCACAAGATCACCGACCGTTTCATTATTCGCAGGAATATACGCAGCGAGAAATATAGCGTGCTTAATTTTATCTGGCCGAATTTCTGCGCATGCTGCAATGACGGCACCGCTCATTGAATGGCCCACCAGTGTTACAGGTTCGTCTGCTTCATCAATCTGATGAACGACAGCTTTAATATAGTTCGTCATTGTTTGATCGCTGATCCAGCCCCCGGCGGTGCCATGTCCGGGTAAGTCGGACGCATGGGCTTTCAGGCCCGCTTCATTCAGACAATCTATTAAAGGGCCCCAGCACCAGGACCCATGATACGCACCATGGACGAGAATAATCATACCTGTACAATACGACATTCATTGAGGTGAGGAAAAGCGAT
>CAWUWH010000097.1:0-6053 GCA_963926035.1 uncultured Rhodospirillales bacterium
ATGCCGGTCAGGCTGCGGAACATTTTCCAGAAAATGTGCGCGACTTGATGGCTTGGGTCACCGACGAGCCGCTTATCGACAGGCATCCTCATACCGGCCTGGTTGCTCACCCAAAAGGCGAGACATCACCAGACGTATGGATGTTGGGCACGTCGGATTATGGTGCACAAGTTGCGGCACACTTTGGCCTACCCTATTGCTTTGCCCATTTTATTACCGATGGACAAGGCGTTGAGCGGGCATTCTCTGTCTACCGTGAAAATTATAAACCAAGCTCACGCTTTCCTGAGCCCGTCGCCAATGTTTGCGTTTGGGCGTTAGTGGCTGAGACGCAAGAAGATGCTGCACGTTTATTTTCATCGCGCGCACATTGGAAAGCTCGTCGAGATCATGGCGAGCTTCGGAATATTCAAAGTCCAGATGCCATCAAAGATTTTGATTACAGCCCGCCAGAACAGCGGCGCATGGACAATCTATATGAAAACGCCATTTATGGCACAGCACCAGATGTCTATGCACGACTTCAGTCTTTGGCGACAAAGTTAGATATCGATGAAGTTGTCGTACTCACCTGGACCCACGCCCAGCAAGATCGCGAACGATCCTATGAATTACTGGCTGCTGAAATTAATAAAGCTGAGGCTTAGAACGACTCCGCAACCACCACATCACGGCGCGCATTGGCGGCGGCGATTTCGCTTGTGACGAAACCAGATAAACGTTCAACGGCTTCATCCAACGTCACGATGTCTTTCTCGTCCGTCAATCTGTTGTAAATCTCAACTTTGCCGTCAGCGAGATCGCGACCAAAGACAACACGAAGTGGGAAGCCCAGGATTTCTCCATCCTTGAGCTTTGAGCCCATGCTGCCTTTTCGATCATCAACGACACACTCGCAACCGCGTGCTTCAAGCTCGGCAGCCATTTTATCAGCTGCGGCCATCATTTCAGGATTGTCTGCCTTCACAGGAACCAGATGCGCATGATATGGCGCAATGATGACAGGCCATTTAATGCCTACATCCTGATCACAATTCTGGTCCACAAGCGTTTGTAAAATCCGCGTTGTACCAATGCCGTAACAGCCCATGTGAAAATTTTGAAACTTTTGATTAGAATCCGTTACACCAGCACTCAAGGCTTCGGAATATTTTGTGCCTAACTTGAACACATGCCCAATCTCGATACCTTTGCATTGCAGTAACGGCACACCATCCGGGCCAATCTCGCCCACACGCACCATTCGTAAATCTACAGTTTCTGGCATATCGAAGTCTCGGCCTGGCATTGTATGAACAGCGTGCTTACCAGCTTCGCAACATCCAGACACCAGACTTGTGACTCCCTCAAGTGACGTGTCCGAAATCATCTTCGCACCAGGTTTAAGACCAATCGGCCCAATGTAGCCAGGCGCGCATCCTGTAATTTTGTGAACAGTATCTGCATCTGATGGCTGAGCCGCAATCGCACCAAAATGGTTGCTTAGCTTAACTGCGTTCACATCACAATCGCCACGAATCAGTACAATGATTGGCTCAGTCTTGTCTTGATAAACAAGATCAAACACCAAAGTCTTCAGCACAGCAGACGGTGCGACGCCTACAAAATCAGCGACTTTAACAATTGTTTCTGAATCTGGTGTCTCAATGATTTTCATCTCGCCGTCTTCAGCTTTTTCACCAGCAGGGGTTTGGCTTACGGCACGCTCAAGGTTTGCCGCGTAGTTTTCGCTATATAAAAGCGTATCTTCGCCAGCTTCGCTCGTTGCCATGAATTCTTCCGAGGCCGAGCCGCCGATAGCGCCCGAATCGGCCTGAACGATCATGTAATCAAATGCCATTTTCTTATATACGGCATGATAGGCTTGGCGCATTTTCCGATAAGACAGATCAAGCCCGTCATCGTCCAGATCAAAGCTATAAGCGTCCATCATGATGAATTCACGCGAGCGCAGCAATCCTGAACGAGGGCGGAGTTCATCTCGAAACTTCAAATTCTGCTGGAACAGATTGAGGGGCATTTGCGCAGGGCTGCGAATCAAGTGCTTTGCGAAATCACACACAACTTCTTCGGCGGTCGGGCTCATGCCGAACATGCGGCCTTTACGATCTTCTGATTTAAACATCAGTTTCTCGTGCTCATAAACTGCCCAACGGCCAGATTGCTGCCAAATCTCAGCGCTTTGCAAAATAGGCAGACGAACCTGCATCCCGCCATTTCGGGTAATCTCTTCAGATATAATTTTTGAGACTTTTTCTTCGACCCGGTACATCAAACCAGAGAAGCAAAAGATGCCCGCCGCATGACGATGGATATACCCTCCACGCAACAACCACGCTTGCGCTATGTCGTCTGCGTCCGAGGGCATTTCCCTCATCACCTGAATACCGATTTGCGAAGCTTTCATAACGATGCAACTGCCTTTTCTAGATGTCTGCTGGGAGGCGTTGCCACCCAAGCCAACAAAACATGGATTTGGCAGGAACCTACTCCCTAGGTATAATTTTTTCCACCGTAATTCGCTAAAGCAGGTCTAGCGATAGATATACGTTGGGCTGGTCCACGCCAAAGTGCCGTCTTCCTGGGTCAAACGGATGAAGATTGGATTGTCACCATTGTCTTTGAGGCTAATTTTCCGCGTAAACGTAATCTTCTTATGAAGGTTTTCAGCCGGCAGACGGAATACCTTCAGATAACGTGGCAGAATATCACTTTTATCAAAGATTTCGTCTTCAAAGCCAATGTCTTCAAGTGGCACACCACATTTCACCAACGGCGTCTCAATTTTCAACGTTCCCGCATAAGCATCTTCAACCCACATATCAAAACCGCCAATATTTCCTGTCGTCAACGCACGCCATGCCAAAGATGTCTCACTGGTCTGATCCAACGTCTTATCTTTGTTGAAGAAATTAAACGCTTTAGCATCAATGATCTTATTGTCTGAAATATGCGCTTCACCGTCCCAAATGACCTGGCGGAAACGGCCGCGATATTCAGCACCTTCCCACATGACCCGGATACGATTGCCAAGATCATCGTTAGTATAAGGTCGTACAGTCTCGACATGATCCAGACCATTAAAGATATCAACGCGCTCAATCGGAGATGCTGTCTGAATATCGACGTGGAGCTCAGCCTCACCAGACGGCAAATGCACAATATCGCCCATGATCGCTTCGGAAGCGCTCGTTCCTTCAATATCACCATAACGAGGATCATCATGATAAAGCGTCGCAGATTCTGAGAAGGACGTTTTTACATCGATGAACATACGGCTGTCATGGCCGCCGGTCGTGCCGTAATGATGGCGCTTTCGCATCGAGTCCAATATCGAATCACGAGATAATTCGTTGGTAATGAAACACGTTAAACCACCAACGGCGCCAAACAATGACGCTCCAGGATAACTCGCACCCGGACGGCCTTTGTGGCCATCAGAGTTCGAGACGATACCGACCCGGTAACCCATCTCAAATGCGTCCTGTACGAGCCATTCGAAGCTACCCCATGAGCTATGAACTTCCATGGACTTTTCAAAGCGACCATCATGCGCAAGCTTCACGTCGGCATAGCGTCCACCGCAGTGGGCATATCCAACCACATCCCATTCTTTGTTTTCAGCAAGGGCCTCGAATAACTCTGCG
Organism: uncultured Rhodospirillales bacterium; assembly: GCA_963926035.1. GTDB lineage: Bacteria > Pseudomonadota > Alphaproteobacteria > Rhodospirillales > Casp-alpha2 > UBA4479. The sequence continues at coordinate 3,648 of CAWUWH010000097.1, forward strand.
GCACTATTCGCATCTGTATCAATATCTGTGTGGTCTTGGACAAGTGCATGCGATGAACGGCGCAACGTCCGTCCCTCATCTGGGAAATAGATATTCCGATCGCCACCAAGGCCTGTATTACCAGACCATTCATAACCTGGAATAGCGACAAAGCTGCCAGGCTTATCAAACTCTTCGCATAACTCATCCAGCTGAAGCCAGAATGGTGACGTGATCTGAAAATCGTTGCCCTGGTGCCCCGTTGCATCAACGAATGCACGGTCGCGTGCATACTCGAAGTACTGCCGAGCACTGCCAGTACCAATAGTTTCTTCAGATTGACCATGCAGGTCACCCCAATAATGTTTCAGCGGACCTGCTGCCTGAGCGCGGATCGGGTTCGACGTCGACGCAACATTGCCATCGTCGTCCAACAACTCGATTGCAACTTCACCCGGACCAATAACTCTTAGACCTTCAATGATTGTCGCGAATGTACCCGGCTTGAATGTGACTTGATCTGGCAAGCCTTTGACCTCAATGTTGCCAATGGCACGGAGCTTAAATGACGCATCGCATTGATCCGTCGGATTTCCCCAACGATCTTCGCCCTTCATCTTGAGATCAAATTTTTCACCCTCATCCAACAGTGTTGGCGCGACAGCCAAGTAGAATTCTGGCTTACCTGCAACGATTTGAATGGTTGGTTGGACCGGGACCGGCTGGTAGCAATAGGTCGCAATCGGATCAATCAGTGTATGAAATTCGAATGTATCTTCATTAAAAGTCTGCAGTCGCATTCCAGGCGACCCTTCGGATGTCTCGCCGAATTTAACTGTGATCGTATCGCCTTCGCGCAAGAAGCCTTTAACAACCTTGATGTATAAAGCCCGGTCCCAAGGACGAACATTTCCCTTTGGGTCATAGTGGTACTGAAGAACCGCATTATTAGACGCAACAATTGTTGTGTAGTTTGCACGTTTTGGATCATCGAATTGAGGTCGGGTTTGATCACTCGCAAACCGGAAGCAAATTCGCATTGAACCTGAGTCATCAATGCCGAATTTACCAGCGGTATAGACAAGCGTGAAAGTCTGATAACTTCCAGCTTCGAACTTCCCTGTTGGAGAAAGTGAAACTGAACCAATCTCATTAGGAGGGATCGTCGCGCGGACCGGTGTACTTTCTACGCCGCCTGCAGGCGCACCAGATGCATCGTCAGGACTACCCATGGGTTGCTCAGTCATAATCTTAGGCCTTCATGTGGTTTGATCAGCCGTCAGAATAAACGTGGCGTAAAATTTGTCGAGATACACACAACAGTTTTTGTCTCATTTACTGCGTTCTAGCAGCGATATAGTCCGCTGAACTTAAGCATCTCGTTGAAACTCAATCCATGATCTCGCTAAGCGCCAATCGCACGTCACTTGCCATATCTTCACGTTCAAGGGCATAAGCCACATTCGCTGCGATAAATCCAGACTTCGATCCACAATCGAAACGCCGCCCCTCGTAACGGAGGCCATGAAACGGTGTGCTGTCTAAGGTCTCAGCGATGGCGTCCGTCAGTTGGATCTCACCACCAGCGCCAGCTTGTTTCTTATTAAGATGTGCAAATACGTCTGGCTGCAGGATGTAACGCCCAATAATTGATAGTGTTGAAGGGGCGTTAGCTGGATCTGGTTTTTCAACCAAGCCACGCGCTTTTGCCAATCGGCCGTCATCGCTCTCAACATCAAGAATACCATAGCGATTCGTATGTTCGCGTGGCACTTCAGTGACAGCGACAATATTACCGCCAACATCATTATAGGCATCCATCATCTGACTGAGACAGCCACGTTCTGCCAAAACCATGTCGTCAGGCAAGATAACGGCGAACGGATCGTCATTTACAAAGTCACGTGCACACCAAATCGCATGACCGAGCCCAAGTGCCTGTTGTTGGCGGGTATATTTGATTGTACTGGGTTCTGGAAACTGGCGAACGATCTCCAATTCCTTAAGGCGACCGCGGAGTTCCAGTGTTCTTTCAAGCTCAAAGGCATGATCGAAATGATCTTCCATTAAGTTCTTACCCCGCCCGGTAATCAGCATAATAGATTCAATGCCAGCGGCTTGCGCTTCCTCGATTGCATACTGAATAAGAGGTTTATCAACGATTGGCAGCATCTCTTTGGGCATACATTTCGTTGCCGGTAAAAATCGTGTCCCGAGACCCGCAACCGGTAAAACGGCTTTGCGCACAGCCTTCATTGATAGATTCCCTATATACATCAGGTGCTTGAGTAATTTAGTTCTGCCATGGCCTGTCCGATCCGGCAAGTCGTCTCAATCATTTTATTGTGCACTGCACAATAAACTCTTGAATAATTATTCGCCGTTGCTAAATGGAAACCACAATATAAGAGCAAAAGTGGTCTCGCT
>CAWUWH010000098.1:0-2500 GCA_963926035.1 uncultured Rhodospirillales bacterium
TTTCGTATTTGCGCAGGCTGTGTCAGGGCAGGGAAAGGATTGGCCTTCTTAAGCGTAGCAACGAGTTCATCAAAACTCTCATGATCAAGTGCTGCAGCCATCGAGGATGCACCCAGCCAGCGTTGCCAACCAGGTAATACCTTGGCGGCGCGACGCGCTTTGAGCTTTCGCAGTAACCATTTTACAATGACGTGGGGTGGTTTATTCCATCCAACCCGAACAAGATCGATAAAGCGGGCCATCGTCGTCTATGCCGCGTGGCTTTGGTCGATCCACTGATCGTGCCATGCCGTTAAATTAAGAATGACCCAGAGATGCAGTGCATTGTCCTGGCGTCCTGAGCGATGATCGTCAAAAGCGCGTTTTATCGCATCTGCATTTAACGGACCGCCGTTTCTGGCAAGTGAGGAACCTAGTACCATGCCTTCAGCTTCGCGTCCGAAGTCTTCGCGGAGCCATTCTGCCGCAGGTGCTGCAAAGCCCATCTTTTTGCGATCGATAATTTCGTCAGGGATGACACCGCTTAGCGCTGTCTTAAGTATATCCTTGGTCTTGTAACCGCCGACTTTGAGGGCGCGTGGGATATCCATCGATAGATCAACCAGTTCATGATCAAGGAATGGCACCCGCGCCTCAATGGATGTGGACATGGTGATTTTGTCGACCCGCATTAAAAGCAGTTCTGGCAGGCGTAACCGGAATTCAGCGTGGATCATCTTTGTGAGCACATCAGCATTGCCATCTGCATTCGTAACGGTGCGTGCAAAAGAATCGATGATATCGCCACTATCGGATGATCCCGCATCGGTAATGTCGAGGCCTTCAACGCCAGTGTCGATGTCTGCAGGATCGGGCGCGATGTTCGAGCTATTGAGATACTTCTCAACATGGATTGCCCAAAAAGCGTTCGAGCCCCCATAAAACAACTCATGGCCCAGGTTCACGCGTCGGCTAATCTCGTAGGCTTGCTCGAAGACTGAGCGCCGACCTGGCATGGCGCGCGCCATCGCGCCCAGCAATGGAGATGCAGCGCCAAGCATGCTCCGAAGCGCGCCTGAACCCATATTGTCATGAAGCTTGAGGTGCTTCATATAGCTATCGTATCCGGCGAATTGTTCGTCTGATCCTTCGCCGACCTGAACGACGGTCACGCCTGAATCCTTGGCGAGTTTTGAGACGAAATAAAGCGGGACACAGACCCAGTCTGAGATAGGCTCGTCCTGACTGACAATCAGATCATCGAGGTATTCCCGCATATCGGCACCGTTGACTCGGATCTCTTGATGATCGGTATTGAAGTGTTTGGCGACTTTGTCGGCGTAATCCAATTCATTGAGATGGGTGTGATCAGAAAACCCGATTGTAAAAGTTTTTACGGGTTGGCTAGATATTTTACTCATCAGTGCGACGTTAGCTGACGAATCAATACCGCCCGACAGAAACACACCAAACGGTACGTCTGACATCATGCGGCGATCAATCGCGACCTCAAGGCGGCGCAGGATTTCCTTAGAGAAAAAGTCGCGCTTTGCAGGTTCTGATAAACCGGCGATCTCTTCGCTAACCCCGGATTTCCCTGGTAGCGCATCCCAATACCGTCGTGCGCGCGCATGGCCGTTGGCCTCGATTTCCATAATATGGCCAGCGGGAAGCTTGAAGATACCTTTGAACATGGTGAGTGGAGCAGGTGAAACCATAAAGCTCAAATAGTGGGCGATGGCTGTGCCATTGACCGCACGTGGTACGGCTTTATCGGTCAAGATTGCTTTGATTTCTGAACCAAAGATAAAGCGACCGCCTGCACGGGTGAAATACACGGGCTTGATGCCAACGCGGTCACGAACAATGGTCAGGCGCTCAGCGCGTATATCCCAGATCGCGAAAGCGAACATGCCGATCAGGCGCTCAACAAGGCCGTCAACGCCCCATTCCTTATAGCCGTGGACAAGGACTTCTGTATCAGAATGGTCTGTGACGAATTTGTGGCCTTTGGCTTCAAGCTCTTTGCGGAGTTCAAGATGATTATAGATTTCACCGTTATAGGTGAGCTGTATACTCTCATCAGCATCTGTCATCGGCTGTTTGGCATCGTCAGTTAAGTCGACAATGGCAAGTCTGCGATGGGATAAGCCTACGCGCTTGTTCTTCGACAACCACGTGCCAACACCATCAGGACCACGATGCTCCATAGCGTCGTTGAGACGCACGAGTTCTTCTTCGCTCACGTGGGCGGAAGATGAAAATGCAAAAATACCTGCAATGCCGCACATGGATTATAGCGCCTCTGAAATAAACAACGGTACAAGTGGAGTAGAGGAATACTTCATTGGGTTAAAGCCTGAAAGTGAAACCATCCCGTCGGTTCGATTCTTTTCGTCAGGGCTCGTTGGCTTTGTCTTGTCATTTTTATTATATTGATAGTAATAATCATTCTTAATTAAAGGTTCCCTACGAGATTTCTTAGGCTTTTGTCGCGCCGATTGGCCGCTTTTTGCTCATA
>CAWUWH010000099.1:0-8315 GCA_963926035.1 uncultured Rhodospirillales bacterium
CCTGAGGGATCGCCCCAGTGATCACCGGCGATCTGGACGCCGTCCGCCGCCGCCCAGTAAGCCTTGGGGGTTGGTGTGCCGGGAAGTTTCTTGCCTGCATTTCTCATCGCTACGTATCCTTCGTAAATCTCATGCCATCAATAAAAACGGTCGTTTCGCGGCCGCTGGTGTTTCCCTGATCATGCAGATAAAACTCACCGGTGCAACCGGCGCTCTCGTGTTAACATTATGAGATAGCTCAGAACAACGATGTTCGGCGCAAGTAAACCGAGGAACCCGTAATCCATGACCAATGATCTCGTAGTAGCGCGGGCATTATCACGTTAACTGACCGCGCCCATAGGTCCCATCACCAATATTTTTCAAGCACCCACACTTGCGCGTTCCCACATTTCTAGAGCCTCACTTCGATATTGTTTGAAAACGGTTCGATTGAGTAAATGACGCTGTACGTAAAAGATGTTGTAAGTGGCGGATTGAATATTGAGGAACCTTTGTGCGGAACCTGGCGACGTGAAACGTTGCATTTTCGTTCTCTCCGTCGTACAGATTGATTTGAGTTCTCAGCGCGATTATTAGCTCGCTTGTTGTCAATATGTATTGCCTTCAAACCAAGTTTCCGAATAGCAACATGATAAGATCGAAGCTTGTCCGTCACGATCCGTGTTGATGCCCAACCCTGCTTCTTTAGTAGTTTACGTATAAGCTTCAAAGCCGCTTTCGCGTTGCGTCTTGGTTGAACAATGAAGTCGAGAACTTCGCCCTCATTATCTACAGCACGCCGCAGCCATTAACGCTTTCCGCGGATCACGATCACCGCTTCATCAAAATGCCAACAATCGCTGGGCGTTGGTCGTGCTCTGCGTAGATTAGTGGCTATTGGTTGGCCAAATTTGTGAAACCAACGACGATCGGTTTCGTAATAGATATCTAACCCACGTTCCGCGAGTAGATCCTCAATATCTCAGTAGCTCAAAGTAGATAGAGCGTACAACCACACGGCATGCCGAATGATCTCGGGCGGGAAACGATGACGTTTAAAGGATATGTTCTGCATCTCGAAATACTACTTTGATGCAACACCCCAATGCCAGCGAGTTAATGTAACAATGCCGGAGGGATGCTATCCTATCACGCCGATGCGGATATCAACACCAACCCTTATGAGCTTGGACTCGATCGGTTGATCAACCTGGACATGGAGGCCGCCTTTGTTGGTAAAGAAGCCCTCCAACGCATTCGCGCCACGGGCGTAAGCCGGAAACAGGTTGGATTGCGTATCGAGGGTGACCCCATGGCGGGGCCAAATACCACCTTCTGGCCATTGTCCAAAGCCGAGCACATGGTCGGCCACGTGACCGTCTGCCGTCCACTCCCCGAGTCTGTAACAGAACATTGCGCTGGTTATGGTCGCCCTTGGATTACGCCAAGATTGGCACTGTGTTGGACGCTCGGACGCCGTTTGGGACGGTATCAGCGACGGTTGTCGAAAAACCTTTTTATGATCCCAAAAAGAAAATTGCTGCTGCAGCTTGAACCCAAGAAACCATGGCCAACAGAAGTCCCCAAAACAAGGTCAGAAGCGGATAGCTTAGGCGGCCTGTTTTAGAAGCGTACATTGAAGATAGGATCGGCTCAATTTTAGACCAATCTAAAACACCCCATGCTATTAATAAGGAGGGGTTTTGACCCTGGATGGAAGAAACAAGTAGTGAGGAACACCCAAAGAAACCGTAAGTTTGAACCTGGAGCTCTCCTTCAAATTACATCTGATCGACGCCGGAGACTGCACGAAGATCACCAATTCTTAGGCGTTGACCAACACCCCAACTCCAATCGAATAAAAGCATCTTGCCTTCACTTAAAGTGCCAAAATTAAAATAAATAAAAACAGTGTGTTAAAGGAGTTTTCAGATAAGCACCACCAGTCGACAGGTCTGCAAATAATATTATCACAGCGCCCTTGCACGGCCAATTAACCAGCTTATTTTCCGCCTAGCACTCTTATGGTAAGAGTGCCAAAAACGTCACGTTCGCTTTCAAGGAGGAACGACAATGAAGTTTAGACCTTTGCATGACCGCGTGCTGGTAAGGCGCGTCGAGCAGGAGCAAAAGACATCCGGGGGCATCATCATTCCCGACACCGCACAGGAAAAGCCAATGGAAGGCGAGATCATCGCCGTTGGTACTGGCCATAAGAACGAAGACGGTAAGGTTTCGCCGCTCGACGTGAAAGCTGGTGATTTTGTGCTGTTCGGCAAGTGGTCCGGTACCGAAATCAAAGTTGACGGGGAAGACCTGTTGATTATGAAAGAATCCGACATTCTCGGTGTGATCGAGAAGTCTGTCAGCAAAAAGAAAGCTGCTTAACCTAAGGGGTTTCAACAATGGCTGCTAAAGAAGTAAAATTTTCCACAGATGCGCGTCAGCGACTGCTTAAGGGCGTCGACACACTCGCTAACACCGTCAAAGTGACGCTAGGTCCTAAAGGCCGTAACGTTGTTCTGAGTAAGTCATTCGGCGCACCACGCATCACCAAAGACGGTGTTACTGTCGCCAAAGATATCGAACTTAGCGACAAGTTCGAGAACATGGGCGCACAGATGGTCAAAGAAGTCGCATCGCGCACCAACGACGAAGCTGGTGACGGTACGACGACGGCTACCGTTTTGGCACAAGCTATTGTGCGCGAAGGCTGCAAAGCCGTTGCGGCTGGCATGAACCCAATGGACCTGAAGCGCGGCATTGAATTGGCCGTCGGCAAGGTTGTTGCAGACGTCCAAAAGCGTTCGCAGAAAGTCAAAACCAATGCCGAGATCGCCCAGGTGGGGACGATTTCTGCAAACGGTGATAAAGACGTTGGCGACATGATCGCTTCGGCTATGGAGCGCGTCGGTAACGAAGGCGTGATTACGGTTGAAGAAGCCAAGTCGCTTCACAGTGAATTGGATGTCGTCGAAGGCATGCAGTTTGATCGTGGCTACACCAGCCCGTACTTCGTCACCAACGCAGACAAGATGACCTGCGAGTTGGAAGACCCGTACATTCTGATCCACGAAAAGAAGCTTTCCTCACTTCAGCCATTGCTGCCAGTGCTGGAAGCTATTGTTCAGTCGGGCCGCCCGCTGATGATCATCGCTGAAGACATCGAAGGTGAAGCGCTTGCGACCCTCGTGGTGAACAAGCTTCGTGGTGGCCTGAAAGTTGCAGCGGTGAAAGCACCTGGTTTTGGTGATCGCCGTAAAACGATACTCGAAGACATCGCTGTGCTGACCAACGGTCAGATGATCTCGGAAGACATTGGCATCAAACTTGAGAACGTGACCATCGAGATGATGGGCCGTGCCAAGAAAGTGTCGATCACCAAAGAAGTGACCACGATCGTCGAAGGCACCGGCAACAAAAAAGATATTGAAGGCCGTTGTTCGCAAATCCGTGCACAGATTGAAGAAACCACCTCCGATTACGACCGTGAAAAGCTGCAAGAGCGTCTGGCCAAATTATCCGGCGGTGTTGCTGTTATCAGTGTCGGCGGTGGTTCTGAGATGGAAGTGAAAGAAAAGAAAGACCGCGTTGACGACGCGCTGCACGCAACCCGTGCTGCCGTTGAAGAAGGCATTGTCGCTGGTGGCGGCACCGCACTTCTGTACGCGACCCGCGCTTTGAAGGATCTTGAGGGTGAAAATAGCGACCAGAATGTCGGTATCGACATCATCCGTCGTGCGCTGCAAGCACCGTTGCGCCAGATTGTCGAAAACGCCGGTGCCGATGGCGCCGTTGTGGCCGGCAAGTTGCTTGATCAAAAAGACGTGGCGTTTGGTTACAACGCGCAGACGGACAAATACGAAGACCTTATCAAGTCGGGCGTTATCGACCCGGCGAAGGTTGTCCGCACAGCGCTGCAGGATGCGTCTTCGGTCGCAGCCCTGTTGATCACGACCGAAGCCATGGTTGCTGACAAGCCTGAAAAAGAAGGTGGCGCCGGTGGCGCGCCGGACATGAGTGGTATGGGTGGCATGGGTGGTTTTTAAGCCTAGTACCCAAACCTAATAATAAATTGGGGCGTCCTTTTGGATGCCCCAACTTATTTAACGTCTGTCGCTTGATAGCAAAATCGCGTTTGTGTCCAAATGCACACGAGCATTGATCAGTTTATGATGTGGAGTTGTCAGAAGAAACCATCTTTTTACGGCATACGGCCCCTGCCCTACTTTTTCTATATGCAAAACCACAACCCATTTCGTTATTTCAAAATGTCTTCCGAGATCATTCGTCTGGCCGTGATGATGTATGTTCGGTTCCCGCTTTCACTTCGCAATATCGAAGACCTGCTCCATGAACGCAGCATCGACATTTGCCACAAAACGGTAAGGTACTGGTTGAACCATTTTGGTCCGATGTTCGCCAAAGAAACCCTGAACAAGCCGATGTGCCCTGCTCAAAATCATTCAAACTGGCGTTGGCAACTGAATGAGGTCTTTATGAAGATTAATGGCGAAATGCATTATCTTTAGCGGGCCGTCGATCACAAAGCTTGGCCTAACTCATAATCCAGTAGCCAGAACTATAAAGGCAGTACGCAGCAAGCCATTGGGAAACCGCGCACTTACACCTGACGAACTCGCCCACTCAGGCGATTAGGGTCAGAGATAAATCGTTTTAACGATCTCGTCATGATCGTTTTCCATACCCTTGACAAATCCACCGTCACTGACCATACCGTCACGCAGAATAATGAACCGGTCGGCAACCTTGAAAGCCAGAGAAAGGTTTTGTTCAACCATCAGTATGGTGGCACCGTCATTTTTCAGCGCCTTGATAATTACCCCTATTTCATTTACGAACTGGGGTGAAAGGCCACCCGATGGTTCGTCAAGCAGCAGCAATTTAGGCTTAGACATCACTGCGCGACCGATTGCAACCATCTGCTGCTCCCCACCGGACAAGGTGCGAATATGCTGTTTGCGGCGCTCTAATAGACGCGGAAAGTAATCAAAAATCCGCTCCATTTGTTGTTGCACGCCTTTACGATTACGAACCACAGCGCCCAGGCGCAAATTATGCTCGACGGTCAGGTCGGGGAATAGATCACGGGCCTGCGAGACTTGGACTATGCCACGGCGAAAAATTTCATTGGCCTTCAAATTAGTAATATCTTCGCCTTCGAATTTGACCTTGCCAGTCAAGGTCGGGACAAACCCGCTGATGTTATTGATCGCAGTAGATTTGCCGCTGCCGTTGGCGCCAAGCAGAGTGACAGCTTCGCCCTTTTCGACGTCGAAATCGATCCCAAACAAAATCTTCTTGGGGCCGTAGGCGACATGTAGGTCAGTGACGGACAACAGGGTGTCAGGCGTAGCCAAGATAGGCCTCCAATACCTCGCGGTTTTCCCGAACTTGTTCGGGTTTTCCTTCAGCGATTTTCTCACCGGAACTGAGCACGACAATAACATCAGAACTGGACATGACGAGGTCTATCGCGTGTTCAACAAGCAAAATGCCAATGCCTTCTTCACCTGCCAGCTTGCGGATGATTTCCATCATCCGCGTGCGCATGGGAGGTGAAAGGCCAACGAAAGGTTCGTCCAATAGCAGCAATGGCGGCTCCGTCGCCAAGGTGCGGACAATCTCAACCATACGCTGTTGGCCACCGGAGAGGTCCTTTACCTCTTGGTCGGCAAGAAATCCCAAATCCATCAGATCTAACAGGCTGCGGGCCCGCGCAATACCTTCACACTCGGCCTCGCGGGCCGCTCGTGAACCAAGAATGACGCCAAAGAACCCCCCGGTGATCTGCGTGTGCAGGCCGGCCAGTATGTTTTCCAGAGCGGTTAATTCAGGAAACAGGCCACCATTCTGGAAAGTCCGGCGCACACCTTTGATAGAAATATCGTGCGGCGACAGACCATGGATCGCCTCGCCCTTGAAGTGGATGGTCCCAGCGGTCGGCTGGCTATAACCGGAGATGGCATTGAACAACGTTGTTTTTCCGGCCCCGTTAGGGCCAATGATGGCGCGGACTTCACCTGCATGGGCGTCGAAACTCACATCGGTAAGGGCTTTAAGACCGGAAAAATGGACCGAAAGGCCCTCAAGCTTGAGAAGAGGATCCATGTTTCAGTCCCGATAATAACGTTCGTTGAAAACAGGCGAAACACGTCGCAGCAGACTGACCAGCCCTTTCGGTAGGAACAACAAAACGCAGACGATGACAATGCCAAAAAACAGTTCCTCCATACCGGGGAACTGGCGAAAATATTCTGGCAGTGCGGTCAGGGTAATGGCACCCAAAACACTACCGATAATGCTGCCCGTCCCACCGACCAAGACCATAGCGAAGTGCACAATAACCTCGGTCAGGCTGAAAGATTCAGGGAACACACGTTCCGTCAAGGCGGCAAACATAGCCCCGGCGACACCGACCACCGCACCACTCCAGACGAAAGCCAGAATGATGTAGCGTGCTGTATGTATACCGAGAGATGCTGTTGCGGCCTCGTTATCGCGTATCGCCACGATGGCCCGTCCAAAGCGCGAGCGCATTAGGTTGGAGGTCGCCTTGATCAGCACGACGGTAATCAGCAAGAATGCATAGAATTTGACCGTCTCGTTTTCCATGGCGATGCCGAAGAAGCTGGGTTGCGGCATTAACAGACCGTCCGAACCGTGGGTGATCCCGTCGGCATGCAAGTAGGTCCAACGCATCAATTCACCGAAAGCTAAGGTGATGATAGCCAGGTAATAAAGTCGGATGCCGCGTAGCGCTGTAACACTGGCCAGGAAACCGCCGAGACCGCCGACCACTGCTGCCGCGACGACGGCCAGCATATAAGGCATACCGGCATAGACCATCAGGATGGCGGTGGTATAGGCACCGAGCCCGAAGAACGCCGTATTGGCGAAGGCCAACTGGCCCAAGTTGCCGATAACCACGTTGAAGCCAACCGTCACCAGGGAATAGACCAAGATAGCGTTGGCCATGAACTGGAGATATTCATTGGCGACAAAAGGTATAGCCAAAGCGATGACCGGCAGCACATAGAACATGCGCCGCATTCGCGTCATCGAAGCCACAACCTCCTTTGGGTTAGAGGGCGGATTTGGGGAAGTTTGTTCATTCATCTTTTTTGATCCCCATTACATACGAACCGCGATCGTCCGACCGAAAAGGCCAGCCGGACGGATGACCAGAACGGCGACGATCACCAAGTAAGCGGTAATGTCGATAAGAGCTGAATTCAAATAGGCACCGAACACCTGCTCGGCTACGCCCAGTAACAGGCCCCCGAGGACAGCACCGCCGAGCGACCCAAAGCCACCCAGGGTCATGGCCGCGAAGCCGCGGATCAGGAACGAGGCACCAAGATCAGGATGAAGCAGAGAGATCGGAGCAATCAGAATGCCCGCCATGGCGCCCATACCAAGGCCGACGCCCCACATCATTTCATGGAACGAACGAACGTTGATGCCGATCAGGGTAGCGCCGCGCTCGGATTGATAAACAGCCTGAATTACCGTACCGATCGTCGTCCTGTAGAAAACCAAGAAGAAAATCACCATCAGAACCGCGACGATGGCGCAGATGAACAACGCATCGCCGGTAAAGACCACATCCCCAAAGAAAATTGGCTCTATGTCGAAGACCTGCGGCATGGGTAGAACCTCGCGCCCCCATAGGGTCCGGGCACCGCCCCTGAGGACATAGCCGATGGAGATACTCATCATGGCGAAGCCGATATGAGGCCCCGCCTTAATCGGGTCGATGAAGCCGCGGCTGATTGCAACGCCAAGGGCGAACAAAATGATGATCGCCAGGAATGCCGCCGGGACATAAGGCAACCCGATCATGATTACCAAAACGTAGACCACGAAAGCCCCGGCCATGACGAAATCGCCATGCCCGAAGTTGACGATGGTCGTCGCCCGGTACACCACGGTCAGAGAAAGCGCGATCAGCGCGTAAATGGCGCCTTGTGCAATTCCGCTGATGGTCAATTGAAAAAGCATGCGTCTCTACCAAATTTCACGACCGTAAAGGGCCGAGAAGACAACAGGGAGAAAGGCTGGGCTGCGACAACTTCGGGCTATTGCGCCCAAGGAGCCGAAACAGCCTAGCCAAATCCATGTAGTCTTTAAATTACCAGGCATTGCCCCAAGCAGAGAGCACCGTCGGGTTACCGTCGATGAAACCGGCAACCGCCGATTTCTTGCAGCCATGGCGATCCGTCGGCGTCCAGGTGATGTCGCAGGCTAAGATGCCAGTGTTCAAACCGTTGATCTTCTCAAGTTCGGCGATCATCTTTGTCCTGCTCAGG